>JBDNHU010000180.1:0-42528 GCA_041688615.1 Mariniblastus sp. | reverse complement strand
TTGATGCATTTCGCCGTTCGGGTCCCAAGGTGAATTCAGGACTGCCGGGAGTAGCCAGAGCGAAACCAGCGCCTGCATCATTGAATTAGCACAACCAACAGATTCAACAGTAATCGATGGCTGCTGGTTTTGGAGCGTGAAAAGCGGTAATTCAATTAGACGTCCGCTGCCGTGTGCAAATCTGTTTTGGGACAACCGTAATAACGGTAGCACTGCCGTTTGTATCGGTGTGGTAGTCTATCCTAGACGCCTGGCACTTTTTTACAGGTGATCAACCGTCATCCTGTTTCAGGTTCGGGGTAAAAGGGTCGTCCAGTACTTTCTGTTGACAAGTCTATGCCGGACGCGAGTCTTTCATGTTCCGACCGCAATCTTAATGCTTCGATTTGCTGTCATCGCCGTCGGTCTGAGCCGTACTGGGCCACGTGTTTTCGGCATCTAGAGAGTTGCGTATTTGAAGCAAGTTAATGTGAATTGTAGTGAACTGTCATCGCTTGGGTCGCAGCAATTTTGCTGCTGCTGTGCGGATGCTTTCAAGATTGGTAGAAACCCCCAGGCCGTCAAAGGCTGAGCACTTCTGGGGGTGAGCGTGGATTGAAACGCAGGTGGTTAGTGAAGCTTGGCGTAATGAAAACGAGCGTTGTGAACTAGGGTCCACAACGCTCGTTGAAGTATCAAAATGTAATTCACCGCCCAACTTCGACCCGGGTTTATCTGACGCAGTACATCTGTGTTAGGGTGCATCAAGATTGGGCTGAGTCGCAGAGAATGATTATTGCAAAGTCGTTAATCGGTTTTCAATTCTTGAAATGCTGGGCTCGAACTTTAATAGTCTTTCAATTTGACTTTTTCTGGCATCGTTTTCAACCGTACCCACAAGAACCGCAGTGCCATCGGGCCCAAGTTGAATTTGAAAATTTTGTTGACCCAACCCAGGGATTGAACGCATCCTGTTGGTCACTGCGGATGAACGAGCGATCCCAATTTGGCCCGTGCTGATGGCAAGGCCTTGCCCTGCGGGGGTTCCCATCAGTTCCGTTTTAGCAAACGACAAACGGCTTCTAATCACGGCTGGCTGCTGCTGGGCGGCGCCGCCAAAACCGAATTCATTGCCGAACATTTGGCCAAACGGTGATTGGAAGCCGTTTGTGTTGGCACCGCCGGTGGCTCCCGTGGTGGTTCGCGCAGCTGAAGTGTCCGTTGTGCTTCCGTCTCGCCCGCCAATTGCATCGACGTTCGTTTCCAAAACTAAAGTGCTGGAAAAAGGGTGAACGATTGTATCGTTGGTTTGCCCAGCGAAGCGGACTTCTCGACGTATGTCATCAAACGCTTTTTGGTCCAATGCTTGCCCTTGAAAATCGCCGTTGGGGTCGGCACCGGCCGCCGCACCACCGGTTGCCGCACCACCGGTTGCCGCACCACCGGTATTGCCACCGGCAGCACCGCCACTTGTGTTCCCACCAGTGATTTGGGCAGCGGCAAGACCCGGGGAAATCAACGCTAGCAATGCGACCACTGCCAATTGATAGTGCAATTTAGCAATGCACCGATTCCTGGAAGGAATGGAATTCGTTTGTGGCATGCTCAGGGCTCCGAGTATCGTGGTAGAGGGAACGGTGGCGTACCTAGTTGAACCGGTCGAACTGGAAAAGGTTCCGCTTTTAGATACTGTAACTTAGATCGAGCAAAATTAAGGTCAAAATTCAATTCTCTTTAAGTTTCGGCACAAAGCCCCCTCTTAGGATAATGCCAACATCTGTTCAACTTTGACTAAGCTTGCCAAATTTCGGTGATTGGGTCAAATTGTTCGTGAAATTCGAAACCTCTGGCGGACTACGCGGGTTTTTAGTGAATAAGGCGGGGAGAAACCAGGGAAAGCAGGCTTCGGGGCTTGTTTCTGCCGCTTCAAACTGGTTCGCTTCGAATTTTTGCCGCGTCGATACTTGGTGCCAATGTTAGGCGTCGCCAGGTTCCGCTTCCTGGCGATTCGAATCGCCAGGGTGCTACCCAAAAGTTAAAGCGACCAAGCGTTTGGCTAACTCTCTTGCTTGAACTTAATATTCAACGATCCGTCGGCATCACTGTCGGTCACTTGATCTATGGGTGATTGAGGGCGATGGTTTTAAGCAGGTCACACGTTACCCGGGCAGAGTTGCCGGGTAAGATTTTACAAAACATTTTGACGGTTCGACGGCAGCGGAACTTAGTTGCCTGATCCAGCCGTAACATTTTGGGCGGTGGTGTTTTATCAAGTCGCCGCGAATTTTAAAGGGATTTCATTGATGCGATCGTATTTTAAGTTGCCACTAGTCAGTTTGGTCAAACCGAATGCCTGTTGTGTTCAGGTGCCCACAAACCGATTATCAATGACGTCATTGTCGGCGGTCGGTTTGTTTTGGGCTGGGTTATTCGTTCTGGCTTTGACTCCAAGTTGGGTTCAAGCTCAGGAGGAAGACGAACTGGAGGCACGTCCGGCGTGCAACCGTGTCCTTCCCGAGGAAACGATTTTGTATGTTCGCGTCCGATCGTTTCCAGAACTGTTTGCCAAGTTTGAAGAAAATGGCATGGGCAAGATGATGAACGATGAGCGCATTGCGCCGATGTTCACCGATCTGTATGACAACTTAAAGCAAGAGTATGATGAGAATGCAAAAGAAAATTTAGACGATATTGAATTGGAGCAATTTAAAGAATTGTTTGCCGGAGAAATGTGCTTTGCGATGGTCGCCAAACGCCGCAAACCCATGGAAGGTATTTTGATTTTGGATGTTGATCCAGAATCAGAAACTGCGGAAAAACTGTTGGGGCTTGCCCGACGTGATGCAGAAGCAGACGGTGTAGAGGTTACCACCGAGATGGAAGACGATATTGAAATCGAAATCCTAAACACCAATGGTGATCGCAATATACATTACTTCCGCCAGGGTAACACACTGTACTTCAGTACCAGTCGTGATCTTTGTGCCGAAATGATTGCTAACTTGAAGGGCAGCCCGCTAGAGCAGACCCGTCCATTCGTTGAAAATCGCAAGTACCGAACCATCATGGGGCATTGCAAGGTTGATAAAGACAACCCGCCCCTGATGACATTCTTTGCCGATCCGATTGAAATTTTCAAAGCGGCCACTCGTGGCGAACCCATTGCGGCTATTGCTGTAGGTGTCTTACCTGTTATCGGTTTGGACGGCGTGCTGGCTGTTGGTGGTGCGGTTCTGCCTGGCAACGAAACCTTCGAATCGTTGAATCACTTTCACATTTTGATGGCCAGTCCAAGAGAGGGTCTATTGAAAGCGGTTTCGATGAAGGCGGGAGATTACAATTTAAGTAACGTAATCCCAGATGATGCATCTATGGCAATGGTGACCAGCATTGACATTCCCAAAATGTATGGCGGTATTGAATCGATCAATGATACTTTTCGCGGTGCAGATGCCCTTTCAGGTGACTTGGAACGTGCCAGTGAAGCGATCGGACTCGATATCAAGACCGAAATCATCGATGCCTTGACAGGATTTGTTTCCATTGTGGCTTGGTCGGATCCGGAATCCAAAGCATTCAATGGCAGCAGCAATGCGTACATGATCGAAGTGCATGACGAAGCGAAGATGCGTGAAACCGTTGAAACGCTTTTGGAAAAAGTTGCCGAACAAAGTGAAGATGCGATCCAAGCCAAACGGAAAGATGGCGTTGATTATTGGTTTGTTGCAGCGATCGGAAACGCTAACCAGTCTCGTGAACGTCGTGCCCAACGCTTGGATGATGAAGGGTTGGACGCTAATGAGCGGGCTCGTCGGGAAGCTCAGCAGGAAGCTCAGCAGAACGTTGTCCGTTTTCCAACGCCAGCGTTTACATTCTTAGACAACCAATTGGTGATCGCCGATAGTGTTGAATTGTTGGAGCACTTGATCGAGACGCACAAAGGTAAGTTCGCTTCTATGAACGATGCGGAAGATTACAAGATGGTACGCGAGCAAGCTGAAAAACTGTTGGACGGTCAAAAACCTTCTGGAATTGTCTTCAGTCGCCCAGTCAATCAATTGGCTCCAGTGTGGAACGCTTTGCGAAGCGATGATTTGCGAAAGCTAATTCGTAGCGGTGCCGACGACCAGCCTTTCCTAAGTCGCCTGGCCGATTCAATGGATAAGAACGAATTGCCAGAACTAACTGAATTGGAAAGCTACTTTAACACCAACGGTGGGTTCATGACCGACGATGCCACCGGTATTCACTTTTTGATTTTCGACATCAAGGCAGATCAAATGCCAAAGAAGAAATAAAAGTAAGCCGGTAAGAAGTCCGACTATCGGGTTGTTCGAAATTTGAAGATCGCAGGCAAGGCTTTTGTCTGCGATCTTTTTTAGTCACTTGTAGGCAAGGAAAGGATGAACCGTTTTGGGTTGCAATCGCCATTGATTTAGTGGGCACGCGTTAGGGCAGGCGTTGTTGTGCCGAATGGTTGTCGCTTCGTTAAACTAGGAATCGTAGTAAGAAGCAGAAGCTTAGGCACAAGCTTACGACGCAAATGAAAATACCGATCGTTAATGTCGTGCTTTGCCGATTGGAAATATTACCATTTCCCATCTTGGCAAGGTCTAGCAAGCCCAGGATCAGTCCGACCACAGAGCAAATCGGGAAGCAAAAGGTAAAGAGGCTGGTGATTCCCAAGATTAAGACTAACCAAGCGTTCCCCGTGGGAAGCTGGTCTTCGAGTGGAAGTGGCGGTGGCGAAGCAAAGTAGCGTTGCTGGTGGTAGGCCGGCGATGATGATGTCGGCGGCAGAGGCCCGCCTTGCTGCTTACCGGTTGCTGATTGAAATAATTTATGCAACGGAGTCCAAGTGTGGTATCCGCCCCCGATGAACAGTGCATCGTCACCTAACCTTTGAGAACGAATCATCTCTTCAAATTCGGCGCGGCTGATGTTTAAGAACTCTTGGCCGTTGGAGGCTTTGACGGACCACCGTTCGTTTTCTGCGACGTTGGATGGCTGCTTGGTTTGCCAATCCGACGAAACCTTGGGCCCAGAAAATCGTTGCAAAGTTTGACAGCCTGGGCACCGAATCAGTTTTTCTTGATCGGAAATTCGAATCCGCAAGCCGGCTTGGCAGTGATTGCATTGGAATTCGACGTTGTCCATAAGTTTGGCTAATCGCTAAATGATATCGGGTGGATGTACGTGGATTCGCTGGTCACTTCGCCCAGTGGTTCATTCTAGAGGAAATCCAGCTTGCCATATTCAGGTCGCTTGTTTATTTGCCGATGGGCGATTCCTGGGCCCGCAACGTTTAGGCTGTCAACATCTTGGAATGATCCGCTTGTCACTTTGGCATCGTTGTAAGCCAAGTTTTCCCGATATTCAGGATTATCGTTAATTTCTAAAAATGGCTTACGCAGAATAAGTGCGAATCAGGATAAATCGCATTTTCAGTTGTTGGTCTAACCTAAACTTGCCTGGAATATTGTAGAAGAATCATCTAACATTTATTGGAGAGAACCCGTGGGTTGGTTACAACGAATCCTGAGAGAGGACGATGGCACAACGTCTGTCGAATATGCGATCATGGTCGGCCTAATTATCTTGGTGGCGTTTGGCAGCGTCGAGGTATTCGGGAACGCAGCAGGAAATATGTTCGCCAACATCGAAACAAAAATGCCGAAATAATCGGTCTGCCAAATCTTTGGTTTGAGGTGATTCCAGTGACGCAATACCCGTATGCCGTCCCAACCGCTGCCAGTGGTTAGACACCGCGGTTTAGATCCGTGAAGAACCATCAAGTGGTGCTATTGGACGATTGTCGCAGCCAGACCAAGAACGTTCTGGCAAACGTGCGCTATCATTTAAGTACGAAATCGCTATCGGTAATACCCTAAATTCTTGAACTGCTGGGCACGAGTCCAAAAATAAGCAGCATCCCGAGCAATCAGAAACGATGTTCTTTGCTGAGCACTTTTACGGCAATTGGGAACGATCGCCCTAGATCGGATTTCCATCCCAAACCACGAATGCTTCCAACGCGAAGTATTCGGGCAATCCCAGTTGGTTGTATTTATCCGCAGTTCCCTTGTTGCGATCCTCGGCTCTTTGCCAAAATTCGCGAGGGTCTGATCCGGGGAACAACGCTTCGTCTTTCTGACTTTCGTGCATGAAAATCGCTTTTCGCTTTCGCAGAATATTGTCAGGGCTAAGCGGAATCGCAATTTGAATTTCGTGCAATTCATACTCTTGCCATGCACCTCGATATAAGAGCACCTCAGGTCGACATCCGGTCTCTTTTTCAACTTCGGCCACGGCGGCAAAAATAACTTCAGCACAGACTCGGTGCGTACCATGCGGATCGGACAAATCACCCGCAACATAAATTTGATGCGGGTTAATTGATAAGATCAAGTCTTTGACGATGGTAATGTCTTCGATGCCGTGCGGTTTCTTATCGATGGTGCCTGTTCGATAGAAAGGCAAGTCCAAGAAGTGGCAGTTCTTGTCGTTGCAACCAACTTTTACGGCACCTGCCTTCGCTTCTCCCCAACGGATCAAGGTTTTGATTTTTCCCGCTTCTTCGATGTCGGGCTGACCGGGTAACTTGCTTTGAAAGGACTGGCCAACAAGGTCTTCCAAGGCGGATGATTTGGCTTGGTCGATATCGAACAATCGGTTGTACTCGGTGACCAAGTCTGCCAAGCGTTGAGCGTCATGATCGAAAACTGCGATATTTCCGCTGGTCATGTAGGCGATGTGAGCCTGGTGTCCATCATCATTCAAGCGAATCAAAGTCCCACCCATACTGATCACATCGTCGTCCGGGTGTGGGCTAAAGCAGATGACTCGTTTAGGCTCCCTCCCGGCCGGATGATATTCAATGGTTTCCATCATCCAACGGAAAACTTTCTGACAGATTACGTGGGCAGGGCCTTTTCGGCGTAGCAGTTGGTGAAGATTGTGTTCGCGAAAATCTTCGTCAGATAGTTTCAAGAGAGCTTTGCCCGTGCTTTGGCAGAGCCACAAGATCGCTCGTTTTAGTAACAGGTCATCATCCCAGTCGGGGGATTCGACACACCAAGGCATCTTGAATCTAGGTAACTCACTAGCGGCCGCTTCGTCCAAGAAGAATTTCACATCGGGGTGATCTTGTAACCAAGACGCTGGCACTTTTTTATTCGCCGGCGTTTCCAGGGCTTCCTTGATGATCCGAGATTTATGCTCGCCCATCGCCATCAAGATGACTCGACGCGATTCCAAGATCGTACCCAGGCCCATTGTAATCGCATGGCTGGGAACATTTTCTTCACCAAAGAAATCACTGGCCATGCTACGACGCGTTACCGGGTCAAGCATGCAAAGTCGAGTGCGACCTTCACGCGAACTAAAGGGTTCGTTGAATCCAATGTGACCGTTACTTCCAACGCCCAAAATCACTAAGTCGATGCCACCGGCGGCACGAATTTTTTCTTCATAGTGTCGGCAGTGATCGGCAACGGTTTCTCTTGGTATCATGCCGTCGGGGATGTGAATATTACTGGGCTGAATGTTGACGAACTTCAGAAAGTGGTCCTGCATCCAACGATGGAAACTTTGCAAGCTAGTGGTTGGCAATCCGTAGTACTCATCAAGATTGAATACAACGACTTTCGAAAAATCCAGAGTGCCCGCTTCGTGCATCGTGATCAGTTCACGGTAGACACTGACCGGCGTCGAACCCGCGGGCAATGCCAGGACCGCGTTTTGTCCGAGGGCATTTTTTTCGCGAATGACGTTTGCCACGATTTGGGCAACGTGTTTTGCCATCCCCACGACGTTCTTGAACACATAACATGGTGGACGGGTGTCTCCTAGAATGTGCGCTTTGGTATTGACTAGTTCGACCTTTGTTTTCGCGGAACTCATGGATTTCCTCGGTAAGATTGATTTATGCTAACGGCGGTGGGATAACTCATTAAATTGGGTAAACGAAGTTCTAAATCGTTCACGTTTGGCAATGTAAAGCCAATGTCACGCAGGTCAAAGCTCTATTGTTTTTGCTAATCGCTTATTTGCAAGCCGACCAAGGAACAGAAACAGCGGTTAAGGTCTATATTTGCACAGATTTCGAGAATAGTTGGGCAAGCCTTGCCAGGTTTACGTCTTCCGAGGTCGCAAAGTCTTCCACGAACCGGGTCAGTGATTTCAGATCGTCCACGTCGTAAGACTCCCTTGCAAGGGCAAATGCTATGTTCGCGACATTGGCACGAGCTATGGACTGTGCCAGTACTTTTGGCGTACTCCAGTCAATTTCACGAAACAGACTGGGTTCCATTTGGCTCAGCCCAATCAAGTAGTAGCCGCCATCGTGGGCGGGACCCCAAACGGCTGTTTTCTGTTCTAACTGCGTCCACACGTCTTCGATGACTTCGCTCGAGATCTGAGGGCAATCGCCGCCGATCGCGATTACTTTGGTTGCTCCCAAGGTAAACTGATTCGCGAAGAAGTTCTCCAAGCGAGAACCCAAATCGCCCAAGGATTGTGCTTGAATTTGCCACTTTGGATTTAGCGAAGCAAAGTCTTCTTGATTCTTAGTGGGCGTAAAGACGATTTGGCGAACATCACCAACATCGGACAGTCGATCCAGTGTTACCCTCAGCATCTGCTGGTAGAAATCAGCCGCAACAGAGGCTCCAATCGACGCCGCCAATCGAGTTTTCACTTTTCCAGGTTGCCAGTACTTGGCAAACAATCCAATGGAATTCATAACGCAGGGACTCGATAATTAATTTGCGACTGGGGATGAAATTCGAATTCGGCGGTCTTCTATCGTGTGAAATGAAAGTGAATTGGCATGTGACATCACTGGTAATTAGGTCGGCAAGCACAAGTTCTGGTTAGCGGCATGCTGAGCTTTCGGAAAATTGCTGGTACAATTGCTGTCAATTGAAAAACGCTCCGGGAACCCAGATTCATTATTAGTGTGTTGTAATGCAAGAGCTTACAAATTTTATTAACGCTTTGAAGCAAAGCCAGCTGATTGAGACTGCGGAGCTAAAAACGGCGGTTCGACAGTTTCAAGCCGAAATGAATTCTGCTGGTCTGCAGACCGCAGAACTTACCATTAGGCAGTTGTGTGATTTTCTGGTCCAGAATTCTCTTGTGACGTCATGGCAGGCAGAGAAATTGGCCGCAGGTAAATTTCGCGGTTTTTTCCTTGGTAAATATAAATTGCTGCGGGTCTTAGGGGCTGGCGGCATGAGTGTCGTTTACTTGGCTGAAAATCGTTTATTGGGACAACGCAGAGCGATCAAGGTTCTGCCAAAATCGAAAATTGCCGATTCCAGTTTCCTTGAACGTTTCTATCTTGAGGCTCGCGCCGCGGCGGCACTGGATCATCTCAATATCGTCAAGACTTATGATATCGACAATCAAGAAGACCAGCATTACATGGTCATGGAATTTGTTGAAGGCCAAGATTTATCGGCGGTCGTCAAGCAGGTCGGAAAGTTGTCGATAGAGACATCGATTGACTACTTAATGCAAGCCGCGAAGGCGTTGCAGTATGCGCATCAGGCCGGGTTGATTCATCGCGATGTCAAACCAAGCAATTTCTTGGTGACTTCCGATGGGCAAATTAAGTTGATGGATCTTGGGCTGGCAAAATTCTTGGAGAGTTCGGCCAGTCTGACCATGATGCACAATGAAACGATGCTGGGAACGGCCGATTATCTTTCGCCCGAGCAAGCAATCAATAGTCATGAGGTTGACCAGCGAACAGATATCTATTCGCTAGGCGGAACTATGTACTTCATGATTGCGGGGCATCCGCCGTTTCCTGAAGGTTCGATTGCGCAGCGTTTGGTGCGTCATCAATCGGTAAAGCCGCCGACGTTAAAAAGCTTGCGTTCAGAATGTCCGGATTTTCTTTCGAATATTTGCGACTGGCTGATGGAAAAGTTGCCCGAAAATCGTTGCCAAAATTGCGGGGAACTGGTCAGGCAATTGCAACGTTGGGTTGACGACCCAACGGTTAGCCTGGACCGCCCAACGCCGGACTTGAGCTCGAAGATTGCCCCGCTGGAAAAAACTCCCAACGCAGCAAATCCCGTGTCGATCTCGACGAAAGAAAGAGACGCCCCGCCAAAGATTGTTATCTCGTCCAATAAAGTAGCCTCGCCCAAAACCAGTGGCCCTTCTCAAGCAACGGTCGCCGCCCAAAAGATCGCCCCAGTCGCTGCGTTTGAAACAGTGGAACCAGGTAAGGCGGTTGATCTGGGCACGCCCGTCAAGTCAGCCCCAGGCGAGACGCCCAACTTTGATGACATTTCGGTGCCGGCAGGTAAGCCTGCCATTGAAATCGATCCGCAGTTACAAGTGGCCCCTTCGTTCGCGATCAAGATTCAGCCCAAATCGAAGGTTGCTGGCATGGCGATCAACACGGGGCCGTCCAATCGAATCAAACCCAGTGCCAGCAGTGCCAGCAGTCCCGGTCAGCCTTCAAGTGATGCTTCAAGTGATGCTTCAAGCAAAAAGGGGAGGGCGGTATGGATGTTGGGGGGATTAGGCCTGTTATTACTGTTTACGATCGTGTTCTTGATTTGGGTTTTCATGCAAAGCGCCGGCACGTGAGGTAAACTAAAGTGGCGGGGGTGGGCAGGTTTTCAAGTGTTTTTTCGAATCATGCACGGTAGCTTTCCAGTGTTTGCTAGGTAGGCCCAGCCAATCGCCATACTGTACAGACGCGTTGATCGCTTGGGTGTAGCGGTATGGACTGTCTAAGGGACGACTGCTTGCAAACGGAAACCATTGAGTAAGCGTGATCCGTTGGGATGCGAGTGGCGGTAGTGGGGAATGGATTGCTTGTTGTAAGAGGAAGACGTTGGAATGAAAATGATTCAAGGGAAATCCCGCTGGCTTGGTTTGGTGGTGTTCCACCTGATCCTAACTGGTGTTGTGGCGACTGCGTTTCAATCCCCGGCCCATCTGGTGGGGCAAGAGATCTCGGCTACTCAATTTAAGGCTGAAATCGACGAAGCTGAAACGGCATTCAAGAATCAAGACCTTGCCGAAGCTGCCGTGAATATTAATCAAGCCATTGGTGTTCTTGAAGGTCTATTGAAGGCGACGCCGCGCGCATCGGTGTCGGACATTCGATCACAACACAAACGGCTTGTGATGGCTCATCGTTTACTAAAGTCGAAAAGGCAAACCTTGGCTGCACTGCCGAGGTTAAAATTCAATTATGTCGAGGCCACAGAGGCCGGAGCGGAAATGAATGCGACCGCAGTTCTGTTTACGAAAAACGTCGCTCCGATTCTTGCCGAAAAATGTGGCCGATGTCACATCAGCCGCCGCTCGGGTGATGTTAGTTTGGCGTCCGTTTCGCAAATGATTGGATTGATTTCGGGCGGCGACAGCAGTGCCAGCCAGCTTTATTCGGTAATCGAAGACGATTCGATGCCAAAAGGAAATAATAAACTGACGGCCGAAGAAAAGTCAGCAGTGAAAACTTGGATCGATCAAGGCGCGAAACTAGACGGCGGCCAATTGGATTTCGATTTGCGTCCCTTAATGCAGATGGCCTCCGGGCCGGTTGTGCCTGCTGGGCCGATCACGCCGGCAAGCGATCAAGATACGGTTTTCTTTTCCAAAGACATTGCGCCTTTGTTGGCCGAATCCTGTAACGGTTGCCATATTAACGCAAATAACCTTCGAGGTGGTCTGTCCTTGGATTCATTTGCAAGAATGCTTCGTGGCGGCGACAGCGGTTCAATTATCGTGCCAGGCAATCCGGAAGTTAGTTTGCTGGTTAGTAAGTTGAAGGGCATGGGCGATGGGCAAAGGATGCCGATCAATCGACCCATGTGGAGTGATGAAAAAATTCAGTTGATAAGCACTTGGATCAAAGAGGGTGCTCACTTTGATGCGACCGATCCGAATCAACCCATGATTTCGCTGGCCACCTTGAGTTCGATTTTGGCGATGGATGCACAGCAGCTTGGAAAACATCGTCAAGAGGTTTCGATCCAACAGTGGAAGCTAGCCTTGGTGGATCAGGATTTTCGGGAATCGCAGTCGGAACACTTCAACATCATCGCGGGCTATGGTTTGGGTTCAGGCCGCATGGATAATATCTTAAAGTCGGCTGAAAAAGAGTACGCAAAATTAGAGAATTCCTTACTGGGTGATAAAAAGTCCGTCTACGCAGAGGGAAAGATCGCCATTTTTGTACCGAACTCAGCTTACGATTACAGCGAATTCGGCAAGATGTTAGAAAAACGGGAAACGCCATTCGACCAGCGTTCACACTGGGCAAAAACGGTGGATGGGCCGTACCTTGTTTGGACAGCCTCTCTGTCCCAAGAACAACTAGATGCCGCTCTGCCAAACTTGTTGGCTCCAGCTATGGTGGCGAATTTGGCTCCCGATTTGCCCGACTGGTTCTGCGTTAGTTTGGGATTGTCAGCTTTGGAATTATCCAGGTCGCAAGTGGAATCGCTGCAAGCCAATTTGCGAGGCAATCCGCCGGGCGATAGTGTAGTCAAAAGTTGGATCGAGGGGACTCTTGAACCCACTGCCAAACAACCACTCGATTTTGCCGCAAGTTTGGGTTGGCGAAAGTCAAAGACTCAACTCAAAGCGATTCGGCAGAATTTGGTTGAAGGGAAATCGCTGGATCAAACTATTCTGCAATTGGACGGCCTTACAACGCCACAGTTTGCTCAGCAATTATTACAACTTGGGGCTCGTTGATTCTGTTAACGCATTTCGATTACGCGTCGCCAACCGTCGAGAAGCCAAACGGGTTAGTTGTTTTGGTTGGTCGCGTTGGCAGCCGGTTTTGGCGGTGGATCTTGGGCGACTGTTTCGGGCTGATCGCCACTGGGTGGGCCCATGTTTTTTTGCGATTCACTGGCTTGTGGCTGGTTTTCTGTACTGCGTCCGTTCAGTTCCAAGACTTCCACTGATGGAGTGACGCGATTGGCGTGGGACGCTTCGCCGGGGCTGGCTTCGCTTCTTTCAGCATCGCCAGTGACAGTCCCCAACTCGGTTATGCCTGAATCAGTTGTGCCTGAATCAGTTGTGCCTGAATCAGTTGTGCCTGAATCGGTTGTGCCTGAATCGGTTGTGCCTGATTGGCCAGGAGGAGGAGGCAATTCCAGTGTTGGTGCGCCCGGACTGGATTGGGGTGGAAGCTCTTCGAGACCTTCTTCGCCAGGTTGATCGGTTTCTGAATCGCCATCTAATACCGGCTTTGCCAGGACTTCTCGCGATTCACCATCAATGGGTGATTGCGTTGCAATGCCTTGCAGATCCCAGGCCAACCATTCGCCAATGGGAAGATCTTCTTCAAAACTGCCTTGGGCGGCCTTGATTCCATTTTCGTGCCACCAAATCCAGCGACCGGTTCTTTGACCGTCTTCGAATTGGCAAACCAATTTGCGATTGCCGTTGGGATGCCACCAAGCAAATTCACCATGCTTGGCACCATTGTTGAAGTAGCCAGCCATGTGCTTCTGGCCGTTATCGTACCATGCACGAACGGGACCCGATTGAATCATTTCGCCGGTTGCCTGGTAGGTGCTCAGTCTTGCATTCCACCAGTCATCGGTTTGGGTTAGTTCCAGTTTCGCCTCTAAGAATGATTGTTCGGTTTCCGGGCGACCCGGTTCAAAGTAGGTTATATTCTTGGTAATTCTGTGGCCATTACGAAACCAGTCTTCGCGGTTTTGCTTGCCTGAATCATTCCATTCTTGCCATTGGCCGTTCAGTAGATCACTCTTGAACGACAGTTGCCGACGCTTCTGGCTATTGGGGTACCACCAATTTCCGTCGCCTTCGCGACGTCCGTTCTTATAATTAAGTTCAATAACCTTTCGATCATCTCGGTCTTTGATCACCCAAAGTCCCTCCAGTTGGCCGTCCGAAAAGTCGGCGGTAGAAACTAGCGGGAAAGTGAAGCCTTGGAATTCGGCTGAGGCAAACCAGGGATGATTCCGGTCATGGTGAACTCGGCGCCACATGCCCGTCATTTGCCCGTTAGTGAACTTGCCAATGCCCATTAATTCACCGTCGGTGTGGTACATTTTCCACTTACCGTCGTTCATGTAATTGCCGCGTTCGTCCAAGGCGACTTCTCGTTCAATTTGAACCTTGCCGTTGCTGTAGCGTTGGGTCAAAAGTTCGCGGCGCCGAGGTTCCAAAGCCAATGGCTTTAAAAATTTGATGATCCCATTTTCGGGGTCGGCCTCTTCCTTGCCCTGAGGATTGACGCCTTGACTATTGACCAGCGATGAATCAGAGAAAGCGTTGCCGTTGTTGAATTTTCGCTTCAGCAAGCTAGAACCCAGCGGAGCGGGTAGTGTTTCATCTTTTCGAGATGAACTGGTGAAGGTCGAAGGTCCTAGTTGGGGCGGCGAAAGCGCCGCACCTGATAAAGTGGTTGGTACGAAGTCCTGTCCATGCTGGAATTGGTTCAACTTGGCATCCAGTGGATTGGTATGCGATGTTGTCCCCGTCCCAACGGGCAAAGTTGACTTGATGCTTGTTCCCGAGATTGGCAACAGTTTGACACGTCGCGACTTGGAACTATCAATCGTGTCGTCGCTTCGAGTGACATTGCTGCCGGTCAAAGATTCCGGCAGGGCAGGGTGATCCCATTGTAGGGTGGCCGCAGATGCATGATTGGCGATCAAACAGGCCCCGAAAATCAGCAAAGCGCTAGCTGGTGACCGCGCGCAGGGGCTATCCACACGGCAAGTCGTGCTTGCTTTGCGGCGCGAAAACGGTCGGAGGAACCAATTGTCCAGCGATAGCATACGAAAGAACATTGCAAACAAAGTGGAGCTGGGGAAGTCGTCGCAAACGGCGCGCCGCCCTTATCGATCCATCGTCCAAATGCAGCGTTACGTGCAGCCAACCACCGAATCCGTAGGTTGATTTTCGTTTCCGATGTAGCTTCGAATCGGTCGGAACACATTGTGGTTCTGGTCGGAAAGGCCTGAATGCAGCAGTTGTAGCGGCTAGGGGCAGAGAAACAACAAAACCAAGTTGGCGTTTTGACGCTCGATCTGGTTATGTCGATTGGCTATAATCAGAGGGCGACTTGCATCACAGGCAAGGGAAGGGAATCCAAATCGTGGCAACGTAGGGGTTGCAAGAGGTCAATGATGGTGGTTTAGCAGGTTTGGAGCAGAAGGTATAAGATCCCTTCGTTAGCAGCAATGGAAATACGAACGCGAAAGTATCAGTCGGCCGAAAGCATGTCCGTGCAACGCCTTGCTGATTTGGAAAAAATTAACCAACGCTTTGCAAAACTTGATTTGGGTTTGGCCGAATTGGAGGCGAAAATTGAATCGGATTTGCCTGGATTAGGCATCGAAGTTTCGCCCATGGGCAACAAGCGAAAAACGATTGCCGTTGGTGCCAAACATAGCTTTGATACGATAAATAGCTTTGATACAAAAAACATCGTGGATCCTCAAAATGTCGTGGATCCCCAAAATGTCGTGGACCCCCAAAATGTCGTGGACCCCCAAAATGTCGTGGACCCCCAAAATGTCGTGGACCCCCAAAATGTCGTGGACCCCTTGAGTGCCGAACAGGCGATTTTAGGGTCGGATCGTCTCGTCGAAGAAAATTTGCCAGGCTTCCGTTCGGTTCGTGTGCCGAACCAAGCCGCGAACAAAAAAACAGTAGCCAAAGCCAAAGGTCGAAAACCAAAGCCACGCTAAACTGCTGCTGGCGCGGGGCAAGTTTACTCGTATTCCCATTTCATGATCCAGGGGTCATTTAACTGATGCTGAATTTTCTTTAGCTTGAGTTGGTATCGCGTTAGAGTGTCAGCATACGCGGGGTCGAGTGCTAGGTTAGTGGTCTCGTTGGGATCGGCCGCAATGTCAAACAATTCAAACCTGGGCCGCTCAATGTATTGGGCCACCGTCTTCTGGCCATAGGTCGCGTTGGGGCCTTGTTGAAATTGAGCTTGCCAACTGGACGCGGCCCAAAGGTCAGATGCGAACGGGTAATCTAATTTGTAAGCGATATTCCAAATTAGCTTGTACTGTTTGTCTCGGTAGACTCGCATCGGGTAATACATCTGGATTTCGTGAAATGTGTGTGAGGCGAAAATGAACGGGTGATGTTCTGCCATTGCGTTACCCAAGATCGGTATCCACGATCGACCGTGATAGCGTTCAAATCGATTGGGCCCTCTGCGATTTTCGATCATGCCTTGGCCACGATCCTTCCAGAATTCATCGGCATCAATTGGTTTTGCAGGCCGATTTTCTTTGGCATCCAGGGCACCCGCAAAGTCTAGCAAAGATGGTGTGATATCAACGTGGCTAAGCAATGCATTACAGACCACGCCTGAATTTTTCTGGTAGGGGTTTCGAACAATAAAAGGCACTCGAAGTCCAGGTTCGTACACGGTGGTCTTGCCGCCTGAAAACGCGATGCCATGATCGGCGGTAAAGACAATCAGCGTTTTGTTGTAGACCCTGGCGTCCTTCAAAATCTTGACCAATTGGGCGAGTCCTTGGTCGATACGGGCTACCGATTGATAATATTGGGCCAGTTCGGATCGAGTTTCCTGCGTGTCAGGCAAGAAATTTGGCACCTGCATATCGGAGGGATCGTAGAAGACTTCTTTGACGCCAGGGTAGTTTTTTTCCCCCTTCTTATTCCCAAAAAGATCAGGCTTCAGTTTCAATGGTGAGGTCTGGTCGACGCCGCCGCCGCGATGGGGGTCGGACGTGGCAAAGTATAGAAAAAATGGCCGCGAGTCGTTGGGGGCTTCAATAAATTTTCGGCAATTGTTTGCCATTTGGACGGGCGAACGCGTGTTGCCAGGGATTGTGGTTTCGAAGTGAAATACAGCCTCGGGTGCGACATGGTACTTGCCACATTTGGCTGTGCGATATCCGGCTTGGGCTAGTAGGCGTGGCAGTGCCAATTGAACAACATCGGGATAGGACGAAAATTTATGAAAATCGTGCGTGTGACCGTACTGTCCATTCATATGGTTGTGAAGGCCTGAAAGGATGACTGACCGGCTGGCACTACAACTGGCGGTGGTTGCAAAAGCATTGGTGAACCGAGTGCCTTCTTTCGCTAGTGCATCAATCGCAGGCGTTCTTGCAACCAAATCGCCGTAGCATCCTAGAGTCGGGCTTTCATCGTCAGTAATGAACAAAACGATATTCTTGTCGCTTTGACCTGCCCGTGAATTCCCCGCGTCCAATGGGTTCGCAGCACACGGTGTCGAGGACAACGAAAACGTAAACAATGAAAGTGCCAGGCAGTATGGTGTCAGGCAAGATAATGTGTTTCGATTGAAGGGCCCCAACGCCAACACGGCAAACCACGGCGTGACGCGGGAACTGTTTCTTGAACGGTATCGTTCGAACATAACAGGGTCCTCTATTCCAAGTTCCTGTTGACCAGAAAACGAGTGTGAATTCACTTGGCAATCGGCAGGCCGTTATTGGTCTGGGTTGCTCAACCGCAGGTCACCGGTTGGCAGTGCTTGCCGTTCGCACTGCCGATGAGTTCGTACTGCCGATGAGTTTTAGTGCCGATGAGTTTCAGCGGGGGGACAACTTGCCGTGCGTCGAAAACATACCCGTTGCTGGCAACATAGATGATCAATCTACGCACTTATTATGCTTCATTGTGGGTAATGTACTGCCTAAAGTTGGCTATTGTGATGGAAATGGTCATCAGGACAACGCCAAACCCTAGCAGTGCCAGGACGTTCGCCCAAATAGGAAGTGGTTCAAACAGATTGAAGAAATTTGCAAATTGTTCGTCGTCAATTCGACTGGCGCCGAAGTCTGAAATCCAGTGAAAACTGAGGGCGCGCAAGTGATATTGGATAGTAAACTTTTGCACCATTGCTGGGACGAAAGCGATTAACATTTCAGACACAAGGCAATAACCGACGGCAAATCCCATGGCACGTTTTAACGCGACCACTCCCAGCAGACTAAATACGGCACCATAAGCCAACGCGGCCAATAAGATTACTTTTGCGAAACCAAAGATGTACGGGGTCAAGTCGAAGAACGGCGCACAGACAATAATGGTCAGCATTAAAGCGATGGATTCGACCAACACGGTCCAGATAATGGCCGAAAAGTACTTTCCCAGAACCAGCGACGCGCGACCGTAGGGGCGACTGGTACTAAGGATCCAAGTTTGCCCTTCCAATTCTGAATAAATATTTGGCGGCACCCAAAGCAATAACGCTAATAGTCCTACCATCCAAAGCAAGATCGCCAAAATTAATTCAGGTGGAATGGGGCCATTTACGATTCGGAAGATCAAGAACATGATCGCAGGCGGAAACAGAGACAAAATCACCGCTGCAGAAATTGTTTGCCCTGTGATTGAACGCCGTAATTCGAACAAAGTCGTTGCGATGGTTGCTTGAAGTGTTACCAAAATCATTATCGTTCTCCTCGGTGGATTTGCATCAAAATTGAGAACAGGCTTTGCAGCGATTCGTCTTCAGGACGCACTTCGGTAATACGGTAACCGTGTGTTGAAACCAGATTCCCTAACAATTCGGCCAAGGCTCTTGGTGCTTCGGTGGCGACCGTCAGTGTATCTGAGACGCTGTTGATTTTCACATCGGAAACCGACGGCAGGCTCATAACATGAGGTGCCAGGGCTCGAGCATCAGCGGACTTGATTTGTACTTGGTTGGGAATGTTTTCCAGCAGCGACCGGACTTCGGTGGGTGTCCCCGAGGCCAACAGCCTTCCACCGGTCAGCAGTAGGAAGCTGCAGTCCACCGCTTCGACTTCGTGCAAGATGTGACTGGCCATAATCAGACTGTGGCCATTCTCGATCCACTTTTGCAGGAAGTCAGTCATCTCAATTCGACCAATCGGATCCAAACCATTGAACGGTTCATCTAGGATCAAGAGTCTTGGCGAATGGGCGATCGCTTGGGCCAATTTGCAGCGTTGCCGCATGCCCAAAGAATAGGACGAAATCAGGCGGTCCCATGCATGTTCCATTCGAACTTTTTTCAAGGCTTCAATCGCCAATTGCCTGGAGCGGCGTTTGGGAATGCCATAAAGGCTGACTTGGTTGGTGACCCAGTCCAGTCCAGAAAGATGGGGTATATGAATATCGGTCGCAGGGCACAAGCCGATGTCTCTTAGATAGGCTCCTTGCCAACTTGGATTGCTGCCCATAATGCGAACTTGCCCGATCGAAGGACGCAATTGTCCCATGATCAGATTGATAAACGTCGTTTTCCCCGAACCATTTGGCCCCAGCAATCCATACACACCTTCGGGCAGCGACAGGCTGACATCGTTCAATCCGATCACGCTACCGTAAAGTTTGGTCACGTGATCCATCTCGATTAGACTGCTCATAGATATCGACTTATTCAAAATAGCTTGTGTGCCAAAGGCTGTGATTCAAATCAAAGCAGCCAAGTTTGCTGCCGACTCACTTCAGGTAGGTTTCATGCTGCGGTCTAGATCAACACCGCTTTGCTAATTCGCCACCAGATCACGGAAAAACAGAATAGCGATAGGGCGACCAGGATAATGAACGCCGGTAAGGAATGGCTGTAGTCATCGCTAACGCCAATCGTCCACGATTGGGCCGAGGCAATCGTGTCGTACAACGATAGGTACATCCATGCGCCCCCTTCACTAAGTGCGATTTCGGTGTCGCGTGTCCTTGGACCGCCATATAAGAACGCTCCTCGAATCGCTTGCCAGGATACGAAACCCAAAATCCAGGTGGCATACCATGAGAACATGGCGTATCGGCTTTCAGTGGTCAGTGAAGAAAACATCAGGGCCAAAAGACACGCCGGGATAATGTGAACCATCGAAACCAACACGATCCGAAAAGGCAAATCCCAGGTTTGGAACAGTGAATCCAAGTTAGGAGACAGGCCAATGCCAACAAAGTACAGCAAGCACGCTGGCAACGTCGTAATGAACCCGGCCAGTACAACCAAGATCATTAATTTCCCTAGGATGTAACTAAGTTTGGACAGCGGTCGCGAGAAGTACAGCAGGAACGCCTTGGTGCGAAGATCTTTTGCAATCAGCGGCGGCGCAACCCAGCCGACCAACAGCAACAGTGCCAATCCCTGTGGGACCCGAATGAATTGCAATATCATCCATGACCAGACGGTCTTTCGTCGTTGTCCTTCGTCAGGATTGGTTAACGCATCCAAAACGTTTTGACTTCCGTCACCCCCAAGCGAGCGAATGATCCCGCCCAGCCAACTGCGATTTACCGCTTGGCGGGCTTGGTCGCGGCGTTCTTGGAGTGCTTGCGGCGTTCGAGCCGTGAGTTCGATATCGATACCCTTTTCGCCAAGCCCTTTTTCGAAACCTTCGACCACACCTTCAACGATATCATTGGCCGCCTGAACTTGCTTGAGCGTCGTATTGGTTTCCACAAATTTTTCGAAAAGGAAAAATCCGGCGCCAAAATAGAGTGCGGGTAACCAAGCCAGGAAAATCATCCGGCGTACGATGTAACTGCGCAGGGCGATCTCGAAGCCTTTGTTCGTAATCGCCCACCAGCGACCACCAAAACCACGCGCTGATCCATTCCAGCGACGATAGCCAACATCATGAAGAGGCATTTTGGGTTCCTTCGATTGCTTTCAAGAAGATGGCTTCCAATGATTCTTGAGTTGGAAACAACTGGCTAATGGTCACACCAGCTTGGCTTCCCAATTGCCAAAGTTTGCCTGCGACTTCTTCGCGACTTTCAATGTCGGTGGTCAAGTTGATGCCTCCGTCGGGCTTGAGCTCGGTTTGAAATTTGTTCCGAACCAACAGTTGACAGAATTCCGTATACGATCGTTCGTTTGCGTCGATCAACTTAAGCGTCCACGAGCGAACGCTTTGCAATTCACTCAGTGTTTGATGCGTCTTCACTTGTCCGCCGGCCAAGATGATCACTTCATCACAGATCAATTGAACATCTGGCAAAATGTGTGTCGAGAGAAGGACACCGATCCCAAATTCGCGATTCAGAAAACGCACTCGCTTCAGTAAACGCTCACGTTCTTCGGGATCCAATCCTGAAGTGGGTTCATCCAAGATTAGGAATTTTGGATTGTGAACGATGGCCGATGCGAATTTGATTTGTTGCCGCATTCCTGTTGAATAGCCACTGATCTCCCGATATCGTTCTTGTTTGAATCCACAAAAATCCAGGATTTCATGACTTCGCCTCAAGGCCTCTAAGCCCGGCATGCCATAAAACTGGGCTGACATTTGCACCATCTCAATGCCCGTCAAACCATCGATGTAGCAATCGTCTTCGGGCATGTAGCCGACCAATTGTCGGATCTTCAGTTTGTCGCGGATCATGTCTTGACCCAGCACGCGACCGACACCCGTTGTGGGTTTCACCAAGCCAAGAAGATTCTTGATCAAAGTGCTCTTGCCCGCGCCATTGGGCCCCAATAACCCTGTGACTCGGTTGCTAATTTGCAACGATACGCCAGTTAACGCTTGCCAGCCGCGAAAGTGTTTGCTGATGTCGTTCAACTGGATAACGATCTCGCGCTGCGACGGACTACCTGATCGCTTCGCCGAAGATTGGACCGCATGTTGTGGATTTAGAGTGTCCCGAGCCTGCCGCGCCATTGCCTGATTGTGCGATTCTGACGGATCGGGCGCTTGCGAAATGTCCAAAATTAGCCTCGTTAATGTACATTCTTGGGGATTGGCCCGAAAAAACTGCCTCGAGTTCTACCTCTATTATCAACAGAAAATGGGTAACATGTCCATTCGCCCGTTTTTGCCTCATATTCGGAGGAAAACTAAGGCAATGGAAATTGGGTCCAATTGCGTCGCTTTTTCGTGCAGCGAATGCCCGAACCGGACTGAAGCGTAGAC
Source organism: Mariniblastus sp. (assembly GCA_041688615.1). GTDB lineage: Bacteria > Planctomycetota > Planctomycetia > Pirellulales > Pirellulaceae > M30B19. Next base: position 20,671 of record JBDNHU010000180.1, on the reverse strand, counting down.
TCTTGATGACCAATTTAATTGCCCGAATACTGTAGGAAAAGAACTCATGCCCACCTGCCCCGATTTCGAAGCAAAGCCCGTTCAGCGATGTGTTGTGTGGGTTTCAAGGTTTTTGGCAAGCGTGCTGTGTGTTCAATTCATCTTTGCCGTGCTATCGCCAACACCAAGTCTTGGTGGACAGAGGCAATCGCGTGACCAAGCGGCAGGCGGGCTGAATTTGGGGCTTTGGACTCGGAAGGCGGATTCGATCGCGACTGCGGATAAAACAAAACCGATCTACGGCGTATTCAAGGCGGCTGATACCCAAGGCGAAGACGTGGCTTTTGAATTTGCTTTGCCTCTGATTGGGCTTGAAAACTGGGAAACAGGGGTACCGATGGCACCGAAAAAGTAGAGGATTAAGACCTGTTTATCCGGTGGCACGTTGGTGATGTTCCCGAAACGCGGCAAATGCGTTTGCTTAGACCTTCTAAGAATCTGCTTTCCGACTAAACTCGTTGGCTGAACGCGTGATGACGCGTTTTATGACTTGACTTCGGCTGCCGGTTTTGTAATTTATTTGCAAGGAAACAGGCCATTTCTCGAAAATTTTGCAGGGACATGACGATTCCTTGCGATCCCTCGCTCGATCAAATTCAGACGCTGTCGGAGAATTTTTACTAATGAGTATCGCCATAGTTACCGGTTCAGCTGGTTTGATCGGATCAGAAGCCACTCGGCACTTTGCCAACAAGGGACTTCAGGTTGTTGGCGTGGATAACAACATGCGGCAACAGTTCTTTGGCGCCGAAGCGTCTACGGATTGGCAACGCCAGCAATTGGTTAATGAACTGGGTGCAAAGTACCAACATGTGGCGTTAGATATTCGCGATCGCGATGCGGTTGAGGCTTTGTTCAAGAAGCACGGCAAAGAAATCAAACTGATCGTCCACGCCGCAGCGCAACCGTCACACGATTGGGCTGCACGCGAGCCGCATACCGATTTTTTCGTTAACGCGGTTGGAACACTGAACTTGCTGGAAGCGACTCGCCAGTTTTGCCCGGAAGCGGTATTTATTTTCACCTCGACCAACAAGGTCTACGGTGATACGCCCAATCGTTTGCCGCTTATGGAAAAAGAAACCCGTTGGGAAATTGACCCCAGTCATGCCTGTCATGTTGGTATCGCTGAAGACATGTCGATCGATCATTCGATGCACAGTTTGTTCGGAGCATCGAAAGTAGCGGCCGACGTATTGGTGCAAGAGTACGGTCGTTACTTCGGGATTCCAACGGTCTGCTTCCGCGGTGGCTGCTTAACCGGTCCCAATCACAGTGGCACTCAATTGCACGGTTTCTTGGCTTACTTAGTCAAATGCACCGTCACTAAAAACCCCTACACCGTGTTCGGTTACGCCGGCAAACAAGTTCGCGACAACATTCATTCTTACGACCTGATTCAAGCGTTCGATGTGTTTTTCGAAAATCCAAGAGTAGCTGAAGTGTACAACATGGGCGGCAGCCGATTTAGTCACTGTTCAATGCTAGAAGCTATCAAGATTAGCGAAGAAATTTCGGGCAATCAGTTACAGTTTTCTTATTCAGAAACTAACCGAGCTGGTGATCACATTTGGTATGTTAGCGACGTCAGTCGTTTTCAGTCACACTATCCCGATTGGAAGTTAACGAAGAATATTCACGACATTTGCCGTGAAATCTTCGAAGCCAATGTTGAACGTTGGGCCGCGGTGGCAAGTAAATGATCGATCTAGGACGATACAATGTGCTGGGCGTTTGGATTAATGCCGTTGACTATGAAGGCGCGGTCGCCAAAATTATCGATGCCGCGCACAATCGTCGCCCGTTGGGCGTTTCTGCGCTGGCGGTGCACGGAGTGATGACCGGCGTTTTAGATTCGCAGCATCGCTACCGTTTGAATCAATTGGAATTGATTGTGCCCGACGGTCAGCCGGTTCGGTGGGGTTTGAATCTGCTACACAAAACCAAGTTAAAATATCGCGTCTACGGTCCCAACCTGATGTTGCATACGTGTGAAGCTGCGGCAAAAGAAGGCGTTGGCGTCTTTTTGTTCGGTGGCAAGCAACCGTTGTTGGATGATCTTGAGGCCAAGTTATTGGCCAAGTTCCCAACTCTGAAAATCGTGGGCAAGTTGGCTTCGAAGTTTCGCACGATCAACGCGGAAGAGAAGGCTGAATTGGTTCAAGCGATCAAGGAAAGTGGCGCAGGAATCACTTGTGTGGGGCTTGGTTGTCCTCGCCAAGAGGTTTGGGCTTACGAATTCAAGGACGAAGTTTCTATGCCGGTCTTGGCTGTGGGTGCAGCGTTTAATTTTCATGCTGGGCAATTGGCTCAGGCACCTTCCTGGATGCAAAATGCGGGCCTGGAATGGCTGTTCCGCCTGTTAAAGGAACCCGGCCGATTGTGGCGGCGTTATCTGTATCTAAATCCCGCCTATCTCACGTTACTGTCGCTTCAGTGGTTAGGTCTGAAAACCACTGACCCGGCATCTGCCAAAAAGCCAGATCGCGAAATTCTTTACGGTTAATCGGGCCCCGTTGTCGGTGAAGCACGTGCGACTGGCATCCGCTTGCTTGCGGGTGTGAGTCGGGCGTGGTTGTAAGTTCCGCTTCCCAATTCGGTGACAATGATTTTAAGGTGAGGCGTTTACGCTGCCTTCCAGACTTTGCTGCCTTCCAGACTTTGCTGGCCATTGGTAGCCTTTGTCGCCTCTGACGCTCGCCTTACCTTGCTGAAGCGACTCCTGTCCGGTCGTTTATTCTGCCATAGTTGCGGTGCCGCAAGCCTCTATAAGTGCCAGGACTAAAGGCAGCGTTGCGTCGAGACTTGGGTGATCTGCCATTTCGTGTTGCACTGCACGTTTACAGCTTCGGAACAATTAGAAATTCGTTCGTCTGCGAGTCAAGAAACAAGCTGCTCTGGAGAAGCGGTTTGTTGTCCAAAAATCCGCCGTGAATCAGTCGGCCAACCAAACTCTGCAAGAACGTGTATAGTTCTGCGTAGCGAATTCGTTTCAGCGGAATGCCCACGTCGCCAAAGGTTACCAGCAACGCACATAGTCTGTGGTGAATGAAACTGGATCGCCATGTCGATTCGCGTTATAGCTTATCTCCGTTGAATCTTGGTCGGCGTATCGTTCAATGTGATACTCAGAAGTCAATAAGCTGAACGCACTGCAACCTAAATCATAGAATAGTTCCATCTGGATACCATTAATCTTTGCCGGCAACAGGATCCTTCGACCGTTGAATTTGAAGGGCTTGCAGGCACCTAGCGATTTCATTTCTATGGGGCGACTCTTGTGAAGGCGAATTTGTAGGGCAGGAAAATCGATCTCACAAACTTTTCGATCAATGAAGTCCGCACCAAACGAACCGATGACGTTGATCGCTGCGGGGTTGTTCCAAGCAAAGTGCGCGTCGCTTCCCATCACAGAGTCGGAACTTAGTTTGACTCGATTGTCTTCAACGTTCAATCCAAATGTCTGCACGCTGGTACGCTCACCTTCTTTCGTCAATTCAAAATCGACGCCCTGGTTGCGTAGTTCCTGAAGTGCCCCAGATCGCAAAAAGGTCGACGGAGCGCCGGTGTCCAACTGCATGCAGAACAGGTTCTTCATTGCTGCCACTTTCACTGGGATCAGCATAGCACTGTGAGGTTCGATGAATCCGTCGTGTTGATCCCCGCTCCATTGAAAAGGAACGGGATGTAGATCTCCTTCAAAGGTTAGTCGGTTGGGGAGATCTTTAAAGATTCGGTACTTGATATTTTCGATACCGCCGAAAGTACGGCACGTCAATATCAGGTCTAACACCAAGAACCAGTAGACTAATTTCCGTCACCAGTTTCGGTTCTTTTTAACCTGAATTGCAACCATTCTGAAAAATCGATTTGACGCAGGGCATGTCCCAATTTCTTTTACCCGGTTTTACCGAGCGAAAGATTTCAAAGTTTGACTGTTCGGAACAAGACGGGCAAACATCGAAGGAATTGTTCAAGAAATTGTTGAAGGAAATCGAAAGTGCCAGATATCAGATTTGCAATTTCTACTCGCCGTCTGCCACCAATGGAAGCAAGCCAAATCAGGTTCCACTTCCATAAAACTATCCGCAAATACGTTTCGTCGGGTGTTTCCTGAAATGCCTGTCCCCTTTTGCTTATTCAATCATCCTGCCAATGCGTACGGCTTCCTCTTCGGAAATGGTTCTCAGGTTCAACAACGTCAGGACCAGGCCTTGGGCCGATCCATCAAAGACCGTATCGATCAATCGTCGAACACATTGCTGTTGGGTTGCCTGTCGGCTGAGCGTGGCTTGGAATAAGACGTGGCCAGCGACGATGTCGCGATTCAACCAGTTTTTGTCTTCCAGCCGAACCAACAAAGTGTGGACGGTATTCCGAGTTACTCCGCGGCGTTTGTGTAGTACTTTCCAGACATCCGACGCCGAGCACGGCGCCAGATCCCAGACCACGGTCATGACTTCGTATTGCACATCGGACAGCGGTGGCGGGTTCTTTTGGGTCATTGGTATCACCTTATTCTCTAGCCGAATAGGCTTCTACGTGCGCCTACATATGTAGTTTAAGGTTACTACAGTTGTGGGCGCTAGGCAAGCGAAGGATTTTGCCGTGGTAAATGCTGATAATGTCGACGGTTTTCGAACGCAGGCGGTCGGCTTAGCTTCGAGGGGAATTCTTGTACAATGTGAGGTGCGAAGTTGTGATCGGGCGCGGAACCGGTCCTGTAAGTTGGAATATTGAAGGACGTTTGTGCAATGCAACGCACTTTCTTGAAGGGCAAAATTCACCGGGCTCGAGTCACTCAGGCTGACTTGGACTACGTGGGAAGCATTACGATCGATCGTGACTTGATCCAGGCGAGCGGGTTTCTGCCGTACGAAAAGGTGGAAATCTATGACGTCACCAACGGAAATCGTCTCGCCACCTATGTGATTCCAGGCGAGGCCGGCTCCGGGGTGATTGGCATCAACGGCGCTGCGGCTCGATTGGTTCAGCGGGACGATATTGTGATCATTGCCTCGTATGTTCAGTTAGAAGAGAATGAAGTTGCACAGCATCAGGTGACTACTCTGTTGGTCAACGAACATAACCAGGTTATCAAGAAGATCACGGACACTGTTGGTTCTGCAACGACAGCGACGCATTAAATCGCCACAGATCCGAAATCGCCGCAAATTCGAAATCGCCGCAAATTCGACTTTTCCCCAGAATTTAGGCTGCAACACAAGGCAGCCTTCTTAAATGAATTAAAGGAATTAAAAGTCAGATGGCTGAGTCGATGTCCAAGCCAGCGATTGATCATCAGACGGTATTTGGATAAGCATCCATTTGGAAGTTGACGTTCCTTGCCCCGGTGACTTTCATATTTTGATGTTGAAGCTTGGAATTTGCTTGCTCTTAAAATTAGGTTAATCATGTTTGATTTCGCTAGGCGTCGCGCCCAAATATTCAAGACAGTTCAAGAGATGGGCGGTGATGCGATACTGGTCACCAACGAAATCAACGTCCGCTATTTAAGTGGATTTACGGGTGATTCCTCGTATCTTTTGTTAACCGCCGACAAGCAAATGATTCTAAGTGACAGTCGCTATGATACGCAGATTCGCGATGAATGCTCGGATCTGGAATTGGTGACTCGGACGGCAAAAATCGAAATGCGTCAGTCGATCGCACAGACGGTTGCTGGCGTGGGAGCCCAAAGGATCGTGATCGAAACGGACGCGATGACCAAGGCAGTGTTTGACGGACTATGCCAAGAGTTGCCAAGCGTAAGTTGGAAAGATTCTAGTCTGCTGATTCAGAATCAACGTGCTGTCAAAGATGCGCAAGAGGTGGAGTTAATTCGCAAGAGCGTCGATCTAGCGCAGCAGGCGTTTGTGCGAATGCGATCGACTTTGAGTGGCGAAATGACCGAGCGTCAAGTTGCCCATCAGATGGAAAATACGATTCGGGAACTGGGAGGCGAGGGGCGTGCTTTTGATATGATCGTTGGTGTTGGCCCACGGGCAGCGTTGCCTCATGCTGGAATTTCAACGGTAAAAATCAAAGAGGCCGCTTCGGTGTTGATCGACTGGGGGGCCAATTATCAAGGCTATGCCAGTGATTTGACTCGAGTGTTGATTACGGGCGAGCCATCGACCCAATTGATTGAAATTTACAACGTCGTGCTACAGGCTCAACAGATCGCAATCCAATTGATCCAGCCTGGGGCTGACCTGCGTTCGATTGACCAGGCGGCAAGGCAGCATATTCAAGATTCAGGGTATGGTGATTTCTTTGGGCACGGTTTGGGGCACGGTTTTGGCCTCCAAATTCATGAACAGCCAAGATTTTCACCTACGGCACAAGGGGTTTTGAGCCCCGGGATGGTCGTGACAGTCGAACCAGGGATCTATATTCCCGACGAATGTGGGGTTCGGATTGAAGATGACGTGCTGGTTACGCACAATGGGCACGAAGTTCTTAGCGACTTGCCCAAATCCCTAGAGGACAACTTTGTTAGCTTGCTGTAAACTGTGGTGGGTTAGCGGGTTGGGGTCTTGTGCGAGAACTCAAGTTAGCCAGTTTGTAGTATAGTTTTTGCCTTCAAGCCGGAGGTTGATGTCCGGCAAAGTAATAGCCCTATTTCTCGAATGAAACGCATGCTTTGCAGTTGCGTCCTGCTTGGAACAGCCAAGGTTTTGGCTGGGATCTGGGTTGTGGTTGGGTTCGGTAGATAGGGTGGAGCCAAGGAGCTTGAGAGTGTCGGAAAGTGAACCTGAGAACGAAGTATTCGAAGTAGCTCGCGTCAAGAGTTTGATCGAATTGATGCGTGAAAACGACTTGAGTGAAATTGATTTGAAGCACGGCGAACGTCGGATTCGTTTGCGTCGTGGTGATCAAAACCCACCGCACGTGATCATGGGAGCCCCGATGCAGGGCTATCCTCAGATGCAGAATTACGCACCGCTGGCGTCTCCAATGCCGACAGCCGGCGCCCCAGCAGTAGTGGGGCCTGCGGCCGAGGTTGAGGATGCGAACACCAAGATCATCAAGAGTCCGATGGTGGGCACGTTCTATTCTAAGCCTAGTCCAGAAGCCAAAATGTATGTTCAGGTAGGCGATACGGTTTCGGCTGACACCGTTGTTTGCCAAATCGAGGCAATGAAGATGTTCAGCGAAATTCCCGCGGGCATTTCGGGAACGATCACGGCAGTTCTGGTGCAGAACGAAGAGGCTGTTGACGTCAACAAGCCCCTTTTCAAAGTGCGTTAGTGTGTCAGAAGCGGAACGCAAGTAAGTTGAAGTAGTGGATGGATTGGCTTGCGTCCTGTCGGTCGTATGATGAGGGTTGAATCTCTTGGGCATTGCCTAAAGATCGGTTTGTACTTCCAAGTTGCGGTTTACGTTTAAGCGATTTTCCGGAGATCGTTCGTGCTAAAGGTGCGAAGATTTTTCGTGCGAAGACGGTTCGCCCGGTGTTGCTTAATTAGTGGATCAGCCCAATGGCGAATCGCATCTGAAGTTAGGTTTGAATTCTTGTTTTTCGGACATGCCGTTGAAAGCATTTTTTTCTGCTTTGGGCGGCTGTCGTCTGTTCAGGTAGCGTTACTACTTTTCTGACTAGCGAAATTATGTTTAATCGAATTTTGGTTGCCAATCGCGGTGAAATTGCCCTTCGAATCATTCGCGCCTGTAAAGAAATGGGGATTGAAACGGTTGCAATCTTTTCAGAAGGTGATCGAGGCAGCAATTACTTGGAATTGGCCGATGAAGCGTTCTGTGTTGGCGGTCCGCGTAGCATTGATAGCTACTTGAAAATCAACCAAATCATTGCCGTTGCAGAAGTCACCGGCTGCGAGGCGGTTCATCCCGGTTTTGGCTTTCTATCAGAGAATGCCCATTTCAACGAAGTCTGTCGAGATTGCAACATTGAGTTTATTGGCCCTTCGCCCAAGGCAATGATGATGCTGGGCGACAAAAACACCGCCCGAGATTTGGCCAACAAGGCGCAAGTGCCGGTGGTGCCAGGCAGCGCAGGTTTAATCGAAGACGACGAAGAAGCGATTTCGATTGCACGAGGGATTGGGTATCCCGTTCTAATTAAGGCAACCGCCGGTGGTGGCGGAAAAGGAATGCGGGTCGCTGAGAATGAAGAGAATTTGCAGACGGCATTGCAGCAGGCAAGAACCGAAGCCCTCGCGGCATTTGGCAACGGCGGTGTGTATCTAGAAAAATATGTTTTGAATCCGCGACATGTTGAAGTTCAAGTCTTGGCGGATCATTTTGGCAATGTCGTTCACCTGTGGGAACGTGATTGTTCTGTCCAACGCCGCCACCAAAAGTTGATCGAGCAAAGCCCTGCACCGAACATTTCGGACAAGACACGAGCTGCCGTTTGTGATGCCGCAGTTCGAATGATCAAGAACGCGGACTACACCAACGCGGGCACCGTCGAATTTATCGTGGATGCCGAAGAGAATTTTTACTTTATCGAAGTGAATGCTCGGATCCAAGTGGAACATCCGGTCACCGAAATGGTGACAGGTATTGACTTGATTCAGCAGCAAATTCGGATCGCCGCTGGACAACCTTTGCCATTTAAGCAAGAGGATATTAAGTGCCAGGGGACAGCAATTGAATGTCGGATTAATGCTGAAGATCCTACACGCGGCTTTATGCCTTCGGCGGGTAAAATTGAGCAATTGATTGTTCCAGGTGGACTTGGGGTGCGATTCGATTCGCATGCCCATTCAGGGTACACGGTGCCACCGTACTACGATTCAATGATTGGAAAATTGATCGTTCATCGAAACACCAGGGAAGAAGCAATTGCTTGTATGCTTCGAGCCTTGGAAGAACTGAAAGTAAAGGGCATTGCAACGACCGCGGCGTTTCAGGCTTCGGTACTGCGAACGGACGAATTTCGTGACGGCACCATCGATACGAAGTGGGTCGAACGCGTCGCGTTGAAATCGTGAGTCTTGATGAACGAAGACTGCAGGACAAGGTCAGTTAGCAGACCTGAGTTCTTAGTGCCTTGTCCCGGTTTCCCGCAAAGGTTGCCTGGCACGACCCAGCGGATGCCGTGATGCCGTGATGAGCATGATGGGTTGTGACAAGCTGGTGGCGCCGAGTATTGCTTGCCAAACTGCAGCAGCCTTGCCTTAAACCGCCGCCCGGGCGCCCGTTGCCTGCCTTCCTCTCTAGGAAAACAATCGGGATTTCCGAGGACGATGGCCAAGCGGTTCACGGTGCATTCAGATCAACAGCAACTCGATTCTGCTTTGCTTTAACGATCCGGTGTGACCTTTGGCGCTGGCCAATGCTGGTTCGGGTAAGAAATGTTGGTAAATAATCGATCATTTGTCGAAAAAAAACAGGACGTGTAGCAGGCTCTAATGTCGGTTTAGTTTCCCTTGATCGTTTGCTGCGGTTTGGATTTCGCTAATCTCAGGGGCGGCGGCATGGCGAATGAAAACCGTTGAAAATCCTGACTTTGCGCCTCTGGCAATGGCTTCTAGAATCGGGGATACATCGCCCAGCAAGCTAGTTTGTCTTCAGGGGAATGCCAAGCAGGTTTTGGTGATGGATTTGGATCTGCTCACTGGGTGGGTCCTTGCTGCGACTATTCACGAATTACAATCGGAAATCTAAACATGGCAAACACATTATCTCCTCCGTTAACACCCAAGCATTCATTCAGACGGGTTGCGATTCTATTTTCAGGTGGCCCAGCACCTGCTGCAAATGCAGTGATTTCAACGGCCGCCGCGGCTTTTGCGAAGGCAAAAATCGAGACCGTGGGCATCATGAACGGCTATAAGAATCTGGTGGATTACAGTTCAGACAAACCGCTAGTTGAAGGGGAGCAATGGATTCGATTGGATTCCAAGATGCTTTCGCGAACTCGAAATTCGCAAGGGATTATGATCGGAACCGCTCGAGCGAATCCGGGCAAAATGATCTCGTCGCCGGCTGATCTTGAGGATCCTACCAAGACGATTCTGATGCACAACACCTACAACGCTTTGATTGATTTGGGTGTTGATGGCCTAATTTCGATCGGCGGCGATGACACTTTAAAGACCGCCAATAAGTTCAAGTTATTTCAAGAAAAATTGCCTGCCGGTTCCAAGCAGATCCCGGTTGTTCATTTGCCTAAGACAATTGACAACGATTATTTCGGAATCGATTTTACGTTCGGATTCTTTACGGCGGTTGAATTTCTGTCCACCGAGATTCGTAATCTGCTTTACGATGCTCAAGCAAATCATGCCTACTTTATTGCTGAAACGATGGGACGTAGCGCCGGATGGTTAGCTTATGGGGCGGCGATTGCAGGTGAGGCAAGTTTGGTCATCAGTGTTGAAGATATCGTGGGTGACTACCGAAAAGAAGAAGATGTGGTCAATGCACAAACGGGGGCGATCACAAAACGTCCGGTAATGGACTTGGACCGAGTCGTTGGGCGTATCGTCAAGACGATGTTGGCTCGGGAAGCTGAAGGCAAGTACTTCGGTGTCGTTGTTTTGGCCGAAGGGTTGGCTGAATTTTTGCCCGCGTCGAAGCTGGACGGCGTTCCCAGAGACGATCACGGTCATATTGCGATTAGCGAGATACAGTTGGGGCGGTTCTTTGCCAAGTTGGTGGGTGAGGCTTACAAGAAGACGACTGGTACCGCCAAGAAGATCAATTCAGTGCCACTTGGCTACGAGGCTCGTTGTAGCCAACCATTGGCATTCGACGTCATGCTGGGTAGCCAATTGGGTGTTGGGTCGTACCGAGCCATGGTTGAAGAGGGACTCAATGGCGTTATGGTCAGCGTTTCGGGGCAATTAGACCTGCATTACGAACCCTTTGAAAAGTTGGTAGATCCCGAAACACTGGTTACCGTCGTGCGTTTCATCAAGACCGGAAGTGACTTCCATCGTTTAGCTCGATTCCTGGAAACGAATGTCAACGATTAGGTTGAATAGATCCAAAATAGTAAACATCGCGGTAATGATAAAGCCCACGGTCGCATCGTTCGATCGTGGGCTTTTTCTATGGCCTTGCCAACCACGGGGCGAGCAATGATTTCGGCGATTTTTGTTCAGTCCCGCATCAGCAGCCCCTATCCCAATATCAAGCTTAGGTCTATCTGGGCGGGCAACGAATCGGGTCAGTCGGTTAGATCTCCAAGACTGTCCTCCCCAACGGGCCTTCTGATGCGTCGAATTTTATCGCGCTGTGAACGGAGTTTTCTGTTGACCGAGGAATCTCTGGCTGTCGCCGCAGGCTTTCGTCATAATCAATAGCGAAGTGGATAAACATCAGCAATGTTTCACCCACTGCTAAACGAAAAAAGGTTACCAGTCGCATCGCGTCTGGTAACCTTTGAATCAGTCAAGTGTGCAAACGATCGTTCGCGTCACAAGTCAACTTGCAACGAACTTAGACTGCTGAAACCAAGAATCCGTTCGCTGTGGAATCAGCCAACAATTCGAATCGAGTCCAACGGGTTTCATTGGTCATTTGGTTAAACAATGAAACCAGGTCGACGTCGATACCGTTGAAGAATCGCATGGTTTCGACTTGTGATGCTGCCAAGTCCATTCGTTGGATCGCAATCGAGGCTTCAGCCGCATTGTTATCCAATGTCAGTTCAATAAACAAGTCTTCGTCGTTGCGATGGAATGCGAAGTCTCTTTCAAAGACAACATCGCGGTCCATGATGGCTAGGAATTCGTCGTAGTCGTAAACTTCCAAGCGATCCTGACCACCTTCACCGTCTTCGAAGATCGTCGCCGAATCGTGACCGAAAGCTACTGCCGCTTGGTGCCCAAAGGTCAAGACGTATCGGTCATCGCCTAAGCCACCGTTGAGCATGTCGTCCCCGGCACCACCAATCAAAACGTCATTACCCAGACCGCCTTGAAGGTCGTTGTCAAAGTTGTTTCCGATGATGTAATCGTCTCCATCGGACCCAATAGCGTTTTCGATAACTGCGTTAAACGCAATGGTGTAGCGTCCGAACTGGAAGAAATTGACATTGTTCGCATTGGCAAAGCTTGGGTCGTGGAGGTAGCTTGATGCTCCGTCACGAAGGTCAATCATCGCAGAGTACCCATCACCTGAAGTGATACGGGCCAATTCGAAGCTGATCGTGTCGGTTCCGCTAAAGTCCCAAATCGTCTTAACTTCAGGCAGTGAATCGTCAAATTGATACAGTGTGTTGCCCTCTCCACCTCTACCTCTACCGTAACGAGACTGAAGTTCCAGGATCTCGTAAAGCATCGGAGTGCTAGGGTTGACGTGGTACGCGATTTCGCGGGACAAAGTCGTATTGTACGTATGGCTAACACCAAGATAATCTGGTGCACCTGAATAAAAATCGACTTCACCTAAAGATACCAAGCCCGTCGTGGTGTACTCGAGCCCCAAAGCACGCGCGATTTCTCGGATGTAGACGGTGTAACCGTACTCGCCCTTGTCCGGGTCGGTAATGTCATGATCGCCGGAGTTATAGAAAGTGTTGAACCACATATCTCCACCACGGAGGTAAGTGTCTTCAATAAAACCGTCTGGAACACCTTTGGTATAAGCGTCTACTGGGAATGGGTAGTCGGTCATGTCAACCCAGCCAAATGCCAGGTCGTACTCAATACCTTCGGGTGGATCCAGTACTGGATTCCACTCCCTAAACTGTAATCCTGTAACGTCTGTGTACATGTCAAGGATTTCAACGATGGCATCCTGAGCCTTCGTATTGGGTGCATCAAAACCTTGTCCGTGACGAACTTCCACGTCAGAGCTATCGTAGTAATTGGGGACGCCATCGTGCCACCAGTAAGTCAGGAACCCAGGACCAATGAGCGGGGTTGTGATTACCAATTCGGTATCGGCGCCATCTTCAATGGCCCAGAAGCTGTCGTTGGGGTTGACTGGATCCAACCCGTTATCAATGTTGGGAGCGTCCAATAGATTAATATTGGACCATTGACTCCAGATTCCATCGATTTCGACGCGAACCAAAAGTTGCTCCATCTGTAGCAACGCAGGCGAGTTGTCGGGAGAACTGGATACCACGCGAATGTCATTTTGGAACTGAGAACGCGAGAAAGTATGAACAACCTCGGGATCCAAGAATTCATTTGTGTCGCGATTATAAAGATTGTCGCCCAAAACTTGGAAGTTGTCGCCTTCGACATTGCCAGGGAATTGGAAGAGATAGCCAAGTCCGCTGTCTACCGACGAACTTGATTGTTGTCGGGCAGGTTTGGAGAAATTCACCAAAAGTGGATCGTAAAGATTTCGCCATACCAAATTCGCGTTGGCGATCGAGCTCCAAGTATGGCCATCGGAAACTTGGACCGAGTAATTATCTTCAGTTAAATAGGTACCCCCCATAAACTTCCATTGGTCCAGATTGGATACCAGAATTTCATGCCACACATTGGATGGCATCACGCTACCGTCTCGGGTCAAGAACCCACTATTTCGGTTCGTGTTTCTATCGATGATTCGAATCGCTGCCAAGCTATCACCATCATCAACATCTGAGAATTCAAACAAGTAGCTCAGTTTGATGCTGTCGTCGTGATTAATTGCCTTGGTAAACGCTTTCACTGTTGGCGTGTTCGAGAAACTGCCAACAGTCGAAATGTCTGCCGAGCTCCACTTGTAACCATTAGAAACGCGGATATCGATGTTATCGTTAACTAGATGTGCGCCCGAAACGAACGTCCATTCATCAAAGTCCGAAACCGCAATCTCGTAGCGAACTCCAGCGTTTTGTCGAACGCCACCGACTTCGAAGAAACCAGAATTTAGGGAGGCATTAAGATCGATCACTTCAACGAATTGAATCGGCAGGCCATCGGGGTCCGTGTACTGGAACAACTGGGTCAAATCGAAAGTCGTGGCAGGCAAGGCGGTGTAATCAAACGCAATGACCGACGGGTTCTGGGTGTCAGACGTAACCGTTCCGATTTCACCGGCACTCCATTGATAACCGTCATTGACAGAGAATGAAAGTTCGTCAGCACCAATAAAGTCACCCGAAACAAAAGACCACAGAAGGACATCCGACGCGGCGATTGTGAATTCAATACCGGCAGCCTGTATGACACCACCTCTCAGCAGATGTCCACTGCTTAAGCCGGTATTTGTGTCTCGCACGCGAAGCATCGACATTGGGTCGCCGTCGGCATCGGAGTAGTTGAACAGCGATGATAGGGTCATCGTCGTCTTCGGTAAAACCGTCCGGTTGATCGGGTTGACTTCGGGAGCCCTGGAATTAGAAATTACATCCAGTTGAGCCGCATCGCTCCAGTCAAATCCATCGTACACGCGGAAACGCATGCGATCTCCGCCGATGAAATCAGCCGAAGTGTAGGTCCATTGGGAAAGTTCGCTGACCAAAATTTCGTGCCAAACGAATGTCTCTTGCTTCACGCCATTCTTTGCCAAAAATCCACTGATCGGATTCGCATTGCCTTCAATGACTCGCAGGCGTTGCATCGGGTGACCGTCCGCATCGCTGTACGTGAACATATCCGAAAGCTGGAAAACGGTCATCGGCGCTACGACAATTGTGCCTTCGGTCGTAACCTCTGGCGGCGCCGAAGAAGCAGTCACGATGGACTCGCCAATATTGCTCCAAGCGTATCCATCGTAAGCTTGAATTTGAACGCGATCCTGACGACGGTTTTCGTTAGTTCGGAAGGTCCATGCTTCTAACTCAACCGCACTAAACATGTGCCAAACGCCTGCATCTTGCTGAACGCCAGCACGGAACAAAGAGCCTGAGCCACCGAACGTGTTTGTGTCCCGAACACGGATCTGAAGCATCGGCTGGCCTTCATTATCCGAGTAAGAAAACATGCTACTCAAGGTCACCAATCCGTTGGGGACGATCGTCTTGTTGAAAGCGACGACCTTCGGAGTCGAAGATACCGATCTGAAGTCCAGGACCTTCACCGGTGTGTACGAAAATCCATCCGAGGCTTGGATGCCGATCTGAGTGTTGATGCCAACCTTGCCGGCCTGGAACTTCCATTGATCGATTTCGTTTCGGGCGATCGTGTGCCACACATTGCCGGCCATCTCAACGCCGTCACGAAAGAATTTTCCGTGCAAGGTACCGGTGCCATATGCCTGAACCTGCACGAATTGAACGGCGTCGCCGTCTTGGTCGGCCATGGTGAACAGACCGTCCAGATTTCGGAAAGCTTTTTCATTAGTTGCGAATGAGAAAACTTCGAGAGTTGGAGCATAACGGTTGTTAACGGTTGCTTGAGTATGCGATGCAATTCCACTCCATTTCGAACCGTCATAAACTTGGAAGCGAACCTGATCATTCCATGCCCCTTGGGCACCGATGAATGTGTAGCGATACAGTTCATCAGCGGAAATTTCGTGCCATACGCTTGCGGAAATTCCTGTATCGTCTTTTTGCAGGTAACCCGACTGTGATGCTGAAGACAGGTCTAACACCCGTAGTGACTTCATCGTATTGTTGTCAGCGTCGTTGAAGCTGAACATGCTGCTCAGGCTGACGCGGGCTGCAATTCGTAGCAGTGGGCTCACACCAACCACCGTTGGAGCCGCATTGTTGGCACTATTGGTCGCGGACAAAAGAGCGGTATCGCTCCAGGTGCCCCCATCATTGACGGAAACAAAAATGCCTTCGTTGCCCGCTTTGTCTCCCGTGTAATATTCCAGCTGATGTACTTGGCCAACCGTAATCTCGAACTGAGTGTTTTCAGCCTGCTTCACGCCATTGAGCATGAAGTAGCCAGCACCGACGGCAGAATCACGGAAGCGATAGCTACGAGGTGTCGAGCCGTCGACATCGGTCACGTTGAAATAGTCAGTAATCTTGACCGATTCCAAAATTGGATTGGAAACCGCTTCAATGTCAACGATTTTCGCTTTGTTGGCATTGGATGAGTAAGTGCTGACCGCAAACACCGAGATGTCGCTCCAGCGAGCCCCGTCAAACACTTGAATTTGAAAACTGTTGTTTGACGTGGTTGAAGAACCAATCATGTACAAATCATTGATGAATTGATTGTACGTGATCGAATGCCAAGTGGTGGACGCTAGATTATTGAAGCCCAACTTCAGGCTACTGCCACCGCTTGAATTGTCGCGTACGCGAACATGATAAAACTGCGATCCGGGATCATTGTCGGAGAAAGAAACAAAGTTTGCCAAACGGATAGATTCGTCAAACAACAACGAAAAGTTGTCGACATTGGTAATCGGGTTGTAAAAGTTGGTCATTGATTATCTCGCAAGTTTCTCTGGGCCTAGTCTTCACTGTTCCTGAAGATTGTCATGAATAAACATTAGCAACGGACTTTCTCAAAAGCAACCATTACAGGCCAAAAAATCGTTGTAATGTGAAAAGTGTTCCAAACCAGAATGCATTTCGTTAGACGATTGCTTGTCCCATGCCCAAAGGCACTCAACCCGGACTGCCGAGGGCAGGTACAGCAAGTACAGAAGAATGGCAGGTCACAGAATGTGGCCGAGTTTAGAAATCGCTGCTCATTTGAACCGAGCGATTATCAAGGAGTATTTTGAATTGCCGCTTCCAAGCATTTCAGCGCAATGCTTTGTCTAAAACTCAAGCGCGGTCGAAAAACGGTTACTGAAGAATCGCCGTAAAGTGCGCCGCTTGAGTGGTTTAGGTGGTTGCGGTCGCTGGCGAGAGCAGTGTTAAGCAACTGTTTTCTGAACGGGTGTTTTAGCTTAAGTTCTGTCTTGGAAAACGTACCCTCAACGGGCTTATATCGTGCCCTTTGTGCTGGGGATGCCACTTTGCCGGGCGTCCAGTTCCACGGCTTGCCGAAAGCTCTTGGCTAGGGCTTTAAAAATCGCTTCGCTGATGTGGTGGCTGTTGGTTCCATAATGCACCAGCACGTGCAAGTTGCACTGACAGTTGTTGGCAACACTTTGCCAAAAATGCTCGATCAGTTCCGAATCAAATTCCCCAATCTTGGGGGTAGGGATCGTCGCGTTAAAGACGAAAGCATATCGCCCACTCAGATCTACGGCCGTGGTTACCAAGGTTTCGTCCATTGGTAAGGTGCAATCGCCATAGCGATGAATGCCACGCTTATCACCTAAGCATTCGGTAAACGCTTTGCCTAAACAAATGCCGATATCTTCAACGGTGTGGTGTTGGTCGACATGCAAATCACCATCGGCCATCACAGTCAAGTCAAATAGGCCGTGTTTGGTGAATAGCTGTAGCATGTGGTCGAAGAATCCAATGCCTGTTCGAATTTCCGAGACGCCTGTTCCATCCAGGTTCAACGTCAGCTGGATCTTGGTTTCGGCCGTATTTCGCTGAATTGTGGCGGTTCGCTGACCCATTGCTGAGACCTTGAAAATGAGGGGCTATTTTGGCTAGGATCCGAATGACATTGCAAAACACGTTCAGAACACCAGCATTGGTTCTCGGTCGCTCGATTAGGATCTTCCAAGCACCTGTTTTAGCTGGCCGATTAAAACATCGTTTTGTTCAGGTGTACCTACGGTAATCCTTATTCCTACAAACGGTTCGCCATAATTCATTAATCGTACCAAAATCTGCCGCAGTTTCAGTTGATTGTAAAGGTCTTCTGCCTGGAAATCAGGGTGCTGGCACCATAGGAAGTTCGCTTGCGAGGGTTGAACCTTGAATCCAAGCTGGGTCAGGTGGGTCTGCAGCGATTGCCGCTGCGAGACAATCTTTTGAACGTTCGCCAGCAGCCACTGCTGATCCGTGACCGCAGCGGTTGCGATTGCGGTGGCGATGGCGTCGCAGTTGTAAGAATCACGGATCTTATGAGTCTGGGCGATCAATGCTTCACTTGCGACCATGTAACCGAATCTTAGGCCAGCCAATGCGTACGATTTGCTGAGCGTTCGGCTGACGATCAAGTTGGGAAAGTCCTTAATCAGGTCGACGGCCGTTTGTCCAGCGAAATCTGCGTACGCTTCGTCAATCACCACCGGGCAACGAAATCGGCTGATGATCGAGGCCAACGCAGCAAGATCGAAGCAGGTTCCAGACGGGCTGTTGGGGTTGGCTAGGAACACTAATTTGGGCGAGCCCTGGAAGAAGGCTGGCTGCAGTGACCAGTCGGGACCGTACGAAACTTCTTCGGCAATAGCCCCGTGCATTTGAATTAACGTACGGTAAAGCAGGTAGGTTGGAGAGGACCAACGAGCAATGTCGCCTGGTTCCAGAAACAGGCGAATAATTAGGCCTAAGATTTCGTCGCTACCATTGCCGCATAGAATTTGGTCGGCAGAGACGTCCAGTTGCTTGGCAGTTTGCTGGCGAAAGGCTGTCGCAAACGGATCGGGATACTTGCGAAGTTTCTCTTCCAGTCCTTGGGTAGGGATCGTCGCAAGCGGCGAAGGCGGATAAGGATTTTCGTTCGTGTTGAGTTTAATAAATTTCCCGCCCTGAGGTTGTTCCCCGGGCACGTATCCACGCATCTGCCAAACGTTCTTGCGAACAAATTCCTGCAGTTCAAACTGGGTCTCTTGGCGTTCCATAAATCTTTTTCTAGCAGGGCGTAGGGGCAGGGCGAATGAATAGGGCGAATGAATAGGGCGTAGGGAAAGGCGGTTTAGGGATCCACGCGAGAATGTCAGCCACAAGCGACACTCGTCTGGACTTATCATTCTCAACTTGGCTTAACCGGCGATAGGTAACAGGTAACAGGTAACAGGTAACAGGTAACAGGTAACAGGTGGCGGCGATCCCGGTTTGCCCAGTCGCGTAATTCTTTGCCCACTTCAACCCCATGAATACCGATCCATTTGCAGGCGATTCAATCGCCTGGCACTTGAAACGCACTTGAAACCTGGAGTGTGGCACTTGAAGCCTGGAGTGGTACTTCAAGCATGGTACTTCAAGCCCCGAAGGGTCTCTTGCAACAATGAAAATGTGAATGCAGCGCTCTGTGTTGCCAATCAAACGTACCGATGCTGCTACCGTTTTGACGTATCCTGGTGGCGAGTATCTTGAGGCGAACTTGGGTATTGAGCCCAATTTTACCGACATTTCAGGCCGAAACTTAAGGCCGAAACTTAAGGCCGAAACTTAAGGCCGAAACTTAAGGCCGAATTCGAGCGATGACGCTTTCACGATGGCCGGTCAATCCTTCTCTTGTCGATAAGCGAATCAGATCATCGGCGTCCGCTTTAAGCCCTTCGGGCGTGTAATGCATCACCGTATGAGAACGTAAAAAATCGTTGCAGGTCAGGCCCGACGCCCACCTAGCAGTTGCACCTGTGGGCAGCACGTGGGAGGCTCCAGCGACGTAATCACCGACTGCAACAGGAGTGTGGTGCCCCATGAAGATCGCGCCTGCTTTGGTGATCTTCTTAACTAAGGCTTCGTCCCAAACGGTTTGAATATGCAAGTGTTCGGGGGCCAGGATGTTCGTCAATTCAGCAGCTTTTTGCCAATCGTCAACAATGGCAATCGCCCCAAATTCCTGCAAACACTTCAATGCCAAGTGCCCTCGATCCAAGAGTTTGCACTGGATTTCCAGTTCGTTAACGGTCGCTTCGGCAAGCTGTTCACTCCAAGTCAACAGAATCGCCGACCCGGGATAATGTTCCGCCTGGGCGATCAAATCCAGCGCAACCCATTTCGGGTTAGCCGTATCGTCGGCGATCACCACGACTTCACTGGGGCCGGCAATCGAATCGATATCCACTGTGCCATAGACTTGCTTTTTTGCAATGGCGACGAACTGGTTGCCGGGTCCAACTATTTTGTCGACCGACTTGATCCCTTCCACGCCAAATGCCAGAGCCGCGACCGCCTGGGCGCCGCCAATTCGATAGACTTCTGTGATTCCCAGTTCATAACACGCCGAAAGTAAATCAGTATTGAAGGAACCGAATTTTGTGGGTGGGGCGACCACTGCGATTTCAGAAACGCCAGCCACTTGAGCGGGCACGGCCGACATGAGCAGACTTGATGGGTATGCTGCTGCACCTCCCGGTACACAAACACCCACTCGATCCAAAGGCAAATATCGGTGGCGGAGGCTGATTCCGGCTTCACGCTGGAAGACGACATCTTTGTGTAAGATTTTTTCTTGGAACGCAATGATATTGTCGCGAATCTTCCGAATCGTGGCCAAATAGGCGGGTTCTGCTGCTGCATGAGCTTCCGCTAGTTCGTCCGCAGTGACCCTCAGGTTCGACTGGTCAATTTTGACATGGTCCAAGAGCCGAGTGAACTCCAGCAATTGAGGCAGGCCTTTGTCGCGGACTTCTCGGCAGATAATCTCTACGACTTCGTTAGGGGGGATTTCTCGCCCGAAAACTTCCATTGTGACGCGGCGCGCGCCTTCGGAGATGATGTCGCCCTTAGGACTTAACTTGCCTTGTAGCTGGAGTAATTTCGCAGTCGCAGCGGCGAACGAAGATCCCGTGCCTTCTAATACCGTTAATTCCACTTCGCTTTTCTCCCAAAAATTCAACAGACAGTTCGATTTGGTTATCCGCAACTACCACAATCAATCAACGATTGGAGAAAAAATTAGTCGAAGCCTGCCAAGGCACACTTTGAGGATGCGCTGCTCCATCTAGTCCCCTCGCACCTCGGCTATCCTAACGATCGACCGTTGGGAACTTCAAGGGAAGG
>JBDNHU010000179.1:0-2298 GCA_041688615.1 Mariniblastus sp. | reverse complement strand
GTAAGCCAGCGAACCGATCCGCGAGCTGGTAACAGGTCTTTTGCCTCGTCGATTGCACCCAGCAATTCTTGGCGTTTCCCATTCGCGTCCAAGAAATACAATTTATTGTTGATCGTGTCTGTGACCATCGTGCCTGGAGCTAGAACTACTTCCAACAACTTGCTAACGCCGAATTCCAACGTTTCTACCGTTAACGTTTGATTCTGCAAGCCCGACATTTCAATTTGGAATGGCATCCATTTGTTGCTAATTTTTCTAAAATCCGAAAAATGAGCGACCATTTCCGAATTGATTCTTCTCCAACGAAAAGAGTAGCCAACCTGTGGATCCACATAAAATTCCACGCCCAATTTGTTAGTTACTTTGTAACATTCATTGCCATCTATTAGCCAGTGGCTCCTATCTAGTTTCCAATCCAAACTTTGATCCCTCAGCATCTCTGGGAACACATTACTGGCATTCGCTCGTCTTGAATCCGACAAAGGGATATCGAGTAGTAGAAGATAGCTACAAGCGTCTTGCATTGGCTCTTTGGCGGATTCGAAGGAAGCGGATTTAGCACTGGGGAAATAGCGGGTATTCCGACCATTGACATACGCACAAGTCCAATCACCACCTTTCCCACCGGTAGTCTGTTCCCGAAGCCGATCTTCGCCATTTATGACGTAACGAGTGTTTGACGGATACGGAAAGACGTCCGTTATCTCAACATATCGGACATCAACCGAATTAAATACTTTGTCCGAATACTGCTTATAGACGTTTTCAAGAACTTGTTCCAGCGATACGACAACAGGCGTCGAACTCTTGGTGATTTTTTCCGTTTCCTGCTCTGCGAACGGTAATAATGCGACTGCAAGTGAAAAAACATGAACTGCATGCTTAACTAAATACATGACCGTGTCTCCTGTCATTGATGATTAAACACCTGGCAACATGGCACCAAGTTGAAAAGTACTTCTTCAGCTCTTGATCGGTGGCAAGTTGCAGTTTGCCCGCAAGATAACTAGTCGCGCGGGAAATAGCCCTTTCGACAACTTCAGACTTACCCAATTGTAACTGAGGTCACTGCCGACATCTTTGCCAAACAACAAATCATCGCCCCAAGAATCGCATCAATGCCAACGTTGCCGGAAGTAGACCCAAGCCGCATGAAAGAAGTCGTACCACCGGATCTTCTTCCCCTCGGCCGCTGTTCGAGCGTGATACCAGATCGGTCGCTCGACAATTGGCACACGACGTCGCAACAGCTTGCCGTTGATTTCGGCACACAGTTCAAAGCCGCGACTTTGCAGATTCAGCTCTTGCATCAGCCCAGTCGGCAGCAACTTGTAACAGGTATGGGGGTCGGTAAGGAAGCGACCATAGAGTAACGCAGCCCAACAAGCCAACACCCTGACGGCCAATACATTCAGCCAACTGGCGTTACCATTCGCGGCTCGATTCAAATACCGTGAGCCGTAAACCACCGAGCCCGGTTCGGCCATCGCCGCCGTCAACAGCTTCACGACATCTTGTGGGTCGTACTCCAGGTCCGCGTCTTGAATCACGACCCATTCTCGCTGCGCCCGCTCCAGTCCCAACCGGACCGCACTGCCCTTCCCACCGTTGCGGGGCGAAAGCACAAACTCAATTCCAAGTTCATCCTGCAGCGATTGAATAATCTCTCGCGAGCCATCATTTGAGGCATCATCAATCACAATCATCTGCGATTCAGGCAATGCAATACGCACCTGCCGCAATAAAGCCTCTATTGTCCGCATCTCGTTGTAGACGGGAATCAAGACCGACAGTTGCGAACAAACGGAGTGAATATCAGTCACTTCAACTCGCATAAATTGAGAATCGGATTTGAGAACAAAACAAGCAGTTTCTGGGATCAAGGCAGATCAATGACTTGTCCATCGCGGCGGTTACCCAAGAGACCGTGAATCTGTGAATCGATATCGTAATCGATTGCTCGAACCGAACCGTCAACCATCACAAAGTGGCAGGTGGATGAATGGGCACTGCCAAAGACGGAGCGATCCTCATTATCTGTGGCGTCGGACTGAGGCGGCAACAGTGTCCAGCGGCGATTATCCGCATCGTCACCAAGATACAAACTGTGATCATCGCCTGCAAAGTCGGCTGATTGGTAATGCGAGCTCGGGACGTATTTTTCGCCGACCAAAAAAGTGTTCGACGCCCCGTCGGTTATTTGCGATAAACGGACCTTTAGCGTGAGGAAAGCCACGCCTGTCGCCTGCTGCACGTTGGGCCAAACGTAAGCGTTTAGATCGGCTAGGCTACCCGACT
>JBDNHU010000178.1:0-28401 GCA_041688615.1 Mariniblastus sp. | reverse complement strand
TTTGGCCTGTTAGTAGGCACCGTCTTGATTCTGCTACTGGTTCCGGTTTTCTACCGAGCTTTGGCCGGCTTGATTCACGTGATTGGCTTTGCCGAAGATGAGGAAGTACAAAATGAAACGGCCACCCCAGAAATCACTCCTGTGAAAACGACTTTAGCCGGCGGCACTGCCTAAGGGTGCCAGTGGTTTGGGAACTCACTAGCATTCGAAAAACGGCAGGTCCGTTCCAACCCGATTTCGAATCGCCAAAACACGTCTCCAAATCGCGTCACCACGTCGCTGTTCGGATTGGTGCGTAAGTCAGGCATGGGCACCAGGCTACCTAAGCGAGGGCGGGAGCCTTCAGACGCCCTGCATACCCATCCGTTTGTTCCAAATGTATCGGCTATTCCGAAGCCAAGGCTACTTTCACGAGTGAATCGCGTTGCGATCACCCACAACCATCGTGATCCAGGGGTCGGATTCGTTAAAATTAAGTCCGCACCCAATCCTCGGCATTCGCCAACCTTCCCTCGATTCCAACCGATCCTCTTTCGGTGAATGCCTGCCATGAAATCTGAAAAGTCGTCAATCTGGTTTTACGTAAAACTAGTGATTTCGACCCTCTTGATTGCGGCACTGGTCTACCAAGCTTCCAGCAAAGAAGACGTCTTAGAATTGGTCCGCAAACCAAAACGTTGGGACTGGTTCGCGCTGGCTCTGTTGATGCAGACGGTCGGCTATACCATTTCGCACGTTCGCTGGTGGTTGCTGGCCAATGCCGTGCGTGTTCGCTTGACATTGCCTGACGCGATCAAAGTTGGATTCATCGCACTACCATTTCATTTGATCGCATTTGGCGTTGCGGGAGGTGATCTCTTGCGAACCTTCTACGTTTGCCGAGACCATCCTGAACGGAAAAAATTCGCATTCGCGTCCGTGCTCTTGGATCGCGTGATGGGGCTGATGACGATGTTCCTTTGTGTTGCCGCAACCGCCCTGTTTGTTGACTGGGATCTGTTGGCCGCCGCTGATGCCAATCGCACCCAAGGCCTACGCTTGGTTTGCATGATTTCTTTTGCGATCACTGCCACTGGCACCTTGGGCTACCTAGCAATCCTACTGCTGGGGCGGAAAAAATGGGTCAACGCCTTCACTGCAACGATCGAATCTTGGTTCGGCAAAAACTATCCTGGCCGTGGTTTTTTGACTTCAATCCTGGACGTAAGCTTACTTTACCGACGTCGCCCAGCGGCCATTTTCCTGTCGTTCTTCCTAAGCCTGGGAGTTGTTGCCAGTCTTTCCAGTTGCGTGTTTTGTATTGCAATGAGCCTGACAACTGAAACACCCAGTCTTGCCAACCACTTCATTATCACGCCCATCAGCTTGATCGCCGGCGCGGCACCTTTGCCAGGCGGACTTGGATCTCAAGAGTTTGTCATGAGCTGGCTATACAGTGCGTTTTCCACGGAGCAACAGAATACCGATTACGGATTACTGGTGGCCTTGGGTTATCGCACTTTAACTTTTGTCCTGATGGGACTGGGATTATTGGTTTACTTGTCCGGATCCAAGAAAGAACGACACTCGATCGACAAAGCACTGCAAGCCGAAGTTGCCAGCGATAAAATAAACAAATCAACCGGTACCAGTCCACAAGTTTCTGAAACTGTTGAAAGTTGATCGTTAAGACGGTAGGTTGATACCGTGGGCCGAACATTGCACCGGCCCATTTAGAGCTAACTTTCATGAAAGCCGAAAAAATGAATCATGCCCAGCGAGGCCTGCCCCTATCTATTGCGTTTGCCGGGTCAATGATCGGCTACGGTGTCACCTCAGGATCGATTCTTTCTTCAATCATCCCGTTCTTCTTGTCTTTAGTTTTTGGTGTTCTTTTGATTTGGTCTTTGTACAGTGACACGATCCAAGGCTTGCTGCAGAGTATGGAAAAATATCCACGTAAAGATACCCAAAGTGACGCCACAGACTAAACGTCAGCAGCGACTAAACGTCAGCAGCGACCTAACGTCAGCAGCGACCTAACGTCAGCAGCGACCTAACGTCAACGGCGACTGAGCAACGCCCCAGCATCGGGGGGAAAAGTCAACCCTTACTATTTGGCCGCGGTAGCGTTTACGTTGTCAAATGACGATTCGTTAGTTATCAAATTCGGGTTGAGTATCTGCAAAGGGAGCGGTTTCGTTTTGCATTTCTGCCAAAGCATTGCTGGCGGCACGTTGTTCCGCTTGTTTTTTGTTCTTGCCCCATGCGGCGGTAAACACTTGCTCGCCTAACTTGATCGCAACCAAAAACGACTTCTTATGATCAGGTCCCGTTTCATTCAACAGTTCATACGTGGGAGCGATCCCCAACTCCTTCTGCACCAAATGTTGCAGTTGGCTTTTGAAATTTGATTCGTGATTAGTCTCAACTGCTTTCTCAACTTGGCGGCGCATGTGTTCCAGAACGAAGGTCTTGGCAGCTTCCCAACCACCATCCAAAAATATCGCGGCGACAATCGATTCAAAAAGATCCGCTAACAAGCTTGGCGGCGTCGAACTGTTCGCCATGCCCTTGCCGACAATGATAAAATCATCCAACCCCATTCGCTGGCTGGTCTTGGCGCAAGTATCGCCGCTGACAACGATCGATTTGATCTTGGTCAATTCACCCTCCATCAAACTAGGAAAGCGATGAAATAGAAATTCGCAGATACAAGCGCCCATGATCGAATCGCCTAAGAATTCTAAGCGTTCGTTCGACAACAATTTATGATTCGCGCTACTGGAATGGGTCAATGCACGCAGCAAGAAACCCAAATCCTTAAAGTGATACTTAATCAACGCCTGACACTCTTCCAATTTCGCTCGTTGTTCTGAAGACAGCGCATCGAGTAGAACGGGATGGGAGTGATTGGATTTCTGCATGGATATTTAGACCGAGATGTTGAACAAAAAATTCCGGAAACCAGAGAAGTCAACCCAGCCATAGGCTAAACATTGATTAGCCGCACGATTCAGAAGCGGCACCTTCCAAAAGACAAACAAGCGTGGGTCGCCAAACTTCAGATCACAAGCCTGCCAGGGCGCTGCCATTAACGTGCCGACAACCTACCATCCACCAAAGGCAATAGGCGCTGCTGGACCTGCGTGACTCAATCCTGTGACACCCGACTGCTTGTTCGACCCAACATTGGCACAGATCACCAGCAACCGCTTGCAATCCAAGTCCGATTATACTTCCTTCCCATAGAAACACCAGCAAGCGGTTGAAGCTTGCTGTGACTGTTGGGCGATCCGATGCTGCCACAAGGTCTTCCCAAAACGCGTTTAGCAAACTTTGCATTGCAATTCGCTTTGCCACTCGCGGCCATTTGAAAACTACCGGCCCGGCGACCGTAAACGACCCAGCCAAGCAACCGGTCCCAATCACTGACAAGGGTCGTTCACTACCCACGCTGCTCAAACAGTTGGCCAATGCTTAGGCGAGCGGCCGCTTATACCGATACCAGCACGCGGCGCAAGCAAGTGGATATTGCCTTGCGTCGCTCGTGTCGCAGGCTTGGATTGCGGTAAGTTCTGTTCTGCCGCTCGCTACAGTACTTACGTGCTGTGAGCAGCAAACAGTCTCCGCTGACGACAACATTAGTAGCACATAACCCGCAATACAGAACTCGCACCAAGACCTACGTTCCCATGGTGCATGCTGCTGCACTGGGTAAGTAGAGATTCGTTGGATTATCGGCTGGTATTGCCCATGCTGGTACCGTTTGTGTTCCCCACACCCAAGTTGGCATTGGCGGATCGGTCGAACAGTTCGCTTGGTTGTTTTAATTTATGGTCGATGCGAACCTGTTCGTACTTTTCTTGGGCTCTTCCCATACGAAACGTCGCTGCGTTGGAACGATCCTGCAATTCGCGCAACTGTTGAGAGATCACTTGCTTCTCGGGAGTGTTCGCACCCATAACCAAATTTTGCTGAGTCAACGCCAACTGCTGCCTCAGGTCTTCCATTTCAGTTTGCGCGATGCTCATTTCCGCCTGAGCTTCATTCAAAGACTTCAAGTCAAATTCGATACCAGCGACCGAGCGAATTCCAGCTTGTTCCAGCACCTGCCGCACTTTCGTGGGTACCAAGACCAAGAGTAACACCGAACCGACTATCAAAATCTCGCGAACCGCTCCGAAGAAATCTCGAAGACTGGCCCAACGGGTAGAACTATCGCAACTCATTTGATTCATTCCTAAAAATGGTAGATCTATCCGCCAAGCCTTTCAAAATTGGCCTTCTGCAGCGGTCAGGGATGTTAGGCCAGTTTGGCAATTGGTTGTAGATCGATTTTGTCCTTTTTGCTTGTTAGCCGCTCCAGCTACACCCGGTGACCACCGCCCATCGCACAAATTGTGCTGAAAAAAATGGCCGCAGGACGCTTCCAAGCTGAAAATCAACACATGCCTGGGCGAAGCAAAACCCCGGGTGACCAGCGCGGTGTGCCTGGCCATAAGCTGCCGCTATTTGCTTGCAATTGAGTGGCAATTCGCTGATAATAGAATGCAGGTCGAGACAGGAGCTGGGATACTTGCAAATCCACCGCCCAGGTGGATCCAAAACTGCAAAACCAAAACCTGTTCGCCTTGGCTAAGAAAAATGACTGGCTGGCTACTGCCACAATGTTCTTTGGTCAGCAAATCCCACCTACATTTGCAAGTTCCTAAAACTTGCCCACCATTGGATTGTCCACCTTTAGATTGTCCACCTTTGGATTGCCCGCCTTTGGATTACTGGCGGCCGGCAACATCAGGCGAGCCCCACGCGCAGGACCTTTGCGATGCTTCGGGGTTTAGTTTTTTGTTCGCCAAGCCAGACCTAAACGTCGACACCCTGCAATTAATTTGGAACTTCAAAAGAGCTCATTTTTTTTTGCAGCAAACGGGTTACGGTCGCTCTTAGCACCGCGGGCAAACGATTGCTAGAAACGACGTTGGGCAGTCAGCAGTTTACGACGTTAATTTAGGTTGGATTGGCGCCGCAACAATAGATCAGCGGTATTGATCAGCGTAGGATCTGGCTGACCGACTTTGGATCCCTGGTAAATCCCCTAAGCCTTCATTGACGATTACTTTTGCCCTCCTGGATTGGCACAATTATGGACAACGGATTTTGGCACTTGCTGCTTTCGACTCGCCCCAATGATCGCAGCCGCACACCGGCCTCGATCGTGTGGAATCGCTCCGGTAGCGTCTTGGCTTGGATGTCGCCTAGTGTGATTTTGTTTTCACTAGTCGTTTTATTATTTCGGCCAACGTCCGCCAGCGGACAACAAGTAGACGAAGATTTTTTCGAAAGCAAAGTCCGCCCAGTGCTGTTGGCTAAATGCGTCTCCTGCCACGGCTCGACCAATCAAGAGGCGGACGTTCGTTTGGATTCCCGCGCAGCGATTCTCAAGGGCGGTTCATCCGGCGCTATCGTCGACCTTGAAACCGCTGATCACTCTTCGTTGTTAAACGTGATTGCTTACGATGGCGACATTCAAATGCCGCCCGATGGCAAACTGCCTGACGAAGAAATTGCCGCACTGCAGGCTTGGGTGAATAGCGGTTTACCCTGGCCAGATTCCGTGACGATGGGCGACCCGATGGATGCTAGGATCGCTGCCTCAAAGGCAGGGCACTGGTCGTTTCAGCCGATTACCAAACCCAACATTCCGACGCTAGATGCTTCCAATACATCCCAAGCAACCGTGATCGATTCAACGCAAGGTCCAGTGAATCCGATTGATGCGATAGTTTTTACCAAGCTGAAGGAGAAGGGACTCTCGCCCTCACTTAAGGCCGATAACAAGACATTAGTTCGACGATTGTACTTTGACCTTTTGGGCTTGCCTGCAACAGAAAAAGACTTGCAAGAATTCCAACAACATGACGCCCAAGATCGTTGGCCTGCTTTGGTCGATGACCTGTTGGCGAGACCTCAATTTGGAGAACGCTGGGCTAGACATTGGCTGGACGTCGCCAGGTATGCTGATACTCAGGGCTACGCTTTTGAAAGCGATCGTCGTTACCCTCATGCTTACACCTACCGCGACTTCGTGGTCAACGCATTCAACCAAGACTTACCTTACGATCAATTCATTTTGCAACAGTTGGCGGCAGATCAAATCGATTTGGGAGACGACTTGCGCCCTTTGGCGGGTTTGGGCTTCGTCACGGTAGGGCGACGATTCATCGATTACCATGACACGTTGGACGATCGAATTGATGTTGTCACTCGCGGCCTGCTTGGCTTGACCGTCTCTTGCGCACGTTGCCACGACCACAAATACGATGCGATTCCAACGACCGACTATTATTCTCTGTACGGGGTATTCGCCAACAGCGTGGAACCAGGCGTCAAACCGCCAATAGGCGACCGTGGCGCAGTGGAAACTCGAAAAGTTTTCGATCAAAAAAAGGCTCAGCTGCAAGGTGAATTGGATACCTTCCGCAGCAAACGAGTCGAACAGGAAAAGGAATTCACCAAGCAACGATTGCACGACTACTTCTATGCCCTAGTGGACCCCAACTTAGGCGTTGACCTAAGCAAGACCGAACAAAGGGTTGGGATCGGTGTCAATGATCTTCGCCCAAGAATGATTAAGCGATGGCAGGATCGCTTCAATGAATATGCCAAAGACCGAAGTGAATACACGGCTATTTTCCGTCCGTTTGCCAAATTAATGGCTCTGCCGGATGACCAATTTGCTGAGGCCGCCAAACTTCAAATCGCTACCTGGGATCTTATTTTGAATCCGAAACACGATTCAGATCCGGTTGCCCCAGAAAGTGAAACCGAAGCCAATAGTTCGGACGATACGCCACCCAATGATGCGTCAATTCCGGTCACGTTCAAAGTCAACCGAACACGCATGCTGCCCTGGATTATCGACCGCCTGAAGACGGCTGACTTGCAATCGAAACAAGATGTTGCCACGTTTTATGCAGACATGGTTCGTGAAACTTGGAAGAAGTTTGCCGACAATGGCAGCACGGACAAGGCGGTTTTGCTCTTTGATAAGTCGATGCGAATCATCATCGAATTGTATCGAACCGATCCTCCGCTAAACTTCCCGCCGGAAGAAATCGGACTGTATTTGCCGGACGCTGACTATAGCGAACTTCAAGGACTTGAAAAAACAGTCTCTGATTTTCAAGCGACTGCCCCTGCAGAATTGCCTCTGGCGATGGCGTTAGAAGATCGCGGAAACATCGAGCAACCTTTTGTCTTCATTCGAGGCAGTGCTGGCAATCGCGGCCCTGACGTCCCTCGTCGCTACCTGGCGGTTTTGTCCAGTGGAGAACGCAACTCTTACCCCGACAACGCCAGTGGTCGCCTGCAGTTGGCCCAGCAGATTGTGGCCCCTGAAAATCCACTCACCGCTCGGGTGATTGCAAATCGAGTTTGGATGCATCACTTTGGAGCCCCGTTGGTGGACACGCCCAGCGACTTTGGTATCCGCTGCGAGCAACCCGTTCAGCATGAACTGCTAGACTTTTTGGCTTGGTATCTGCGAGAGAATCAATGGTCGTTAAAATCGCTGCATCGTTTGATTTTGACCAGTGAAACATTTCAACAGGCCAGCATTGACCGACCTGACGCCAGAACGATTGACCCAGAGAACCGTTTGCTTTGGAAGATGAATCGTCGCCGAATGGAATGGGAAGTCTTGCGAGATTCGATGCTTGCGGTGACTGGGCAATTGGATTTGGCGGTAGGCGGAAAGTCCATTGACATGTTTCGACAACAATCATCCAACCGACGCAGCATCTATGGGATTATCGATCGTCAAGATCTGCCGAATTTGCTGCGAAGTTTCGATTTTGCAAGTCCGGATTCTAGCGCAGCCAGACGACCTCAGACCACGGTTCCTCAACAGTCGCTGTTCTTGATGAACGGTGCAATGTTGCAAGGCCTAAGCGAAAAAATGCTGGACCAAGCCCAATGGAATGTGTTACAGGATCGCACCCAAAAAATTGCTTGGCTATTTGACCGCATTTACCTGCGGATGCCGACGGACCAAGAGCTGCAAATGTGCCAAACTTTCTTGAACCAAGCCATTTCAGAAACACAATCGCCGAGCGATGGGGACGACGAAGCCCAGCAATTACAAAAATCGCAAGCCCAACGCCAGCAGTGGCAAAGTTTGATCCAGGCGATTTTAATGTCGAATGAATTCTGCTTTATTGATTAACCGTGTCGAAGCGACAGATACCCTCGGGCAGACGCACCTGAGACATTTACCAAAAGACTGCCTGGTACCAAAAGACTGCCTGGTACCAAAAGACTGCCTGGTACCAAATCCGTCAGCTTTGCAGTTGACAACAGTAACCGAACCACGGAACGAGAAATACGATGTCGATCGAAGATTTTCAACGACTTAGCGGCATGACCCGTCGACAGATGCTGGCCCGCAGCGGAATGGGCATCGGCATGCTGGGAATGGCCAGCGTGCTTGGACCCCAGGCATTTGCGGACGAACTTCCCAACGGATATTCCAGTCCGATGGCACCCAAGGCCTTTCATTTTCCGGTGAAGGCCAAACGGGTGATTCACTTGTTCATGAATGGTGGCCCTTCACAGGTCGACACATTTGATCCCAAACCTGCATTAGAGAAGTACGTGGGCAAGACACTGCCTATGGAAAAGCTAACGACCGAGCGTCCCACAGGTGCTGCATTTCCGTCACCTTACAAGTTTCAAAAGTACGGTGAAAGCGGAATTGAGGTCAGCGAAATTTTCAAGCATACCGCGCAACACGTAGACAAAATGGCGGTCATCCGATCGATGTATGCGGATGTCCCCAATCACGAACCTTCGTTGCTGTTGATGAACTGTGGTGACAGCCGTCTGGTACGACCTAGCATGGGTTCGTGGCTAAACTATGGGCTGGGAACCGAGAACCAAAATTTGCCAGGGTTCGTCGCATTGTGCCCCGATGGCTTTCCCATTTTGGAAACGCAAAACTGGCAATCGGGCTTTCTACCTGGTGTCTTCCAAGGCACCTATGTGAATACTCGACACGAAAAAGTTGACCAACTAATTGAAAACGTCCGCAACAATCTCTTAAGTCCCAAGCAACAACGAGATCAACTTGATTTACTGGCGTTCCTAAATAAACAACATCAAGAGACTCGATTTAATGATGACGGTTTAGATTCTCGCATTCAATCGTTTGAACTTGCTTATCGCATGCAGACCGAAGCCACGGACGCGTTTGATGTTAGCAAAGAACCCAAAGAAGTCTTGGAACGCTACGGTGATTCGGTCCAGGCAAGGCAAATCTTGATCGCTCGCCGTTTGGCCGAACGCGGAGTCCGCTTCATTCAAGTTTGGCACGGTGCGGGTCAACCTTGGGATCATCATGATGATATTGAAGTGAATCATCGTAAGCTGGCCAACGAATGTGATCGAGCCATCGCAGCGTTGCTTCAGGACCTGGAAGATCGCGGGATGCTGGACGAAACCTTGGTCGTTTGGGGCGGGGAATTCGGCCGCACTCCTGTGGTTGAATTGCCCAAGAAGGGTTCGAACGCTGGCAAGATCAACGGACGCGACCATAACCATTGGGGCTTCACCACGTGGATGGCCGGCGGAGGCATCAAAGGTGGCACCGTCTACGGAGCGACCGACGAATTCGGTTTCCGCGCCCAGGAGAAACCGGTTCACGTGCACGATTTACATGCAACGATCCTACACTTGATGGGCTTTGACCATACCAAATTGACGTATCGTTACGCCGGACGCGATTTCCGCCTGACCGACGTACACGGCAACGTAATCCACGACGTCATCGCGTAATCCTGACTGAAGATTCTAGAGATACATTGTTTGGTCGATGTCGCAATTGAGCGAATGCAATTACAGGGTGCGAGCGAACCAGAATTCCCAGCAAGTTACCACTTATGCTCTGTTTCTGGTTTGCTCTGTTTCTGGTTTATACTCTGCCTCTAATTCATGCTCTGTTGCCAATTTATTTTCGCGGATGATGCGAACACGTTAACGTCGACTCATTCTTCAATGATGGATTGATTCCCAATCAACGGATTGGATATTACGGCGGCTTTTTGCGGTAGGCGGACGCAATAGGGACTGAATTCTAGATTCGGTTCGGGATAGTCGGTACTGATAAAGTGTGCGCCACTGGCGAATGCTCGATCACGTTGGTTTGTATTGTTTTGCCTGGCTTGCTCTGTGTCCCAATCGGCTCGGGTTCGCACTAAGAAGCCTTGCTTGACAAACTTCTGAATCTGATCAAAACCACCGACAGGATCGTTCAACTTCATGAAGGCAGCGGCGGGGTGATCGGGGTCGACGCTCACAAACAACGCTCGACCTTTTAACGCTTCGTGGCCTTCCAAATAGTCATCGCGAATCGCACCACCGTTGTCCATCGCGAACATCACTTTCCCACGACAATCATCCAACCGTGGCCAACCCTGCTTGGCAATGGCCACTGGAAGCGAAGTAAAGTTTCCTCTAACGG
Source organism: Mariniblastus sp. (assembly GCA_041688615.1). Classification (GTDB taxonomy): domain Bacteria; phylum Planctomycetota; class Planctomycetia; order Pirellulales; family Pirellulaceae; genus M30B19. The sequence continues at coordinate 17,903 of JBDNHU010000178.1, read as the reverse complement.
TGTCAGGCGTCACTAGCTGATCTTCCGAAAAGACGTCAAAGATCGTTTGATCAAGCAAATCCAGGGCCTGGCGATCAAACGGTTTCGGCTTAGGAAAAAAAGGCGAAACATGGTCTTGCTTCAATTCGACCAAAATCATTATCGGCACGTGCCGAGGGTTCGCCTTTGACCAAGTCTTGACTTGCTGCAATGCCGTCTGAAAGGTCTTGACCGTCGTGGCATAATCAAAGTCGGGAACATGCAACACTTTAAGTCCAGGCCGGTTTAAATCGCCTTGCGGATCAAAATCAGGCACGGCTGGCAGGCCCGCCTGCAGAGCCAATTTCGGCCCCAATGGTCTGGCGTAATGCCCACCTTCAGGGTCGGCAAAAATATCCAGTTCAATTTGCCGAATTCCCAGTTCAGAAAATTGCTCAGCTAACCGGCGATGTGTGTAAGCAATTGCCAACGCCTGCGCCGGAGTCGTTTTGGATAGCAACTGAAGGATCGATGGATGCGGCTTGATGTGGTAAGAATTGTGAGTCCCGACGACTTGAATTTGATTCAATCGTATCGGTTGACTAAGAACATGGGTTGCCGACTGCCCAAAAATTTGTCCCGACTGGGCGATCAACAAAGCGGCAAGCATTGACTTGATTGCCAGCGAAAAAACACGCATGCGATTGACACCTATTCCACGTTCACCAAAAAGTACCATCCGCCGATTCCCAAACATAGGCTGAGTCCCAAACGGAGGGCGGACCCTCAATTTATCATTCTGAAGCAACTGGGCTAGGCAAAGCAAGCAGCGATCACAATTTTCATCACATCTTAAGCGAATCAACACCCAGCATCGACACCCAGCATCAACACCCAGCATCAACACCCAGCATCGACACCCAGCATCGACCTACAGATCTTTCGCCTTGGAACGCGATTCCAACCAAATCTTGCCAAGAACCAACCCAGATTGCTTCACCTGCTCCAGCAACTTCCACCATTTTACTTTATCCAAATCCCGTTCATATGCTCGCAGAATAGCGGCCGCTTGGGCCCCCGGCAAAACGCTAGAAAGTGCAGGCATTACGTTTTCCAATATTCCCCACTGTCGCTTGGGATCAGCATCCGAACAAACGGGCGCCACCGCTCTTAGCGCCTGATGATATTGCTTCCCACCAAACACTTCTTCGGTGTATTGAACCACCTGAAAGATCGCTTGCTCTTTGGGCTGAACTGGGTGTTTCCAATTGTAAGGCGGATTCCATTGCAGAACCGGTGAAAGCAAGTCGACATGCGTCACTACTGCGATCATTGGCGGCATTTTTAGACTAGGGTTCGCGTCATAGATTGCAAGCAGTCGCTGAAGCGTTGCTTGATCTGCTTTTTTTGCTGGTGTATGGGAATCCAAAACCAACAACACCGCGTCTGCCATAGCCAAGGCCTCATGAATTTGCCTGACCTGGGAATCAGACGCGCCAGATTCGCCATAGCCGGGTGTGTCCAACAAATCGATTCGAGCGTCACCCAGGTTGCCGCCACCGACTCTATGGTCATCGCTTAACTTTAAGGTATAGCGTTGAACTTCCCGGGTCGAAGGCAACACATCAGATACCGCGACCTGCTGGCCCATCAGTGCGTTGATCAAACTAGACTTACCCGAACTGACTTGCCCCACCAGTGCGATGGAAACATCTTTGAATTCAATCGATTGCGAGTTCCGATGCGGTGAATCGGGAAACACATTCCCCTGCGCATTTCCTTCGCCACCGTCTTCCCTGTCCCTAGAATATCTGCCATCCAAATCTTTCTCGCTGGCCCCTTTGCCTGTCGCCCCGTTTGCAATACCGCGACGGTCCATTTTTCCGAAATGCTGACGATATCGATCGGCACCGCCTCGAAGTCGCCCGCTGTTCATTTCAATTAGATAGAACCCTACTTGCCTCATGAATCGCAAATACAGAGTCACCAAAATGTCTGATTGGATCTGCTGGGCCAAAGGATCAACAGTCCACTTGGACGTGTAGTACCGAACCAAGTTAGCGGGATTCAACAAGATCGAAGTGAACCAAACTGAATCTTGAGCCTGCTTGATCCACTTGGGTGCCTTTTGTAGAGAGGTCCACTGCCCAATAGTTAACACCTGGCTGCCCGGAATGGACGTCATAACCACATCCTCTAAGTCCTCGACAGCCAAACGAATTGCGGCCATCACTTCTGGAACTTTTAGCGATGAATAAGGATCCGTGGATCCCGGATGATAGTGCAGTGCCAACTTCATCGCTAACGACTTGATATCATCAATGTAGAAGTGCGGATCGGTCAACTGATCGGCTGTCAATTGACCGACTTGAACTTGATGCTGACCTACAACTTCCGCTGCTTGCTGGTCTCGGTTGGTCCAATGTTCTGCGTTTGGAATGGAATTGCCGTCCATCTGGTTCTTTTCCGGCCACAGCTTCCCAACCATCCAGGCCAAGACCCAACAGACAGGCAAAAAGATCCAAGACCACCACAGCAGATTGGTTTGCCACAGCGCGTAAATGCCTAATCCCGTGTAGAACAGAACAGGCAACATCAAAAAGCAGCCGATGACCATCGAACGTTTACTAACGATCATTGGCTTTCCTTTACGGATCCTTGCCACAATTCAGTCCCCAGTCGCAATTGTTCTTGATACTGAGCTTTCAATTGTTTGGCCGTTGGAATGTGTCCCCATTTTTTTTCCATGAAGTACCAATTCCAGGCCCAACCGGATGCATAAGTAATTGCGAAAGTCGCCGCCGAATTCGCCGCGATACCCACCCACGGAATGAACTTCAACCCCGCCCGGACTCCCATCTGCACCGCCACTCGTCCACCTAAAACACCACTGACCTGAGCAAGTGTGGTGGCATCCAGCGTTTGATGGTTCAATAACGCTAAGCGACGCGCCAGACTGGATTGAATCGCCAGCACCGCTGGAATATCGATCCACGGAACAGGAACCGCCGCCACCGATGCCGCAAGCACACTATGAGCCAAAATGATCGGCGCACATTGCTCTTTGTGCAAATTGCCCAAGGCGTTTCGCATTGAATCCAACTGAACCATTGTTTGCTGATAAGCCATCGGCAACTGGTGAAGCAGCGCTCGCTTCATTCGCATCCCACCGAAATCTGGCTGGTCGAATCCCTCCTCGGGTTTGGTCAGATCGATCGTTACGTAATCATCGTATAGACCTGAAAATCGTTCCAACTGAGCCTTCAAACTGTCTAACAAATTACCCGGCAAGTCGTGGGGTAACTTGGCCATCGGCGCATGTTCCAGCAACTGGGTATTCTCGGCCGGTGACGGATTGCCAATTTCAAGCGAAACCTGATTTTCTGCCCCAACCAATTCCGTCAAACTGGATTGATCAAAAGGGTCTAGCGCAGGATGCTGCTGGCCCGGGTACGCATCGTGCAAGGCCGTCAACGCCAACAAGATTGGGCGTTCAGGATTGGCCAGACGGATGGCGCGCAAAGGTGTAATGATTTCTTCCAGGGATTGATCCATCGCGCGGACGGTGACCACCAGCAAATGAGCCGATCCGTTCAATTCCTGCAGATCGGTCGACTCATCATAGTCTGCTTCGCCCAACCCTCGAGTATCCAGAAACTTCACCAGTGGCGTTTCTTCGTCGGGGAAGCTATACAATTGAGAATGTTTGGTTTGCGGACGAAAACCATTCCCAATCTCTGCGTGCTGAGCGCCCGTCAAATATCGAATGATCGATGTCTTTCCACTTCCCGTTTTTCCGAATAGCCAGATCGTGGGGATCGGGGCATCCGACAATAGAGCCGACCGTCGATCAAGATACTCCGAGTCGTCCATTTTCTTGAAAATTCGCCCAAACAGGTTCCACATTGTCATCCTATCTCACGTTCCCACTTGCCATTTGGACTTGAATCATCGAACTAAGAGTTTTTCTACACCCATATCAAACTTTGCTGCAAGCGATTGGCCAACAATTTACGCTTCCCTATTTGCATGCAAAACGTTCGCAAAATAACCAAGCGACGTCTCTATTGGAATCAATTTCACATTGCCCTGTAATGGCAGTTCACTTATTCTTACGAACACCAAATGCTTACCCAAGCGACCTTATTGTAAAGGCATCAGCCTTGGAACACCCTTCATTCCCGAATCAACGACGAAGATTGCTTAAAATTCAACCCGAGGCAGAAATTGAAGTGCTCCGCTGAATCAATCGTAATCGCCGATAACTTTATGAAAATCGCAATCATCCCCGCACGCGGTGGCAGCAAACGTATCCCCGGAAAAAACGTAAAGCACTTCTGTGGCCAAGCGATTATCAACTATTCGGTCGATTGCGCCTTGAGGTCAAAGCTTTTCGACCGAATCATCGTATCAACCGATTGCCCAGAAGTGGCTAAGGTCGCCTCGGCCGCTGGAGCCGAAGTTCCGTTTATGCGCCCTGCAGATCTGTCCGACGATTTCACACCAACGGTGCCGGTGATTCGACATACGATTGAATGGGTGAATCAGCATTACGAAAAAATCAGCCACGCATGTTGCCTTTATGCGACCGCTGCGTTTGTGCAAACCAAGGATCTGGCCCAAGGATTGTCAATTCTTGAAAGCGACCCTCGAATGGAATACGCTTTTTCGGTAACGTCGTTCCCGTTCCCGATCTATCGTGCGCTTAAAATCTCGTCAAGGAAAGATGGTGAATCAGATTCACACCCGTCGGACACCAAGCAAGCGGCGACGCCAGTGGAAATGGTTTGGCCGGAACATGAACTAAGTCGCTCTCAAGACTTGCCCGAAACCTTTCATGACGCAGGACAATTCTATTGGGGGACAGCTCAAGCTTGGTTGACAAAAGATCGTATCTTTAGTGCCAAATCTGCCGGAGTCCTCTTGCCTCGGCATCGTGTCCAAGACATCGATACGTTAGAAGATTGGCGCCGTGCCGAAGCCATGTATTTGGCGTTGCATTCAACCAAGGCGGACGATTGATTGGATAGCATGGAAACCACGCCCCAACACTTACTGATCCGTTGCGATGCGTCTCACTGGATGGGTGTTGGACACGTCATGCGATGCTTGGCCATCGCTCAGGCTTGGAATGCCTTAGGTAACAAAACTACGTTCATTAGCGCGTACATGCCTGACACATTAATTCAACGAATCCAAAATGAAGGATTCGTGGTCGTTTCTGGATTCGTGACTGAAGATCAAATTGGAACCCCGCACGACTTCAGCGGACTGGCTAAAATTGCGAAACAAACAAACGCCGCTGCGATCGTAATCGACGGTTACCGTTTTGACGATCAATTCCAAGATCAAGTCAATCGATTGAACGTCGTCACGTTGCTGGTGGACGACTATGGACAACTAAGTCACTATCGCTACAACTTGGTATTGAACCAAAACCTGGGAGCGAACGCTGGCCTGTATAGGAATTCCTCGCCCCAGACCGAATGCCTACTGGGAACGCAATACGCTTTACTGAGGCAAGAATTTTTACAAGAGATCGCTCCGGAGCGTAGCGGACAGCCGACACCTAAGCAAATACTGTTGACTTTCGGAGGATCTGATCCCGGAGACGCGACCTCGTTTGTGGTCAAGGCCATCCAAACGCTGGCCGAACCCACTCTGGCGTCCACTGAAATCAAGATTATTCTCGGCGCGGCCTATTCAAATTCACCAGCTCTGCAGCAAATTGTTAAACTCGACAGTCGCTTTGAATTGCTTCAGAATGTCCAGAACATGGCGCCACTGTATCGTTGGGCTGACCTAGCAATCTGTGCCGGCGGCAGTTCCAACTGGGAGATGAGTTACTTTGGGCTACCACGGATAGTCATTCCCATCGCAGAAAATCAACGGCCCGGAACCTTAGCAATGCAACAGTCCAAAGCGTGCCTGGCATGTGAATTGGAAACTCAACAAATCCAAAAGTGCCTTCTGGATCTGATATTGTCGCCTGACGTTCGATCTCGGATGATAGAAGCATCCATCCGGATGGTCGATGGACAGGGAGCAGAACGAGTGACCCAGGCCATACTCCGCCGAATTAGCAATCGCTTGGCGGTTGACCATCATGCTTAGCCTGCGTTTGATCCTGCACCCTAGTTGCCGGCCGAGGTTGGCACGAAGTTGTGATCCTGGGCAGGGCATAAATGAAACATCGCACACGCAGTCAAACCAACAGAACTTTCCCCAATAGCCTATCGATATTGCACATTTCATGGACCCGAACCTATTCAAACTTGATGGTGACGTCAAAACTTACATCATCGCCGAAATGTCGGCCAATCACGGCCAAAGTTTAGACCAAGCCATCAGGATAATTCGAGCCATTGCAGAGACGGGAGCTGACGCTGTCAAACTTCAAACTTACACGCCTGACACCATAACCATTGACTGTGATCGCCCCGACTTCATTGTGGGGAAAGATACTTTATGGGAAGGGCGGAAACTTTATGATTTATACGCCGAAGCGTTCACGCCTTGGCCGTGGCATGAAAAATTATTCCAAGTGGCAAAAGACTTGGGTCTTGACTGCTTCTCAAGTCCCTTTGATCCAAGCGCGGTCGACTTCCTAGAACAATTTTCTCCTTGTGCCTACAAAATCGCTTCTTTCGAATTGGTAGACTTACCACTAATTCAATATGTGGCATCCAAAGGTCGCCCGGTGATCATGTCCACCGGCATGGGAAGTCTGGCAGAAATTCAGGATGCGGTTGAAGTGGTTCAAGCCGCAAATTGCCCCCTCGCGTTGCTCAAGTGCACCAGCGCTTACCCATCGCCTCCTGGGGCAATGAATTTACGAACCATCAAACATCTGTCCGAAACATTTAATGTGCCTACCGGACTATCGGACCATACCCTTGGAACAACCGTCCCGGTGGCCGCGGTAGCATTGGGGGCCAAAATCATTGAGAAGCATTTCACTTTATCGCGTGCGATGCCTGGCCCCGACAGCGAATTCTCGCTGGAACCTGCTGAATTTAAGACATTGGTTCAATCCGTGCGGATCACTGAAGCCGCGCTAGGTCGGATCAACTATCGGCAGACCGAAAAAGAGGTGGCCAGCAAGGCTTTCCGACGCTCACTTTATGCCGTTACGGATATCCAAGCAGGTGAACTGTTGACCTCACATAATGTCCGCTCGATCCGTCCAGCGTATGGACTACCGCCCAAGTTCTTGCCTCAAGTCCTAGGCAAAATCGCATTGAAAATGATTGAAAAAGGCACCCCGCTAACCTGGTCACTGTTTGGCGAAACGACCTAGAATCCGAATGGGATTGATCCGCATCAGGTCTGCGGCAAGGAACCCCGCCTTTTTTGCGAACTTCGATTACTATAGAGAAGGGTAGCAGAAATGGTACTGAACATCGAACCGCCTGACCTGCCACCTGCAGAGTTGGAACCGGACGATCTTCACCCTAGCGTCGCAGCGAAACCACGATGCAAAAGATAGATAAATTACATCCGGGAATCCACCTAATGCTTGCCATTAGCGACACACGTCGATCCCGCAATTTGAGTGTCATCTATTGACGATAAAACGGCCTTCAGCACGAACTTACGTACACGATTAACAAACGCTTATGAATCCCAAAATTGTCTTATTGACAGGTGGTGCCGGCTTTATCGGCAGCTGCCTCCTGCGACAATTGATCTTCAATGATCAATTGACCGTCGTCAATTTAGACAAACTGACCTACGCTGGGCATCGTTCTTCATTTGCCGGTGTGGACCAAAAGCTTCGAATCGACGGGCAAGTCGATCGCCATCAGTTTATCCAAGGCGACATTTGCGATCGGAAGTTGGTGGGGGAACTTTTGCAGAAGCACCAACCATCAGCGATTCTTAACTTGGCTGCCCAGTCTCATGTGGACCGATCGATTGACGGTCCGGATGAATTCTTGCAAACCAACACGGCCGGCACGTTTGACTTGCTAGAAGTGGCTCGACACTATTGGACAGGGTTATCCGTAAAAGACCAGCAGAACTTTCGATTCCTCCAAGTTTCGACCGATGAAGTTTACGGCAGTATTCGTGGTGAGGACAAAGCCAGCGAACATTTTCCATTTAAGCCCAGTTCACCGTACGCTGCCTCGAAAGCCGCAGGCGATCTTTATGTCCGCTCCTATTTCCAAACCTACGACCTTCCGACAATTACAATCCACTGCTCGAACAACTACGGGCCTCGACAGTTTCCGGAGAAATTAATTCCGTTGATGATTTTGAATGCTTTCGATGGTAAGCCCTTGCCAATCTACGGCGATGGAGAGAATATCCGCGATTGGATTCACGTTGAAGATCATTGCAATGCGATTCGAAAGGCTCTGGCCCACGCCAGTCCTGGCAGTGTCTACAACGTCGGCGGAAATTGCGAAAAATCGAATCTGCAAGTGGTCATGACCATCAGTCAGATCATAGATTCCATTTTGGAAGCGAAACGACAATCCGCCTTCCTGGAAAGAGGTCCATCCAGTCAGCGAATTGACCATGTTGCCGATCGGCCTGGACACGACCGCAGATATGCCATCGATTGTCGAAAAATCCGTACCGATCTTGGTTGGCAACCCACCAAGAGTTTCGAATCCGGGATTGCCGACACCGTCGCTTGGTATTTGGCAAACCCAATGTGGGTATCGAGCATTCAACACAATCGCGAGCGCAGAATTGGACTGGGTGCGAACAAGCCAAGCTAAACCTCAAGCAACCCTGCTGCAATCTAAGCTTCCCAGCCGATCTTTCCAAAACCCAAAAAAATCGGACCAAATTGTTGGCGAAAAAGCATGACGTCGGCCAACAACCTGGGTTTCAAATCAGTTCCACCGTCCCCTGGCCTAGCGGGAATAAAATTCCTTCGTTTTTTTGATGGCCATCCCCTGGAAATACCTACCCCAAAAGTGAACGTAAGTACACTTTCGCCTAGAGCGTCTTACATTCAGGGCGATGCCATAACTTGTTGCGCCAAAGCCACTTAGTACCGCATTGCTACGGCTTCCATGAAATCGAACAAGCATTCAGTTCGTACGTTCGATTAAACGTCAGATTTTTTTGAACAACTAACTAGACATTCCCCAAATGGATGGTTACGTCACATGTTCCACGTAGTTAAGATAGAGTTACATGATATGTCTGGTTCATCACGACACTGCGAACCTATCACGCTAAATTATGACTTTGGGTTTGTCACTTTGGGGATTCGAAATGAAGAAAATTTCATGGATGCTACTTGCCACCGTCCTTTTCGCGACCAGTACTTTTGCGTTTAGCACCCAGGCGAAAGCCGATTTGGTGTATGTCAATCCAACGGGTGTGGCAAGCTGGGACACAGAAGCAAGCACATTTCCTGGTCTAGAGCAGTCGGTGAATGTAACCGAAAATCTTTTCGTCACTGGCGTCACGCTTGAACTTCGCGGTTTAACTCACAGTTGGCTTGGTGACCTGTCAGTTGAACTTATCGCGCCTGATTCGACAACGATGTTCGTTGTCGGTCAATTAACTGGCGAGTCTGGCGGCGGCTTTGGCGATGATTCCAATTGGAACGGAACCTACCTGTTCTCTGACGACGGAACAAGCCTCTGGACCGAGGCTGCTCTTCGAACCGGTACCGAAGCAATTTCGCCAGGCATCTATCGGGCCAGCCAAGCATCTTCGTTAGATCCAACCATGGAACAGGTTAACTCTTTCACCAGCTTTTTCGCAGGAAAGACAACGCAAGGCGATTGGACAGTTCGATTTTACGACTCATCGGGCTTTGGTGAAAGCGGCGAACTAAGTGACTGGACTTTGACGATTCAGACCACCGCTGTCCCCGAACCGACTTCGGCAATTGTGATCACTGGAATTGGCATCGGCCTTTTGACCTCGCGACGTCGTCGTCGATAGTTTGATGGAATCATTGGCCTGAAAACATGTAGAGAAAAGACTCGTGTACCTGTGAGTCTCTTTTTGTGCGATCGTTCAATGGTTAAATTACCTTCAAGCCAACCGCCGAAACAAAGCCATATATTGGCTATTTTCTCGGCACTTTCTAGCAACTCACGTTCTTGTAAATTGAATTCGGACAAAAGTGTGGGTCTCTGGGAATTGGACAGTGAATCGGCACTGAGAAAATTCGGTCCCACTGAAGCGGAGTCGCTGCTGAATCAGAAATGCGTCGCAGACAAACTAGGCCGCAAAGAAACAGGGTTGGCAAGGCTGTTAGCCAAAAGAAACTGCTTGCAAAGACAACGCGGCAGTCGACAACGCGGCAGTCGACAACGCGGCAGTCGACAACGCGGCAGTCGACAACGCGGCAGTCGACACCCTCGTTTCTGAAATTCCGCCGTTTCTGAAATTCCACACCTTGGCTTGATACGAATTGGATTTCCCATGTCTTCGTCCGCCTTCCAATCCATCGAAGAGAAAATTGAACCGCTGCGTCAAAGCTTGCTCAATCATCAAGTTTATCAGAAGCTGGATGACCTTCAGGCGTTGCAGATATTCATGCAGTACCACGCTTTTGCGGTCTGGGATTTCATGCTGTTGCTTAAATCGCTACAGCATTCACTGTGTCCATCCGGCTTGCCCTGGTTGCCACCGACCAATCGTCTGGGTGCCAGGCTGGTCAACGAAATTGTCTTGGCGGAAGAAAGTGACATCGACCCAAGCGGACTGCCGGCTAGTCACTTTGACCTGTATTTGAATGCAATGCAGACTGCGGGCGCCTCCACTGCCGCGATTCGATCTTTCGTAGATCAAGTAAGATCCGGCGGGAGACCTGCCGAGGTTTTGAAGCAGCAGAACATTCCAGCGCCTATTTCGCAGTTCGTTTTGCGGACGATTGAGATTGCCCAATCTGGGGACGTTTGCCAAATTGCGTCCGCTTTTTTGTTTGGACGGGAAGACCTTCTGCCAGACATTTTTTCGAAAATCGTTAATCGATTGAACTCGGATTCCGATGGCAAACTGGATGCGTTTCACTACTACTTGCAGCGACACATTGAATTGGATGGTGACCATCATGGACCACTTGCTCAACAATTATTGACTCAGTTGTGCGGTGACGATCCGATGAACTGGAAGCTGGCCGAAAACGTCGCGACTCAAGCGTTAGAAGCTCGGTTAGCCCTTTGGGATGGCATATCAGAAGCCGTTTCAAACCCTTCAGTATCGCCAACAGGTTGGCACGTTTCTACGGCAGTTTCGCACCACTAGCCTGCTTCAAAGCCTGGTTTACTTAGAGCCATGCGACACGGCATTTGGCAACGGGCGAGACGATGTTGTTTTGCCTTGGGTCAGCCTGACCAACCCGATGCGAGATTTGCCAAAGCCCCAATTCTAGAACGCGAAACCACCACGAAACATCATGCTATCGCCCAACGCGCTGTCCAACGGGTTAGTGGATCGGTACAACAGTTCGCGTTGGAACACATAACCAATTTCGGCGAAACCAGTCACGCCTCGAACCCCAATCCACTCCAGTCCGGCAGTGATTCGGTAGTCATTTAAATCAACTTGATCGGCAAAATTCGCTTCCCTTCGAATCGTCCAACTTCCGCCACCGTATTCGGCCGAAATGTACCCCCAAATTTCCGTGTTCCCAAGATTGGGAAAACGACGAGCGAATTTAGGACGCGGAAAGTAAAAACTGTATCGTGTGTTTGCATCGGGCGTCCAAAAAATACCGCCCGCCGGAAGTAGCTTCAGAGAAATTCGATCAAAATATTCAGCACCAAACTTGAACGTCACCTGAGGTGAAAATCGAATCCAAATCAGCCCTAGTCCTGTGAAGCGCGTGCTGTGCGAAGTGAATGTATCAAACGAACTGTACACACCTGCCGTAAAATTCGCCTCGCCGCCAAACTGCTGGTTCAATGCCGTCGAATGATCAAACGACAGGTACGCACTGTAAGCGCTACCTGGCAAATCATCACCGGTCACAAATGAATCTGGACCTTGCCAATTATGGATTATGAAACCTGGTGATATCGTCAACGGAGTCTTTGAATTCAGCCAATTGGGAAAGCTTAAGCTAGTGGCAATTTCGGTATCGTTGATGCCAACTTTGTCCGCATCCTGGCCGCTGATGAACGTGTGCCGAATTCGGAACGCATGGAATAGCCGTTGCCAATCACTCTGCTGCCAGAAACGCTGCCAAGATTGAACGGACCAAGTTTGATTTCCGTAGGCATCTGGATTATTCAATAACCCAGGCGACTGACTTCCGGTGCCAGGGCCGTAGGTCGCCAACTGCGGTGCTCCAAACAATGTGGCTGCGTTCTGGTTGCCATTACCCGAGGACGAACCAAAAAGAAATCCTGAAGATTGGGCAGCCGGCATATTCGGGTAACCTTGGGGAATTTGCCCCATTCCTGCCGCACCCGCCCCGCCCGCAAAAGGATCAAACGCCTGCCCAGCCACTTGATTTGGCACGGTAACATTGCCCGGTGGAAAGCCAGCTTGATTCAAACCAACTTGTGGCGTTGGCAACGGCGGTGAATAAACGCCTTGTTGACTGGCACCACCTGCCAGGAACGGGTTCGCTCCCGATGGGTTTGGATTCACTTGGAAATTCACCCCTGGTGGAATCGAAGTGCCAAGACTTGAAGCAGTGCCAGGCGACGTATAACCTGGTGGCGGAGAGGGCGATTGATAAAATCCCGGTGCCGCCAATCCTGTTTGCACCGCTGGACTGGGTACCGAATTCTGGAAAGCTTGGCCAAGGGGTTGATTCAACACGGGATTCGTAAAATTAGGTGTTCCGAAGTTAGGCTGACCTAATTCAGCCGCAGGAAGTTGAGTCTGCGGGACCTGCAAAGGCAGAAGTGTCGCCGATGCGATACTGCCCACCACTCCAAAATGGCTGGTCGCTCCAAGTTGAACCGCTGCCAGCACAAAGCCAACCAAGCAAACGCGCAGCCTCATTGTCTGGCCGCACCTTTGGCCAGTTTGCAAGCTAGAACACCCAACTAATTTGTCCCAAATCACGCTTTGTACTTTTCGCATTAAACCAATCGATGATTCTTGTCCGACAACTATTGAATTTTTCCATTCGGACGCTAACCAAAGTACATAGTAAACTTCGCAGCGCAAGGGCAAGAGCAGTTTAATTAGCGACAATCGTTATGACAGCTAATAGAGACTGGTTGGGGCACCAGACATACCCAGAATTGTATCGATCCCACCTATGAAGATACGTATCAAACGCAGACCATCGTCAATAGCCAGCAGAACTGACACGATTTCCGTCGTTCCCGTCATTGCCGTCATTGGCTAGTTGCCTAATAAGCGAAGTTCTACTGATCATCTTGCGGGCTGGCTTTGAGCTTGGATTTCGCATTCGGACGCTGCATCGGCGCGGCTAAATCCTGCTCCGTTGCCACGTTTCGTAGCATCAACACAAATCGCACACTATTGGGCCCCGTCCTAAGCCTGTTGCTAACAGAATTCCGACCGGGATCTTGCACAACAATCGGCAACTCGTTGGTCTGAAGCACTGCCGCGTCGGTTTGAACATCGCTAGCAGTCAAGCTAGGCTTAACTGGGTCTTGGCTTGGGTCTTGGCTTGGGTCTTGGCTTGGGTCTTGGCTTGGGGTCTTGGCAACCGAAGGCGGCGGCACCCAAGCATATTTGCTGGCAATACTCGGACTGACCAAATTTTGCTTCGCCTGAGATCTAGGCTCTGACTGCCTTTCCAATGGCAGACCATTCCCTGCTGCAAGCGAATTCGCCGGCGCACCAATTCCGGCGCCCTTGGTCGACATACCACGACTGATCGCGTTTCCGGGACTCGAGTTTCCCGGTACCCCTTGCCCATTCTCCGCCAAACCACCGGCTCCAAAATTCGCCTGAAATGGCTGTCGAGGCGTTGGCGCCTTGACGATGGCCTCGCGAAAAAATTCGTCCACGGTCATCGGGGCTTGTGATTGCCCAATACTATTGGTCATCATCACAGCTTGCCGTTGAGCACCGTTGATTTGACTCGACTGCCGACCACCGAACCCTTGATTATTGGACTCACCAATGTTATCTGGAGCCCCCTGTTCCGCAAGCGATTGCCCTTGCATTTGCTGGCCTAAGGAACCTGTGACTGGTGCATTAAACCGTGAAGCGAAAGACAGTCGATTGCCTTGATCGCGAAAATCAGTCACCAATTTTGTCACCGCTTCCAAGTCGCCAGACACAACCAAAGTCACCAAATTCTCATCCACCGCCGATTCGGTTATCAGAACCGAACCACCTGAAATACCAGCCGCTATGGATTCGCCCGTAGCTGAATTGGGCGCGACTGAATTTGCCCCGTCCATCTTCACCCTGTTAGGATTTATATCCGCCGAATTACCTTGCTTCTTCAGCATTGGCGAACCACGTCCCAAAGTTGGCATCAGATTGGAAGCAACTTGCTGTTGATAGTTTTCCATATTTTCGGCTGCGAAACCGTTGGCAACAAACGTGGCCTGCAGCTGCTCTAGACTTGGAAGCAGATCCTTGGTCTCAAAGATAATGATCCCCAACATCTCAGGCTCACTGTCGGATAACGCACCAGCCTCAACGAGCAATCGATCTGCAGGTTCGCCATTGGCAACATCTTCGCCAACAATATCTGCCAAAGCAGTCTCTGCAACGCCCATGCCATCAAAGCTTTTACTTGCCTGCGAAGATGGCATCAAATCGTTCGAGTTCTGAAGTTCCGAAGCCGCCCCAATTCCAGGAAGCCCTTGCTTGGCACCGTTATCTGCCAGTCCGTTTGCCATCGCTTGACCACTGGCTTTCTGCATACCTTCAACATCAGCCGCACCGTCCGCCGACGGAACAGGGATCTGAGAAAAATTCCGACTAGACTTCGCGATCGTACTGCCTTCGCCAAAATCAGAAGACAGCGGACTATCCAACCTATTCTCTGCAACGGCAGAACCTTCGGCAGACAATAGCTGTTGGGCATTGGATGCATTAAACTTCGCAGCATTATCCCCGACCATCAGCGAATCACTCTCCTTGTTTTGCCCTTGAGCTTGATTCCAATTGTCCGCTGTTTCAAGGCTAGACTGAGGCTCAAACGGAGGGATAAACATCGACAGAAATAGTAGCCCAGCCACCGATGCAATACCGCCAATCTGCCACTGCCACCTGCGAAGTCGCTGGCCTGGCAACAGCTTTCGAAAATCACGCAGCCAGTAAGACCCAATTCCCGAAGTGACGGTGCCAGACTGAGCATCCGTGGCACCCGGTTGTCGACCCATTAATTTGTAATGATCTTCTCGCCGATCGTCCAAACCCGCCTTCCCATTGCCACCCACTTGGGTCGTCATTGGAACGCCAGTCGACTCCTGCCATTCGACGTCCCCTTGGGCAACAATAGCAGCAATCTGTTCCATGATGTCAAGACTTAAATCTTTGCGTGGCAATGGAGACAGAGACGATTTCCCTGGAAGTGCCTGGAACTGTAGACGCAACTCCCGCCAGTCCTTCAACGCCTGAGCGTACTGAGGATTCTCGAACAACAACTGTTCTATCTTTAACTTTTCCTGATTCTCTAACTCGCCGTCAAAATAGGCAGTCAAGAGTTCCCAGGTTGGAGTTTCACGATCGTTCATTAAGATTCTTCTTTCGACGACAACTATCGCCGGACAAATAAACTCTGCTCATATTCATCACTGCTTCCGAGTCAGATAAGACTAAGAATGCAAGCGATCGATAACAATTCAAACTACTAAACGCTACCCGATACATTCAACACCAGACACCGTCAAAACGCACCGTCAAATCGCACCGTCAAAACTTATACAAACCCCATCTAGCAGACCCAAAAACCTTGGGTCACCTGCCTATTGAAACTTTCAATTCTCGGCAAACCAAGACTGCAAGTCTTCTCGCAGTTGTTGCCTGGCCCGGTGCAAACGACTGCGAACCGTTCCAATTGGCAAATCTAAAACTTCGGAAATGGTTTCATAGCAAAACCCTTCCAATTCTCGCAGGACCAGTACTTGGCGAAATTCTTCAGCCAGGCGACCAATCGCTGCCATCAATTGTTCGGATCTTTCCACTCGCTGCAGGCCATCATCGGGGGCTGGCCCTGAATCTGCGGCGTCCCAACCTGTCGATTCTCGGACATGGTCCACACTGAGCGTTGGTCTTTTTTTACGTTTCATATTTACCGACATATTAAAGGCGATTCGGTACAACCAAGTGTAAAAGCGACTCTCGCTGCGAAAACTGTCCAATTTGCAGTATGCCTGCAAAAAAGCTTCTTGAATCACATCTTCGGCCTCGGAAACCGAACCGCAAACCGCAGTCATTGCCGTCAACAAGCGATCTTGATACCGGCGCACCAACTCCCCAAACGCTGCTTGGTCTCCAGCCAGCGTTATGCGAATTAAGACGTCATCACGGGTTTCAGACAAGGTTTTCACTACCGTTGGACGATTTACCAACGCCAAAAGTTTCCTGATTTCAAACTTTCTACTCGCTTTCCTGCCTCTATCTCGCCGTGGAAAACGTCTGTTTTGTCGATTAAGCCGAATTTTCGGCAATTTTGCCGCTTTGACCAATAGCGAATATTTTTTTAGCCAAAACGGTGGGCAGTGACCGACACATTGCCTCGAAAAATACTTCGATCACCAGTTGGACGACCTTCCCCACCAGTCGCCCCCAAGGCCACTGCCGGGTTGCAAACGAAATTTCTGCATAACAAAACGACTGCTTCACGGCCGTAAACTTAGACGTTTTCGCTGTAATTCCTGCCACTTCTGCAAAGCAACGAAGGCTGATGTTGTTCGCATTCGCCATCCGAAACATAATGACCGGGGAATGCTGGTCGCAAAAAGTGCACAAGGGCAACTGCAATTAGGGTTGCCGCAAGTCAAAAGTTGACCCGCGCCAAATAACGGCTGCAAGCATTAGCCGCCTTTTCAGTCTTCGCGTTTAGACCGTCTCAATTCTTACTAAACTCCATGCCTTACTAAACTCCATGCCTTACTAAGCTCCATGCCTCACTAAACTCCATGCCTTGCCAAACTCCGTGCCTTGCCAAAGGTTTGCGTCTTGCCGCAGGTTTGCTGGTTTGGGTCAGTGATCTTCAACTGCTGGGTTGCCAGCGTTTGTGAATCTTTAGATTATCTACAAAGGAAATCAGTTGTCGTCGCTCTATGTTCTACGAGGCAAAGATCAGGGACAGCGTTTCTACCTGAATTTACCTTTGATTCGAATTGGTCGTGATCGTGAAAACGATATCCAACTAAGGGATTCCGAGGTATCACGCCGTCATGCTCATATCATTCAAAGGGCAGGGCAATTTGTCTTCGAAGATCTTGAAAGTGCCAACGGGTCAATCGTGAACAGCGTGGCCAGCAAAACAAAAATCCTAGTCAACGGTGATCACATCCAACTAGGCCGATCTCTGTTACTGTTTACAGCCAAAGTTGCGACCAACAACACGCAGTCACCTCCGGTAAAACTGAAGACGTCCTCGACCGAAAATGACGATGCTGCAATGTCCGAGGCCATCAGTCAAGTGTGGCGATCTGGCCAACGCCAGGACCTAGCTTCACCGACGTTCAATATTGATGCCAACGATGATGGTCACTTAAACATCATGTACCAGACGGCACTTGCGGTAAGCCACACCCTGGATATCGATCAATTGCTGGTTAGGATCATGGAACTGATCTTGCAGTGGGTCCAAGCCGATCGTGGGTGCATCTTTTTGTTAGACCCAGAAACAGATCAACCCATCGCAAAAGCCGCCCGCTACCGAAATTCTTCAAATAGTAGTCAGCAAATCGAAGTTTCTCGCACTATTCTAGACTATGTCTTGAAGAACGAAGAAGGAGTGCTTACCAGCAATGCCGCCGACGACGCTCGATGTGACGAAGCGGAAAGTGTCATGCAGATGGGTATTCGGGAAGCTATTTGCGTTCCGATGCGCGGTCGGTACG
>JBDNHU010000177.1:0-5886 GCA_041688615.1 Mariniblastus sp. | reverse complement strand
GTAAGCCAGCGAACCGATCCGCGAGCTGGTAACAGGTCTTTTGCCTCGTCGATTGCACCCAGCAATTCTTGGCGTTTCCCATTCGCGTCCAAGAAATACAATTTATTGTTGATCGTGTCTGTGACCATCGTGCCTGGAGCTGGAATTATTTCCAACGACTTGCTAACGCCGAATTCCAACGATTCTACGGTCAACAATAAACTACCATGGCCCGACATTTCAATTTGGAATGGCATCCATTTGTTGTTAACCTTTCTAAAATCCGAAAAATGATTGTCCATTACCGGATCGAGCCTATTCCAACGAAAAGAGTAGCCAACCTTTGGATCCACATAAAATTCCTGAGCAAATTTGTTGGTTATTTTGAAACATTCATGCCCATCTACCAACCAGTAAGTACTATCGAGTTTCCAATCCAAACTTGGGTCCCTCAGCGTTTCAGGGAAATGATTACTGGCATTCGCTCGTTGTTCATCCAACAGAGGTATACCGAGTTGTAGAAGATACCTGCAAATATCCTGCGAGCGTTGTTTGACCAAGTCGATGGAAAAGCTTTTAGAGCCGGGATAATAGCTAGTGGCCCGGCCATTGACATACGCCCAAATCGCTATATCCGCATCTTCCACTCCTGCAGATGATTCCCGACGCCGATCTTCGCCATTAATGACGTATCGAGTGTTTACCGGATACGGAAAGGCCTCCTGTATCTCAACATATCGGACATCAACCGAATTAAATACCTTGTCCGAATACTGCTGATAGACGTTTTCAAGAACTTGTTCCAGCGATACGACAACAGGCGTCGAACTCTTGGTGATTTTTTCCGTTTCCTGCTCTGCGAACGGTAATAATGCGACTGCAAGTGAAAAAACATGAATTGCATGCTTAGCTAAATACATGACCACGTCTCCAGTCATCGATAATTAGACACCTGGCAACATGGCACCAGGTTGAAAAAAAATTTTTCAGTTCATCGTCAGTCGCAGATTGCAATTTAGCTGCAAGATAATTGCTTGCTCGGAAAATGGCCTCTTCAACAATGTCGGACTTGCCCAAAAGCAAATACCACCATTCAAGTTGGTGGCTGGTGATTACCAAACTGTCTCGGCCCTCTGAATTTCGCCACGCACCATCCTCGCTTTGTGAATCCAACATGGTGTTCGTTTTATGATCGAGTACAGTTTGCAACTTCGATTGTGTTTTCTGAGGCAAGCAATTCATTTGCACCAAGCCAGCAATCGCATAGAATCGATGCAAATCATAGCAAAACGGTTCTGTGGCTCCGATGAGTCTATCCGCGACAAATTCACAATCAACAAGTTTAGAACCACCATACAGCAGCATCGCGGAAACGGTCATGCTAACCTCGTCTCCCACAAGTGCATTCTGGATGTCGTCCGTTATCTTATTGAAGCGCGAACGCAAAGGCCTCGCTGCTATTCTGCCGCAAACCAATGCCTCGGCATCAAGCTGTATTCCACATTCTGCCATTGTGAACAATAAGTAATCTTGGTGAGCTTCGGAAACATGGGTATCCGATGATTCTGTCAAACTTCTTTTTACTTCAAAATGAGATCCACGTGGAATAAAGATACCGGAATGTGCCCCAAAATGTGACTTCACCTTCGAATCGTCAAGAAATAGTTTGCACAAGTCTTCGGAGGAATCTTGGCTGAATGTACCACCGCAATTTTCCACCGTTTTCAATAACCGGGCCAAATGCATGACATCTGCCGGCCCTAAATCTGTCATGGTACACAAACGCAACAACGCGTTCCTGCTGGAAATGGGGCCGCCGGCCGAATCAGTCGGTCTTATCGCAAGCGGAGCAATCCTAAATCCTATAGGATGCCCGTCGACTGGTAGCCGACCATTTACTGGGAAATAGTTAAACCGGTCAACCATTGCGAAACAAGCTAACGAAAACGGTATAGCAACACCACCTAATATTATTGTGCGCCTGCCAATCTTCATTTTTTTCCACCCGCTGTAGCTTTGGTTAGAACCAAAAGTCTTCCCTCAAATGATCGAATTTTGGCGGAAACCAATAAATTCATTCTGAAGTTGTAGGCTCCGTTTTGGATGTCCATTCCCGGTGAGACAGTTACTTTATACTGAAACTCACTAAAAACCTTGTTCCTTTGAACTTCATGCACCACGAAATTGGAGAAAGAAACGTTGGGTTTACCCGCTTTGCTCCACTCAATGTTGTCCAAGAAAATATCTTCGACAACAACGTTCGGACCGGCCACGATCCGCCCAACCAATAACTCATCTTTGGCAGGAATGCCTGTTTCCATGCGATAGACCACATCGTGGCCACTGATCACCGCCTCAAATATCGCTCTAGCCGAAAAAACATGAGACTCTTCTGAACCCACAACCCCCACCGCCACGCTGCCACTACGTACGCCCGGCGAACCCCCATACGATAAAACCAAAGTCAACACGACCTTTTCGCCGGGCATTAACTCTTTTCTACTTAAGCTTGCGTCAAGGCAAGCACATGAAACGTCGCCTAGAAATAGCGCTAACGGATTTGAGGTGGTATTCTCCAGCAAATATTCAACCGTGACCTCACGCTGCTCAACCAAACCAAAGTCTTTCGCACTTTGATCCCAAGACAAAGAAGCTGGCCGTGTTTCCTTGTTTTGAAGCGGTGTTCTACTGTGTTCAGTAGGCGGCATGTCGTACTGGACAACCTCGTTCTCCGGGCCATCACAACCAACACTCAATAAAAAAATTGGCAATAAACAAATTGGCAATAAACAAATTGGCAATGCCGCCAGCCACCATCGGCGGTTAATAGCACAGCCGCAAAGAATTCGAACCAGTAGAAAAACCGATACCAGAACAGACGTTGCAACCAACAAATTTATGGGTGTGAATACGCTATCCAATTCATCACGGGAAACCAGGGCGTACCCAGTTGCTATGGAAGCCAAATCCGCCTCAGACACTGGTACAACCTTTGGCATGTTAGGATCAATCACAAATAAAGTATCGTTAACACGATTCACCAACACCATGAAATGTCCACCAAATTCACGGTCGGCCAATTGTACATGAACAATGCAAGGCAAGGGTAACGCCGCAATGCCACCGCCCCCGAAATCAACCACCTGCGATGGCAACCCCAAACTTTGCGAAGCGGTCTGAAGCTCATAAAGAGAGGAATGGGCGAAATGCATGCGGACAAATATCGAGTCCGCTTAGGTTGATCTTAGGCTCAGTACTTGATGTTTTGATGTTTTGATGTTTTGATGTTTTGATGTTTTGATGTTTTGATGTTTTGATGTTTTGATGTTTTGATGTTTTGATGTTTTGCGCAACGGACGAATATGCAGCAATGGTTGATCCGTTCGGGCATTTAACGTATTCCCGATTGCCCTAATCAAGGTTTTGAAAGATTCTCAAGTATTGCTGGCAACTGAACTGGACACTTTGTTTATGAAAGATGTCAGTGCTTATGAAAGATGTCCGTTTTTTTGAGATCGTTTCTTAACTTGCGGAAAAACGTTTTCGGCACGATGTTGAATTGTTCTTACTTCCTACCTTCCTTCACCTCCCTTCTCAAATCGACTGACCTTTTTTGCCTACGGTCTAGTTGTTACCGTTTCTGAATATTAGGCTTCACGCGACGACGACTGAAAATTGAAGCCGCTTCCGGTACAGTACGTATCGCCCTACTTCAATCGGCACAACTCGCGGCGATCCTGCGAAAGCAAACAAGGTCAATTCTAATGTTCTTCAAAACTTATTCGCGCCACGCAGCAACGCTGTTTCATTCTTTAATATCAGTTACCAGGAACATGTTGCACCGTTTGGGTCACGAGCGGTTTTTGTACGTGTTGATAACTTGCCAAATCGCAATGCTGGTCTACCTTTCGATCGCCACCGCGCCGGGTTGGGATGAATGGGCTCACCTACCCTCCGGGCTGTATATATTGCAGCACTCCGATTTCCGCCCGTACTGCGTCAATCCACCCTTGCAGCGAACCTGGTGTGCCTTGCCCGTTTGGTTACTTAATAGTCACTTCGACGGGCCTGCAATTTCAGATGCGCCAGGTTATCGTGGCGAGTGGATGCTGGCTGTACGCTTTGTGCAGATCAACGGTGAAAGCACTTTCGCCTGGATGTCGCTTGCGCGAGTTGCGGGCGTCGTTTTCCCGTTACTTGGGACACTGCTTATTTGGGGTATTTCGAAACGATTATTTTCGACATGGACCGCCATCTGTGCGACCACATTCTGGGTTTTTTCGCCAACGGTTTTGACCTTTGGTGCGTCCATTACGCCTGACGTCTGCGCAGCCACGTTCGGCCTTCTGGTAGCGTGGAGAAACTATATTTGGCTTCGATTACCAACGCTGAAAAATTCGATTCTCTTGGGTACGTCACTGGGCGTCGCGTTATTGAGTAAATTCACCTGGATCATTCTGCCACCGCTGCTGATTGTACTTCTTATCGCCGAATGCATTCGTTGCCGCTGCCATACAAAAGGATGGATCCAACGTTTTGGGCAACTAGCACTTGTCGGCTTCATTGCTATTTTCACGGTTAATCTTGGGTACGAATTCACTGGTTTCGGCTGGAAATTGAGCGAATTCACGTTTTGCAGTCAAGCACTCAGTGGAGCTGAAAGTTTACCGGGGAACCGTTTCTTTGATTCATGGATCGGCGAGATACGACTTCCAATTCCCAAGGACTACGTGTTGGGTATTGATTTGCAAAAACGCGACTTCGAGGGGCGGTTCGAATCTTATTTTCTTGGCGAACGGAAAGACAGTGGTTGGTGGCATTACTACATCGTTGGATTATGGCTAAAGGAGCCGATTGCACTTTCGTTGCTGCTTATGTTCGGGATAGTTCAATTGGTTGTGCAATTTAAGCGACAGGGTTTTCGATATTCCGGCTGCTGGCCTTGGTTTGTCGTCAGTATCCCTGGCATTGTTCTCTTCATTTTTGTCAGTAGTCAAACGGGTTTTAATCATCATTTGAGATATGTGCTTCCATCATTGCCGTGCCTGTACATGGCCATCGCTAGGCTGGCAACTCTAGGTCGTCAGAGTCGAACCAAGTGGGCAGTGATTGTCCTGCTTGTCTGGTATTGCGCCAGCAGCGTCGCAGTCCTTCCGCGTAGCTATAGCTATTTTAATGAAGCTGTTGGTGGGCCGTCCGCCGGTATGAATTATCTGGATAACAGCAATTTGGATTGGGGCCAAGACTTACTGACGATACGACAGTGGATCAAGGACAATCCAGATCGTCGTCCCGTTTATTTGATTTACTCAGTGGATCTGATTGACGATTTTGAAGTCCTGGGTATTGAAGCAACGAACGGCCGACCCTACATCGATGAAATGGGCCCAACAAAAGCAGGATGGTGGATCGTCTCCAACGGATTGCTACTGCGTAAAGAGGGACGTTGGTTTCGCGATAAAAAAGGCGTCCGACTATCCGTCTCAACCTCTGCATACCTGGTGAAATAGTTGGCAAACGTAAAATAATAAGCAGGCAAGTTTCACGACTAATTTTGGGCAATGCCAAATTCCGACTATAAGTTCGTGACTCTTTAACTATTTCAACTCCACAACAACCAACGTGGGGTTTGAAAAGCC
The DNA here is from genome assembly GCA_041688615.1 of Mariniblastus sp. Lineage (GTDB taxonomy): Bacteria > Planctomycetota > Planctomycetia > Pirellulales > Pirellulaceae > M30B19. The sequence continues at coordinate 268 of JBDNHU010000177.1, read as the reverse complement.
GAAACTGCGATGCTTGGGTTTGAACTTGATTGAAGCCTTTTCCAGCATGGTCATGTACGCAGAACGGCGGGCTTGGACTGCGGGCGATTGACTGGTTAAGTGAGCGGTCACTAGGTACGGGTCGTAGGCAAAACTGCTCAGGGCATAATGCGTGTAGCCCGCCTGCCGCAGTCGTTCCAGGTCCACATCGTAAGCGTACGGGACATAGATGTCGGTGCCGGTCATTGGTTCCCCTAATAACTTGATGCCGGGAGACTCCGCCCATGTC
>JBDNHU010000176.1:0-3868 GCA_041688615.1 Mariniblastus sp. | reverse complement strand
CATCCTAAATTTTATCGCATACTTAACAATTGAATAGTGACCCGATTGTGAAGTTCAAAGTGCCAAAATTATTCGAAGTTGACGACGATGGCGATAAATGAACTTGTGAGGTCGGTTTGGTACCCAAATATTGGCATTACCAAAAGCGACTTGCCCTTTTTCGCCGTACCTTACCAGTAACTGGCCTCTTGGACGGAATCATTCTCGCTAGGGTGCACGGTCAATTAGCATCTCAATCGCCAGTCAGTCCCCAGAAATACAACGCTCAAGTCCTTAAAATAACTTCAGTATTTTGAAGTCGCCCGTCGATCGGTCTCTCAACAAACAGGACGAATTCACCTTCGGCGACAAAGCCTGAACCTCGGCTGACGCCGCAAAAATGGCAAACGCAATCCAGCTGCTCCAGGCCGTAGACGGTTCCCGCCGTGAATCTCAAGGCGTTCCCAAGGCACCCCAATGGCCCCAGAAGCGAGGGCCTTTTACCTTGAACAACAGACCATCTCTTTGAACGACGAACGATGCCCTGCCCCAACGTTGCCCGGCTAGATTTGCCTTTCCAATCCAAGAACACACTAGAAATGGACGAAGTTTGCGAGCAAATCGACCGTTAACTGCTGGCATTGTCTACTCAAAGAATCAAGTTAATTGGTGGTAGATTTTCCAATTGCAACAGTATTACCGATAATTAGGGCTCATTCATTCGATAAACAAGCATAGACAGGGGAACAGTCCGTTTCCACTTTTTAACTCGCTGGTACCAATGTTGCGATTCCGACTACTCATGGTTTCGATTTTGTCTGTTTTGGCGTTGGGTTCTGCCCGTGATCAATCTTTGCTGGCACAGCAATTCAACCCAAACCCACCCTCCTCGACCGCTCAGCAAATCGAAGAACTGCAGCGCCAGTTGGATCAATTGCGATTGGAAACCAGCCAAAACCAATCCCAGCCTTCGACTTTGTTTGCCGGGTACCCGACCCAAGGCGGCCTTCCCATTGCTGACAAGATCACGGCACCGCTGGCGATGACTTCAGCTACCAAACCAGCTGAAAAGAAGTTCCCTGAAATGAAAATGACGGGCTTTTTCCAATTGGACGCAGCTAAGTTCGATCAGTCGCCCGAAAGTATCGCGACGCTAGGGGATATTCAAGATGGTGCCGGTTTCCGCCGGGCCCGTCTGGCTGCGACAGGGAATCTATCGGAACAAGTTTCCATCAATATGGAATTCGACTTCGCACAGGCCCAAGCTAGGTTTGTCGATGTTTGGGGTCAAGTCAAGAACACTCCGTTTGGCAACGTGCGGATAGGTCGTTTTCGCCAGCCTTTTGGCATGTCTGAATTGACCGGCATCCGTGAACTTGCATTTCTTGAACGTCCAACCAGTGTGGCATTCGCGCCTTTTCGGCAAACGGGAATCATGTTCAGTGACAATGCCTTGGATGAACGAGCGACTTGGGCGGTGGCTGGTTTCCGCACACTCTCGGACAACTTTGGCAATGTTTTTGGAGACGATGGCGGCTACGGCACTGCCGAACGTTTCACGTACCTGGTCCGCGACAGTAGCGACGATTCTGGACTGGTCCACGTTGGCGCCAGTCATAGTTTCTTGGATCCAGCACGCAATCAGTTCCAGATTGCCAGCCTGGATGAAGTCTTTGTCGGGCAACAACCCAATTTAGGACCCGCTGGACTGGGTGTCCTGCCACTGGTCGGCGTTCCCCCGTTCGTCAATTCGGGCATATTCAATCTGGACCATGCGAACTTGTTCGGCCTTGAAGCTGCGGCATCAGTCGGACATGCCTTGGTTCAGGCGGAATATCGATGGGCAAATCTAAGTTTGCCTACCGGCGAAGAAGTAACGGTGCAAACTGGATACGCCACCGCTCGATACGTGCTTACCGGTGAAACCATTCCCTACAACCAAGTTACTGGCGTCTTTGGTCGAATCAAACCGAAGAATTCGGTCGACTTTGCCAAAGGTGAAATCGGGGCTTGGGAAGTGGTCGCCAGGATTGGCAATATCAATTTGAACCCGCTGTTTGGACAACCCAGCGTTACCGGAAACGCTCGACGCTTGAATTCCCTGGACCTTGGTTTGAATTGGTACATGACTGCGAATTCAAAATTCCAACTCAACTGGATCAACGGTGACTTGAATGATCCCGTCTTGGGCGACAGCATGACGAACACTTACGCGGCTCGAGTTCAATTTGATTTTTAGTAGAACCCTATGTGCAAGCGACTAGTTTGCGAGAAGATTGAGCCGGAATTCCGATTGATTTTCCGGCTTTTCCTTTAGCGGCTTGTCAGCCGCGTCCGAATTGTTAGAATCTGGCATGGATTAAAGATCATCGGCACTTGTCGGTGTTCCAAAATCATGGGTTCGTAGCTCAATTGGATAGAGCATCGGTCTTCGGAACCGAGGGTTGGGGGTTCGAATCCCTCCGAGCCTACTTTGATTTTTACCTGAAAATCGCTGCCATGTGCTGCAAAGTCCGTAATTTCACGGGTATTACAGCTTTCTAAGCCAGGTGAATTGCTTTCTTCGATTTTGCCACTCACTGTCAATAGAAGACCTAAATTGCCTTCTTCCGCCTGCTGCGCGTTGCTGTGGCGCAATTGGTTGAGACGTTGCGGCGCTCCCTCTAGAGGTTGATTGTCGTTTTCAACTTCGTGCGGAGTTTCTTGACGGGGTTTGATTTCGAGTTGAGGCAGACGTCCGACCGCTTCCTTCTGTTCAGCGAGGTCGGTGTGGCTATAGACGTTCATTGTCAAGCGAATGTCACTGTGGCGGGCTAATGTTTGGACAACTTTGGCCGATAGACCTGCTCGGCCCAGATTTGTAATGAAAGTATGCCGATTGGCATGAAAATCGGCGAAAAGTCCGTCGTCGTTTTTGTAAGTCAAGAAGTCGGACTTCGTTCGTTTAATTCGCTCTGCTTCGTCAGCAGCTTCGGCGATCCACTTTTGGCGTGCTATTGCAAGGTCTCGTTTCATCATGATCGAGGTTCGACGGTCGAACCCGCAAGTTACTTTAGAGACGGGGAATAGGAGCGTTTTGTGAATTGGTTTGCGGATTTCCAGCCATTTCTTCAACCTCTCGGAGACATCGGGATGCAAAACTTGAGTATCTTTCCGGCGTCGTTTGCTGAAACTTGCGTCAACGGTCACCGTAGGAGTGTCGGATTCCAGATCCAGGGAACTTAGCTTCAAACTACCGATTTCTCCTCGTCGGTAGCCCGTCCATGCGGCCAGGATGTACATCATCGCTCGATCCACCCCCGGAATCGCTTGGATGGACCTGCCAGCTTCTGCCGCCTCTATAAGTCGGCGAAATTCGTCCGGCGCCAGAGCGCGTCGATCGTGCCTACGATCCGTTTTGACATTCAATTTTGGGACATCCGAAATCGGATTCGCGTTTAGATAATTGTGCTTAACAAGCCAACGGCAGAATTGGTGAATTGCCTGGCGGTAATGATTGCTAGTTTGCTTGCTGAGCCCGTCTTTGCGGCGTTTAGCCAAATAGCATTCCACGGACATCGCGTTGATCTGGTCAATTGTTTTGATGCTGCTGTTTGAGCAAATCGCGTTAATTTTCTGCGTTAAACCATTGATTTGGAATTCCGAAACGTCTCGGAAACCCAATTGTACGGTGTAATCCCTAAGTAATGTTTCAACGTCTCGATTCCCAAACTGTGAAGTCGCTGAAACGAGGCCATCACGAATTCTACGAGGCTGTGAGTTTTTAGCAAACAGGGCTTTTGTCAAATTTGAATCGCGCTAAACTGGTCGCATGAGTAAATCTTATCGAGAACAACGCGGCCAAGCCCGGACCAAACGACCTCAGCGAACGCAGGTGGAGATGCAATTG
>JBDNHU010000175.1:0-15917 GCA_041688615.1 Mariniblastus sp. | reverse complement strand
CCCCTCTGGCAATGCGGTGGCCTGTCGTCCAATGTCGTGGCGACTCCGTTGGTCAGTGACGGAATTCTGTACGCTGCCAGCAGCTATGATACGCGAGCCCTGCTGGCAATCGACCTTAGAGATGCCAAAGGAGACATCACCGACACCAAGCACGTCCTTTGGTCCACCAATCAGAAGACACCTTACATTCCCTCACCGTTGCTGTACCAAGGGCAACTGTATTTCCTGCGGCATTACCAGGGCATTCTCAGTCGCGTCCAAGCCAGCACAGGAGAAGAAGTAACTGGGCCGTTCCGCCTTGCGGGCTTCAACGAAATTTATGCCTCTCCCATCGCTGCCGCAGACCGAATCTATATCACCAACCGAGGTGGCGCTACTTTAGTTCTAAGCCATTCCCAATTGCCCAAAGTTCTGTCCGTTAATCAATTAGATGATCAATTCAGCGCATCACCCGCGGTTGTCGGCACCCAACTGTTCCTGCGTGGAGAAAAGTATATCTATTGCCTAAGCCAAACCAAATCGCCACCCGAACCCGAGTAAATCCCCCAACCCAGACAGGGACAAGGGACAAGGGACAGGGACAAGGACAAGAGTGAAGGTTAGACCGGGAAACAGCGGGCCATACCAGTAGCCGGCAGCGCAGAAAAAGGCAGGGCAAGGCAGGGCAAGGCAGGGCAAGGCAGGGTAGGGCAGAAAAAGGTGAGGTAAAACAGGGCGACCCGACAGGCACTTTGACCTGCGATCTAGCGTCTAACCTGCCAAAGCGATGGAACATCTAACCAGCGACGACCGGACTGCGTCATCATTACAAATAAGAACTCGAAATCTCCAATCCTCTTACAACCACAAGACGTAGCCATCGATCGCGTGCCGCGCAGGAAGCACGCAATAAGCGGCAATTCTTAGCCCTTGGACGCCGTTGCCGAATTCAAATTCAAGACTTCATCCTGTAGCATCGGCAAGGATCTTGAATGATACGCATGCCCCTTGGCTTTGGATTGATAAATCGTTTCAATCAATGACATATAGCCCTGGGTCATCGAATTCAATGAATTGTTCTGCACCACGTGTTGACGGGCGTGCAGGCCAAATTGCTTACTTTCAGCCCGATTGGATAGTAAACGCAACCATGCCTGTGACATGGATTGAGCGTCTCCAACGGGAACAACGAAACCTGTTTGATCTACCAAAACCGATTCACGTACCGAACCCACATCGGTACAAACCACCGGCAGTCCAATACTCATCGCCTCTAAAATCGACACCGGACTCGCTTCGTTGTCGCTAGACAATGCGAACAGATCTAATCCCGAAAGTATTTCTGGAATGTCACTTCTGGAACCCAGAAACCGAACATTCGCGGCAATGCCCAATGAATCGACTTTCGCGCGCAACGAAGCCTCTTCTGGACCGCCACCCACGATGACAAACCCGGCATTGGGCAAGCCCTGCACAACTTTGGCTGCGGATTCCAAGTACAACTGCAAATTCTTTTCGGGGCGAAGTGCTGCGACAATGCCACACACTGGCACGTCGTTACTCCATCCCCATTGCTCTCTGATTTGCGATCGGGCTGTAAGATCAAACCGAAACCGATCCGTATCGATTCCATTGGGAATAACTTCCACTTTTCTGGCAGGGAACTTTTCAAAATCGACCAAAAATCGGCCATGCGATTTCGCAACGGCAATGAAGGCGTCGGTCATTGGCGTTAACAATCGATTGGCAAATCCTACTCCATCGGGCCAACCGGTTGAATGCAAGGCGCTAAGCACCACAGGCAGCGAACAGCCACGGGCCGCCAAACGCCCCCAAAACATTTTGTCTCCCGCCCCTACGGTCACTACAGCATTGATCGCCTGAGCCCGAAACAGTCTTTGCAGTTTAGGAACAATTCCCAAATCGTATCGATGGCGAATCAAATCCGAGTGCACTTTGAATTCAGACGACAACACTTCCCCCAGTGGGCCTCGCTCTTTCATACAAACCACCTGAGGCACCATTCGCTCGGGGTCCATGCGTCGCATCAGATTGACCAGCAGCGTTTCGGCACCACCCACCGGCATACTGGTGATCAAGAACGCAACGTTAAGGGGTCCACGAACTTCTAGTGGGATATTTTTCATCGATTCAACTCAAGGAAGTAATGTATCTATCAAAATCTATTCAGCAGGAATTCAACCTTCGATGATCACCATTCCTTGGCAATCACCGCAAGTGCTCCACCATCAACGCGAGCTTAAACTTAAGCAATAAGCGGCTTATCAATGGGTACTTTGCTGCGAATCCAGATGGGTTGTCAACGAAACACTTGGAAAAGATGCACCAGCGTCGGGAACTTGCTCCGCAGGGATTCCGGCGTTTGCATTGCTATCTTTATCGCTTACGTTGGCCGATCCCGACGCTGTGCTGGATGGGAACGATGGTGCTTCCCTTTGCAGGTCACTGGCTTGAAACCAGCTAGGTTCAGGCTTCACTTTCAAAAACCGCGGGTCAATCGTTGTCCAATTTTTGATTCGAGTCAGTGACGGATCACCATGCAGTCGCTGAAAGAAAAATGGATCTTGCCCCACAAAATTATAGCCTCCATAAGCGCCCGACACCGAACGATACCCGGCCTCCTTTGCCAACTGCACCGCTTGAGTGGTAATGTTGCTGTACTGACCAAACGGAAACGCGAAGTGGTCGATCGGGCAATCCAGCAGGTGCATCAATTCACGCCGACAACCTTCAATTTCATCTCGCAACTGGGGTGTACTTGTCACCTTGCCAAGGTCAACGTGATTCCGAGTGTGGGCACCAATGTCTATTCCCCAACGTACCAGTTTCTTAAGGTCACGCAGCGAATTGGGATAAAGCGGTGTTTCAAAATTTCGATCGTGATCGAAAAGCTGTTGATTTAGAATTTGCCGGGTCGCCACATAGTACATGCAAGGAACACCGTAATCGACCAGCAATGGCATCGCAAAGTCCATATTCTCGGCGTAGCCATCGTCAAACGTGATCACAACGGCCGGACGATCATTGAAACCCGATTCGATTCGATCCACCGCTTGGTCCATTGACAAGAGATCAAAATTTTCTTTCAACCATTTAATCTGCAATTGGAAATTGCGACGGGAAATAGTCCACGGCGTTGGCTGGCGATCAGCCACACGATGATAGAACAAACCTGAAATCGGTACCGTTCCCGTCTTGATTTGACTTGCCAAGCATCGCTGCCGGTAAGGGTTTGAAATCGCTTGATATGCTTTTACTACGAACTCGGGTGTGTGCTTCATTTCTGTCTCTGCAATAAACTGCCAGGCGCCCTCGATCTGAACAGGCGTGCCCAAAACTTGCAGAAGTTTAGATCAGCTTTCGCCAAGTTTCTGTTTTTCCTGATTCCTGACTGTTTGAATCTGGGCTAAAGAGCAGAAGATTCCCCCGAATCGCTACAAACAGAATTCTCCGCCCACTTCACCCCTTGTTTTGCCCATCCTATTCAAAAACAGCTCAGAAAACCTGACCTATAGTTCTCAATCGGCAGAGGCATCAATCAGCCCAAGCGGCCTCTGCTGGATTGAACATGAACTACCAGAAGGTTTTCGCCAATGAGCATCGCTGCCAATCCGTCAACGACACCTACAAGCAATCGTCCGCCAAAAAATCGTCAGCAAATGTTCGGTATCGAAATCGATGCGTACCGAATGGAGAACGCTATTGATCAAATCTATCAATGGATCGCCGGCGAACTGAAAACTTGCCAATACGTCGTGACGCCCAACGTCGATCATATCGTACAGTTGCAAGAGAATTTAGCATTACAAGAATCTTACAAACTGGCCGGCATGGTTCTGGCCGATGGCTGGCCATTGGTTGCCGCCTCTCGGCTGTTTGGGAAGAATTTGCCCGAACGAGTTGCCGGTTCCGACTTGGTGCCGCGAATCTTCGAAGCAGCAACTGAACGTCACCCGATCCGAGTCTTCTTATTGGGTGCTGCGCCAGGGGTCGCTATTCGCGCCGCGGAGAACATCCAACGCAAATGGGCCAATGTGACCGTTGTAGGCACTTACAGTCCGCCGCTGGGCTTCGAAAAATGCGACCATGAGAACCAATACATCATTGAACGAATCGCTGTAGTCCGTCCCGATGTGCTAGTAGTGGGCTTTGGTGCACCCAAGCAAGAGCTTTGGGTCACCCAGCACAAAGACCAGATCCAAGCCAAAGTCGCCCTGTGTGTCGGCGCGACGATCGACTTCCTGGCGGGTCAAAAACGCCGGGCTCCAAGAATCATGCAACGCTTGGGAATCGAATGGCTGCACCGAATGCTAAGCGAACCCAGACGCTTGTTCAAACGCTACGCCTATGACGCCCGAGTCTTCCCGGGCTTGGTCTGGAAGCAGTTCAAATCCCAAGCCGATAAACCTACCGTTTAAGGGCAAGCTAGGCTGCCGGACACTTTCGTGAACCGCACAAGCGGCCCATCCTGTTTCCGATCGCAACCCAGTGAAAGTCGGTCACGTTAAAATGGCCACACCAGCGGAATCACAATCATCGACACGATGGTCATACAAATGGAAAGCGGCAATCCCACTTTCAGAAAATCGATCGGCCGATAACCACCTGGGCCCATCACCATCAAGTTGGTTTGATAGCCAATCGGCGTTAGAAATGACAAAGATGCCGCCAAGGAAACCGCAATAATAAACGGCCTTGAATCGATTTCGTTTAGTTTTGCCAAGTTGATCGCGATCGGCAACATCAACGCGGCCACAGCATTGTTGGTCAACATCTCCGTCATAATACTGGTCATTAAATAGCAAGCCAGCAACAAGACGTATGGATTGTCTCCCACCGAACCAGCGACCGCACCCGCTAACAAGCCCGCAGCTCCACTCTTCTCCAATGCGGTCGCCAATCCCAGCGCCCCCGCAATCGCAAACAATAATCGCAAATCCACCGAACTTCGCACATTCGACATGCTCATGCAGCCTGTCAGGACAAAAGCCAAAACTGCCAAGACTGCTAATGGGGCGGGGTTTCCTAACACGCTGGCACTGGAAAAACCCAAAATGCTGGACAATACCAACCAAATCAACAGCGCCGCGAAAATCAACAGCGCAATCGGCAATTGCTTCACACTCACCGGTTGATAACCGGATATCGGACTGACCAAATAGAAGTCACGGCTTTGCCCCCAACGCTGAGCAAAATCACCTCGCGATTGCAGCAATAACGTGTCACCCGCCTGCAATTCAATTTCACCAATTTTTCGCTCTAAACGATCGCCATTTCGATGCACCGCTAAAATAGCCGCTTCATAGTGCCGTCGAAAATTGGCGTCGCGAACAGCTTTGCCCAACAGCGGACATGCAGGCGACAACACCACTTCGGTTAACTGGCGAACCCGTTGCTTCCGCAATGACACATGTTCTTCAGTATCAGTCGAAGGCACCAAGCCTTTGATTTTCTCCAAATCAATGATGGTGGACACCACACCCGAGAAAACTAATCGATCACCTGAAAAAATCCTATCCTCACGTGATACCGGCGACAGAACTTCGTCTCCGCGATCAATTTCACCCAAGAACAAACCTGGCAAACTCCGCAGTCCCGCTTCCTCCACGGTCTTACCCACGTACGGACAGTGCCCCTGAACAATCATCTCGACCAAGTATTCACGTGTCGCGTCGCCAAATTCCTCCACCACATCTGTTCGCTTTGGCAACAATCGAGGCGCGACTAATAAAACATAAATCGATCCTACAATCGCACATGGCACCCCTGCATAACCAATCTCAAACATGGTTAACGGACGTAGCGAACTGGCTTGACGGGCACTGGCTTGAGTTGCAGCGACACCCGCTTGCCCCGTTGGTGAAGTGGCTTCGTTCAAATTCTGACTCGCCGCCTCTACGAGCGCCTTGTTCGACGAAATTTCGTGCAGCTTGGCGTTGACGACTAACGTTGTGCTGGTGCCAACCAAGGTGCAAACACCGCCCAAGATCGTCAAATAACTAAGCGGGATCATCACTTTTGATGGACTCACACGATTTCGTCGACACCAATCCACAAGCATCGGGCCCATCATCGCAACGACGGCGGTGTTTAATAAAAAGGCGCTACTGGCGACCAAAGTTAGCGCCATTCGCAACAACGCCGACTCCGAAGTCTTGGCATTGCCCAAAAGAAATTGACCAAACCAATCCAGGACTCCACAGCGGCGCAGTCCACTGGCCAAGGCAATCAAAGCGCCAATCGAAATAACAGCACTGTTGGAGAAACCAGAAAACGCCTCGGCGGCCGTAATCGCACCAGAGAAGGAAACCGCCATCAGGGCGGACAAGAAGAGCCAATCCAGCGGAAGATTCTTCCGGACCTGAATCAGCACAAAGACAGTGATCGTGACTAAAATACAAAACCAAGGATGGTACTCGACAGGCAACATTGCAAGGCACTTCGAAAATGGTTCGAACCAGGTATTCAAACACCATTGTAATTGGATTCCCCGCTTTTAGCGATTCCAATCCAACACCCAATCCAACACCCAATCCATTCCCGATCTAATCGCGGCAACCATCGCTACCCAAATTACTTCGCTGCTTGAAACACTACTTCAACGGTGCCCGCCGAATCGACGCTAAAGATCGCGTTTGCGCGAGAATCCGCCACAAATACGGTTCCATTGGCAGTTGCCAATCCAACAGGATTTACAAATCGATCGTCGGTGACCCATTTGGACGCCTCGCCGTCGGCGGAAACCTTCCACAAACACTTGTCATAACTGTCGCTGACCACGATCGTCTTGTCCTGCAAAATGACCATGTCGGCAGGGAAATTAAACGGACGCCCCGATACATAGTTCTTAATTTCAGGCTTCTGCTGACCCTCCTGGGCCTGAACGACCGACAAAATTGGGTTTTCAACGCCGGTCAGTACCAACATCGCGTCCTCGGACAGCATTGCAACCGCTTTGGGGGCCTGGATTTCCGCTACCTCGGTCACCGATCCGTCGATGGGGGAAATCGAAATCAATAAACGCATCTTCAAATCGCAAACCCAAATGCTTCCGTCTTGGGCGACACTAAGATTCATCGGCACACTGATTTTGCCACCCGTCAAAGGATTGGGCTTTCCGTCCTCGAAACGATAAACCTCGGTCGTGGTGCTACACCCAGCAAGTAGCCGATCCTGAGCATCCACTGCTAGACATCGGACGGCGTTAAGCGGCGTTCGAAATTTCTTGTCCGCTTGAAAGTAGACCTCGGCTTTGCCAGCAACGATCTTCCAAATGCCCGGCAAATTCCGGTCCGCGACATAAATGATGCCTTTGGAATCAACCGCCACATCAATCGGATACTGCATCGTCACTTCGGCAACCGCTTCGTCTTGAACCGCTAAAGACAACGCCGGTTGCTCCGCATCGACACACTTAACATCACCAAAGGACCAAGCGACAAATAAACCAACAGTCGCCAATAACACCCGGCCAGCGAGTAGAAATTTTCCAGTTCGCAAAAATCTTCCTTGCACGAAACTGCGACTCGCACCCAAAGAATACCCAGAGCCTTTTGCGGCGGTCGACTTCGAAATGGCGCACAACTTCGATTCATTTTGGAACTGCATTTGAATTCTCATCAACTTAGCCAACCTAAATAGGTTTCACACGCAAGCTACCCAACTGGCAAGCGAACACCAGTCGCGCAAGCATCCATCACATCCACAAAACGAAAGACCACCGGTTGAAGCTGGCAGATTTTGAAAACAGAAAACAGCTTAGACACTCAACAGCCTCACTGCCGCAGATCCATTCGTTCATGGAATAACAGTGTACACGCGGTTACGCTTTGGGCAAACTTCCGATTTCGGCCAGCAGAAACACCGACCCCGCTACGACAACCAGGTCTTGCCGACTGGCGCCCTGAATTGCAGTCGAAAAAGCCGCACTTGGGCTGGCTTGGGACACAATTTCAACCGGCCGTAACCGATCGGTAACTCCATTTAATACTTGCTGCATTTCCAGGATCGAGGCAGCCCGGGGGTTGTTCAAGAAGCACGTCAAGATGATTCGGTCAAAGTAAGTAACCGCTTGCCGCAAAAGATTTTCAAAGTCCTTATCCTTCGAAACCGCGAACACCAAAATCTTCTTTCGCCCCGGCAAGCCCAAGTCTTGATCGGCCGCTGCGTTGGGCAAGCCGCCGGTCACACTGGTCTCCGCCAGCGAACCAGGCGCTGTTGGATCAGGGAAACACGATTCAAGCGTCGATACCAACGCAGCAAAACTAGCTGGATTATGCGCCGCATCCAATACCACGATCGGATCACGACCAACGCATTCAATTCGCCCAGGCAGTGTAGCCTTGGCCAATCCGTCTCTGACCGCTTGGTCCCCAATCTTCCAGCCACGTTGACGCAGCACCGAAACAACCGCCAATGCCACCGCTGCATTTTGTCGTTGATGTGAACCGATCATTACTAATCGAAGCGCCGAAAATTCTTCGGCAATCTGTTGCTCGCTGGCATTCACCTGCACTTTGAATGAATCGCTGTGGCCCTCACCCGGCAGGATTCGGACCTCACGATCCAATTGCAGAACCATGCAACCCATTTCAGCAGCACGTTCAAGGATCACTTTCCTTGCTTCGGGATTCAAAACACCACTAACCACCCGGACGCCCGGCTTGATGATTCCAGCTTTTTCACCTGCAATGGCGGTCAAGGTATTACCCAGCTGGGCCATGTGATCAAAGCTAATCGAGGTAATCACGGCAACTTCGGGTTGAACCACGTTGGTCGAATCCAAACGTCCTCCCAACCCAACTTCCACGACAGCAAATTGGGCCCCACAGTTGCGAAAAATCATAAACGCAGCGGCCGTACACAAGTCGAAAAACGTCAGCGTTCCAAAATCTGATTCCGCTTGAGATTTGGCATCCACCTCAGCCACCGCTGATTGCATCTGATCAATGGCAACACAAATCTGAGCATCAGAAACCGGTTGACCCGCCACGTTAAATCGCTCGCGCAAATCGACGATGTGGGGCGAAGTGTAAAGCGCACAATGGCAATCGGTAGCCAACAAGATTTGCTGAACCATCGTTGCAACCGATCCCTTACCTTTGGTTCCAGCCACATGAACCACCGGGTAACTGTTTTGCGGATTGCCCATGCGTTCCAATAACCAAAGCAATGGACGCCGGCGAAACGTCTGATCGTTGTAGTCGTTGGTGGTCTTCTTTTCAAAATTTAAACGACCCAAAAAGAATTGTTCAATGTGGTGCTTCGCAGCGGCCGCATCACTCCACGTCTGCCCAATATCAGCCGCAGGCCCCTTTTGAATGGCTTTATCGTTAATTGACATACACTTTGGACTTACCCAATGATGGAACACGATCCCAAATTTCACAAATCACGTTTAGGAACCGACAAAGGCTGCAGAAATCTATTCAAATCTGGCGGCAACCACAAACACACCCACATTCCTAAACCAACATTCCCAAACCAGTAACCGCAACAACCCAATTCCAGCCGCCCCACGGTTGCCCGGAACGGTCGTCGCAGTTCCCTGCCTATTCTGGCAGTTCACCGCAATTTCTGGCATGCCGCAACTTGACGGCCTTATGGTAGACGGGAAAACACTGCCGTTGGTACGCTCGCTGAATATTGTCCACAGTTGCCAAGAAATTTCGAGCCCATTGTCGGTTGCGGTAGAATCAGAGACAACGGGGCACTTCCAGCAAAACAATCTGTCGATCCATTTACTCCCATGGCAACCAGATCTCGACTGAAGCGGGAACCTCTAGCCCCAGCCAGTGCACTCCAGCCAGTGCACTCCAGCCAATGCACCCCAGCCAATGCACCCAGCCGGCGCCGACTGGCCAGCCCAGAAGCCCCAGCGGCGTGTACTTTGCCATGCGTCCAGCCCCACTCCCCACTGCCCAATTCGCTGATTAAATCCAAAGAATTCCTCTGCCTGAATCCCAAAGCCCGGACCCTGCGGAACGTTTTGACAAGATCTACCAATCGACTCCGCCTTGGGAAGTGGGGCGGTTGCAACCTGCGGTCCAGGCATTCATTGATTCCGGCATTGTTGGCCCCGTCCTAGACATTGGCTGCGGCACCGGGCAAACCAGCCGGGCTCTGGCTCGACAAGGATTACCTGTCACCGGCATCGATCTGGCTCCCCACGCGATCAACGCAGCCAAGCAGTTGATTCAACAGCATGGACTGGAATCTTTGGTCGGCTTGCCAGTGGGCGACGCAACAAAACTAGACGCCTGGCCCCGCTGTGAACAGTTCAACACGATCATTGACGCGGCATTGCTATACGTGTTTCCATCGGCAATTCGCGGAAAGCACGTCGCAGATCTGGCACATGTGGCGGCTCCTGCAGCCCAGTTGTGCGTCATCTGCTTCAGGGACCAAGAACCTGGCAACCATGGGCCTCTGCGGATCAGTCGCCCAGAATTGCTGCAAGATTTCGGGCTGCCCGCAACTTCCAATGCCCTTAACCTTCGCAATGAACCTAACACTTTGAATGCCACTAGCATCACGAACGCCACACCTCGATCAAGTCACCACGCCCCGCGCAGTCCGTGGCCATTTAAATCCCTGAATGCGGTTGGATATCTGCTTCGCCCAGACGCAACGCCCCAGTTCAACCCCGACGGTGCTGACGCTTGGCAGTTGATACTAACCAAACGCCGCGCGCCCCAGTCCTGAATTCCAACCAGTCCCTCACCATTCCCCAGCAACCATCGCCAAAAATGCTGTCAAAATCCCCAGTTCGGAAGCCAATGTCTGACAAAATGGGAAATCACTACTTGATACCTCGATAGTTTCCGATATGTTTATATATGAAACCAACAGGAGAGTGATATGGCAGCCAAAACCGTGAAAAATTCGAAACCAATGGGTAGCGTCGAAGACTTTGCCGAAGCGGCCGAGTGCTTGAAAACGCTGGCGCATCCGGTGCGATTACGGATCGTGCAGTTGCTACTTCATGGGCGATACACGGTGGGCGAATTGGCGGCCGATTGTGGCATCCAAGATAATGTCGGCTCCGAACATTTGCGACTGCTTCAGCGTTGCGGGTTCCTGGTCCGCGAACGCGATGGGCGGCGAGTCTACTACCAAGTAGCCGAACCGCACCTGGAAAAATTGATGGCTTGCATCGAAGGTCGTTTCTTGCCCTGCGGCACCAAAAATCGGTCGTAGCGAGCCAGCGGGTTTCTCGCGAACCGCTTGCTCATGAGAGGGAAAAATGCGGCACAGAATGCCCACCGTAAAATGACAGTCAAAAGTGTACCCACAGGGTGACTCACTTTTCTTTCGAAGACATATCGTTATGTTACGACATCACTAGATTTAGACGTTTCAAACTTCACACACAACTTTTTTACCGCCCTTTTCACCGCCCTTTTCACAATCAGGATTCTCGAAGATGCAGACGATTGATGTTAAACAATTGGCAAGCAAAGCAGCAGCAGGCGAAGTGGATTTGATCGACGTTCGGATGCCTACCGAATTCCGTGAAGTTCACGCGACCTACGCGAAGAACTACCCACTTGATGGGTTGGACCCGACAGCGATCGCAAGTTCTCGCAACGGACGTTCGGATCAGCCGTTGTACGTGATCTGCAAAAGTGGAACTCGTTCCAGCATGGCAGTGCAAAAGTTTATCGCCGCTGGGATTTCCAATGTGGTCAATGTCGAAGGCGGCACCACCGCTTGGGCGGCCGAGGGGCTGCCGGTCGTTCGAGGCAAGAAGGCGATTTCGCTGGAACGCCAAGTTCGCATTCTAGCCGGGTTGCTCGGGTTTCTAGGCGCGGCTTTGGGGTTCTTTGTTCATCCTTACTTTATCGGTTTGTCTGCCTTCATCGGCGCTGGCCTGATGTTCGCGGGCATCACCGATAGTTGTGGAATGGGCCTGATGCTTTCCAAGATGCCGTGGAACCAATCTAGGGACGGTTCTGCATGTTCCCGCTAGCCATCTTTTTCGGCTGCGTGGTTGGCTTCGCATTAGGCCTGACCGGCGGAGGCGGTGGCGTTTTCGCGGTACCGCTGCTGGTCTTTGGCCTGGCGATCGCCCCTCGCGAAGCCGTCGGGATCTCGCTGGCTTCGGTGGGCGGAACCGCTCTGTTCGGATCCCTACCAAGAATGGTTCGCGGCGAAGTGGAACTTCGCACAGGCTTACTGTTTGCCGTGGCAGGCATGTTGGGCGCCCCGATTGGATCGTACCTTTCAACGCTGGTACCCGAACAAGTGCTGCTAACCCTGTTCGCTGTTTTGATGCTGGTGGTTGCGCAAAGGATGTGGGCCAAGACCAAGCCGAAAAAGCCAACCACCGACGACGCCAACCCAGTCACCTCAGACCCAACTCTCCCCAATCGTAGTGTCTGCCAACGAGATAGCGATGGCAAGCTGGGCCTAACATCCAAGTGCGCTCAATTGCTGGGCTTGGTGGGGCTGCTGACAGGTGTCTTGTCGGGGATGTTCGGGGTCGGCGGGGGGTTTGTGATCGTCCCTGCACTGGTCCTGTATAGTGGTATGGCGATTCACCAAGCGGTCGCAACGTCACTCTTCGTAATCGTGCTGGTTAGCATCAGTGGGGTAGCCTCGCATCTGGCCAACGGTAACCCTTTGTCGCTGGATATCACACTACGGTTCCTACTGGGTGGCTTTGCCGGAATGTGGCTTGGTGGCATTGTCGCCAAGCGATTAAACGGACCCACCCTGCAAAAAATATTTTCAATCGCGGTCGTGTTGGTCGCAGTATTTGTCATCCTCAAATCCGTGGTCTTGTAACCCGCGACCACGGAACGCCATCGTTTTCTAAACCAAGGAAAATCGAATCATGTTGCTAAAGTATTTCTACGACCAGTAACTGGCTCACGCTTCGTACATGGTAGGCTGCCAACGCGCTAAGGTCGCGGTCATCGTTGATCCCGGTCGCGATATCCAACAGTACATTGAGATGGCCCAACGGGAAGGCGTAAAAATCACCGCCGTTGCCGAGACTCACATTCACGCGGACTATGTTTCGGGAGCCCGAGAACTGGCCGACCGCCTGGGCGCGATGCTGTACGTTTCGGACGAAGGCCCCGCGGACTGGAAGTACCTCTTCTTAGATGCCTACCACCACACATCGGTCCACGACGGCGACCATTTCATGATCGGCAACATCAAGTTTGATGTCTTGCACACGCCTGGACACACGCCCGAAAGTATCTCATTCCTGCTGACGGACCAAGGCGGTGGCGCGGACCAACCGATGGGCATTTTCACGGGCGATTTCGTTTTCGTAGGCTCGATTGGACGCCCCGACCTACTAGAAGAGGCCGCCGGCATCGCAGGCACGGCCGAACCCGGAGCCCGCGATCTATTCCAATCGGCCCAGCGTTTTAAGGCGATGCCCGACTACTTGCAAGTCTGGCCCGCCCACGGTGCAGGCAGCGCGTGCGGCAAGGGCTTGGGGGCGATCCCGTCGTCGACCGTCGGATACGAAAAACTATTCAATCCCGCACTACAGTTTGATGACCAAGAGGCGTTCGTCCATTATATCCTGGCCGATCAACCCGAGGCCCCCAAGTACTTTGCGGTGATGAAACGGGTCAACAAAGAAGGACCTACCGTTTTGGGCGCAGGGCATCACCATTCGATGTTGGACCTTACAAAATTGAACACCGCTCTGGAATCGGGGACTGTCGTCGATCTTACGCCCGCGCCCGAATTCGCTCAATCACACGTGCCCGGTTCTCTCAATATCCCCCTCGGTATGTTGGCCGGCTGGGCCGGTTGGCTGGTCGATTACAACAAACCCATCTATTTGATCTGCGATCCCGACCAATTAGAAGAAGCCGCCAGAGTCCTACATAAAATCGGAGCCGACCAAATCGCAGGCGGTTTTGATGCCACAGAAGTTCGTGCCGCTGGACTGGCGACGCAAAGCTACCCAGCAGCGGAGCCAGCGGAGTTGGCCAAAGCGATCCAAGCGGACGAAGTTCAATTAATCGACGTTCGATCCAACGAAGAATGGAACGCCGGCCATATTCAACAGGCAACTCACAACTTCCTGGGACGCTTGCCAGACCATCTTGACCATTTAGATCACCACAAACCTATTGTTGTGCAATGCCAAAGCGCGGCTCGTTCATCCATTGCCGCCAGCGTCCTGCAGGCGGCCGGATTCAATAACATTGTCAATATGACCGGCGGCTACGCGGCTTGGCAGGCCAGCGGACTTCCCAGCGGCAGCGCCGCGCACGCCACCAGCGGCACTGCCTAGTTCGTACCCTTTCGGCTTTCTCCTATTTTGGACAGGTTCATTTCATGGAAACCACGATCAACCGCCCCTCGCTGGCCCAGCGTCTTGACGATCCGCAAACCTCCGAAGCGTTGCATCGTTTGCTGGATCAAGTCGAATCGTTTAACCAGATCTTGCAAGTTGCAACCCAGCTTCCCAATCTGGTCGCGATCGCTACCGATTTCTTCGACGCCGTCAGTCGCCAAGCGGCCGAAGATGGAATCGATCTCGAACAACGCGCCACCCAATTGGTATCGCTGTTAGTGAAGATCACTCAACCAGAAAACATGCAAGCAATTCAACGACTTGCCGACCAATTGCCAAAGCTGGAACAGGGAAGTCAACTGCTTGACCAATTGCCCAACCTGCTGGCCATCGCCATGGATGTTTTTGACCAGTGGGCCAACGATGTTAAGGCTCAGGGTATCGACCTGGAACAAAGCGTGCGGCAG
The DNA here is from genome assembly GCA_041688615.1 of Mariniblastus sp. Classification (GTDB taxonomy): domain Bacteria; phylum Planctomycetota; class Planctomycetia; order Pirellulales; family Pirellulaceae; genus M30B19. The sequence continues at coordinate 1,178 of JBDNHU010000175.1, read as the reverse complement.
GGCTTGCATGCTGCGTTGTATCTTGGCGGACAAATCCAAAAAGAAGAAATTGATCGCATCAGCTACCTAATGAAGTCTGACCTATTGAATTTTCACACCGTTCAAACCGCCAGCAAGGCTGGATCCGCCCTTGCCAGTTGCCATCAGGGCACATGCGATCAACCGGTCCCCAAACGGGTCGGCTTTTTCGGACTACTGTCCGCGATGCGGGACCCCAACACGCAACGCGCACTTTCATTCGGCCTGCAGTTTGCCAAATGCTTTGGTGGCGAATTGAACAATGACAAAAAACTGCACCCAAAAAGCAATTCTTAGACCAACCCACCCTTCATTCAAGAGGATCGCGTCTCATGGCTCACCATCAAATTGTCATCGTCGGCGGCGGCACCGCTGGCATCACTGTCGCGGCTCGCTTGCGAAACGCCGACCCCGCGCTAGACATCGTCATCATTGAACCCTCGGAAAAACATTATTACCAACCACTCTGGACCTTAGTGGGTGGCGGAGTTTTCGAACCCGAAGAATCCGCGCGCAATGAAGAGGATTTGATCCCCTACGGCGTCCAATGGATCAAAGACAAGGTAGAATCTTTCGCCCCAGCGGCCAACAGCGTGACCACTCAAAGCGGCCAAACGCTAACGTACGACTACTTGGTGGTGGCGCCGGGGATCCAAATCAATTGGGATCAAATCAAAGGCCTAAAAGAATCCATTGGCAAGGACGGTGTGTGCAGCAACTATTCAATTGATACCGTCGCCAGCACTTGGAAATTCATTCGCGAAATGAAACAAGGCGTGGCCGTGTTCACTCAGCCAGCCGGGGCGATCAAGTGCGGCGGAGCACCGCAAAAGATTTGCTACTTGGCCGAAGATCACTTTCGTCGCAGCGGCGTTCGCGACAAAATTGATGTCCTCTTCACTCTGGCCGGCGCCAAACTGTTTGCCATCGACAAGTACTGTGAGGCCTTAGAAAAAGTGGCCCAACGAAAAGGAGTTCAACCTCGCTTCAAACACAACCTTGTCGAAATTCGATCCGCATCCAAAGAGGCCATCTATCGCCACATGGATACCCAAGAAGAGATGATCATCAAGTACGACATGATCCACATCACACCGCCCATGAGTGCCCCAGAATTTGTCGCCAAAAGCGAACTGGCCGGCGACGAGGGCTGGGTCGAT
>JBDNHU010000174.1:0-8363 GCA_041688615.1 Mariniblastus sp. | reverse complement strand
GACAAACGTTTTCTGTTGCGACGAAGCCGCCAAGTAGCGTCCCGAAGGACTAAAACAAGTCCTGCACCAAAAGTTCATGCCAGGCGTTTCGGCGATGGCAGTGACTTGTCGACTCTGCAAATTTAAGAGGCAAACTTTATCGCCACCCGAAAACGCAATATACTTTCGGTCGGGTGAAACGCAAGGAAAACCTGTACGAGGAATATCGCATCGAAACAAGGGTTCGCGTTTCTCAAAGTCCCAAATCACCAAATTGCCGGCATCGTTGCAGGTCATCAACTGGTTAGCCCCAATAAATTCGATGGTCGTGATTTGGGGCGCACTGCCGCGTCCTTTTTCATCCTGGGTTTGATAAGGTTCCCAAACGTCGAGCGCCTGAATCTTCTTGCCGACCAAGCGGATGGTTCCCAGTTGCGAAGCACTGTCGCGGGTCGATTCGTTCTTGACAACCATTTGCTCGCCATCATCGTGCAAGGCTTGAACCGTCCATTTGCCCGGTCCTTCGACTTGGCGAATCATCTGGGCGGTTTCCATGTCAAGAAGGACGACCCGAGTGATTTGTTGATCGTCTCGGCCTCGGATATGCGACAGTGCCGCGCGCTTGGAAGGAAGACTAGCAGAGACGCCAGTAATGCCTTCGAAAAAATCAACCTTCTTGGGTAAAGTCGTCACTTTGGGACGAAACCCGAAAGGGATCGGATCGGAGAACGAGACATCCCAGCCGCTGGCCTGCAGTTCGATGTTGTCGACCGCTTGCCAGTTGGTTTGAACTGTCTTCAAACTACTCGAACTTTCAGGCGTTCCCGATGTCGAGTTACCAGAGTCGACCTGGGTTCCCGAATCGTCCAGCGCTTGGAACGGATTGGAATCGGCAGCCAGTTTGTTGGCTTGAGCCTGATCGGCAGTGCTTAATTTTGTCAGGGGAATTTTGACTCGCTTGCCATCCTTCTTCTCCAAAATCAGCGTGCCATTTTCTAGCGAGGAAAATTTCGCTTCTATCTTGAACTTGCCACTTACGTCAGACCAGGTTCGAAAGTCAGAGCCCTGGACCGCCAATGAAGACACCACAAGCAAAAAGATCAAGCCCATATTTTCAATCATGATAATCCACCTTTTAGGTTCAGAAACAAACGCGACCACCCATCATGCTGCCACGAAAACAATGCTGCCACGAAAACAATGCCGCCACGAAAACAATGCCGCCACGAAAACAATGCCGCCACAAAAACTGCCTCGCTTGGGTTTGTTTCGATCACCGCCTTCTTCAAATTCCGATTCATGTCAGCCGATTCATGTTAGCTTTTGTGTCTTAGGTGGTGAAACACGACTGGCTGGCGATTGATGAATTCTAACCGATGTACAATGCAAAGAGTAGAACCGAAACAAGGCCGTTTGCTTGCCGCAACGATTGCCCAGTGCTTAATTCCGTTGTATTTAACCAAGCAGTGTTTAACCAAGCAGTGACTGGTACAATTGCGAGTAATTTTGGAGCATTGCTTGCAGACTGAAGTTCTGTTGAAGATAGGCTTTGGCGAGGGTGGCTCGTTGCTTCGCTTGCGGTAAATCACCTAATGCTGCACAAATCTCTCGCGCCAAACCGGCACGATCACTGACATTGAAATGAAAGCCGTGCGACGAATTGGGTACAAGATCGCGATTGCCAGGAATGTCGCTAACAATCACCGGCACCCCGCGCAAAATAGCTTCCATTAACGAATTGGACTGGCCTTCGTATTCGCTGGCCAACGCATAAAGATCACTTGCTTGCAGTAAGGACTTGGGGTTGGATAAATGTCCCACAAAGTGCACTCGATCGCCCACACCAGCCTCTTTGGCAAACTCCCGCAGTTCATGATCGTCGGGGCCTTCGCCGGCAATCACCAAATGCAGATCGTCCCGAGTGCAGTTGACCAAATCAGTGGCCCATATCAAATCCTTAATGCGTTTCTGCGGCCAAAGACGAGCGACTGAAGCGATGATACGAACCGACGGTGCCAGGCCCAGTTCTTTCCGCCAGCGCGCACGGGCGGTGTAAATTTCCAAGCTTTCTTTTGTAATGTCTGCCGGTAAGTCGGGTTCACTGTTGGAACCCTTCTTCATTGGATCTGCAGCTTCAAAATCGATCCCATTGGGGATCACCTTGAACTTTCCGTCCCCAATCTTATTCTTTAAGTAAAAGTCGACGACCCCATTGCTGTTGGTCACAATTGCGGAGGTTGATTTGGCTAAGTAACGGTCGACGGCAAAGTGAGCTTCGGTTTTCCACAGGTCAACACAGCGTTCACCGGCAACGATCTTCTTCACACCAGCCAATTTTGCGGCCATCCGACCGTAAGCATTGGCGGCGTAAATCCAAGTGTGGACAAGATCAGGTTTCACTCTCTTGACATGACGCTGTAATTTGTAAAAGGAGATTGGATCCACTTTGAAGCGTTTTCCGATCACCTGGACGGGAATCCTTTGCGAACGTAGATAGCTCTCCCATGGGCCCGAATGTGTCAGCACGCAGACCGAAACGTCGAACCGATCCTTAGGTAGTCCCGCCGACAGTAGACTCATTTGCTTTTCAGCGCCGCCCTGCACTAAAGTCGGGATGATCATCATGATTCGCGCGGTCACGGTCGGCACCTTCGATTTTGGGCGGTTGAGGTTCTCTTGTGGCAAAGAAAATTAAAGGCAATCATTCCTGGCCGGCAAACCCGGTTAGTAGTTGACGGTATTGGTTCATTGTGTCCCCTAGTTCTAACTTGGTCAGCAAATGTTGTCGATATCGTTCGATGCGTTGCTTGGCGGCAGGCAGATCGTCCAAGCAGGAATAAATGGCGTTTACCCAGGGTGTGATCTGTTTGGGCAGGAAAATTTCGCTGCGATCTTTGTCAGTGAAACCAACCGGCAAAAAATTCCCCATTCCCGAGATTGTTGGAACTGCGGAGTGGGGACGATTGTCCGGCCCAGGATCGGACGAGTCAGGATCGGACGAGTCAGCAGACGGGCTGGATTCGAATGGAGGATGTTGCGTCGTGGCCGATTGGGCCACTAGAACAGGGGTTCGCACAGCGATCGCTTGCAACCATTGGTAACTGTTTCGCCGTTCCAGTTGCGGAGCCAAAATCAAGTCCGCTGCGGAGTAAAGATCGGCGAGATCGGGAAAATAGCCTGGCAACAGCACTCGATCTTCTACCGCCGAATCGCAGGACGCATGATACAAACGATGCAATGACGGTCCATCGCCAGCTAACCAAACATGGACCTCCAGTCGCGTGCCCGTGATCTGATGCACCAGTTGCCACAGCCATTGGGAATCGGCACCATGGTGATAGTGGCCGCTGTAAACAATCAGAGGCGCCTGAGCGGATTTGGCTAAAACTGGATGCGAATCGCAAATCGATTGACGCAGCGCTTGCCGTTGACTGGCGGTCATGTCAGGAAGGTCGGCGATCCCGATATTCCAAAGCTTAACGTTGGCGGATTCATTTTGCGAGCGAATATTCCAGGCGGAACTTTCGTCGCTGGTGATCCAATTGGATTGACTCATCCACGTCTTCAACCGTTTGTGGTTTTTTGGGCGAATGGATTGGTCTTCCAGAGTGGTTTGCGGTCCCGATTCAACCAACTGAATCACACTGGGTTTCTTCAATTGTTCTGCGATATTGAAAAGTTCTTCGCCGCCGTCAATGGTATCCACCACTACTAGCAGGTCCCACTGATCTTGATGTTCAGTCAACCACTGAGACATTTTGGTGCCGATCGACGTTCTGGTGAACAAGTTCCAACTGGTAGAAGAAACACGAACCACGGGGACGTCGCGAACAATTAGGGATTCTGGCCAACGATTTTCCCACAGGCCCGTCAAAATTGTCACGTCATCGCCGGACTGAAGAAGGTGACGAGCGACTTGGTCAATGACCGATACCGTTGCAGAAACCGCTGGCCAATATCGACTGATGGCAAAGACGATTCGCACAGTCGATGGTTCCTACAAAGATGAAATAATGAGAGTGACCCGCGATGGGATTGGGCTGGTCACCGTCGCTGGCGAAAGGTCTGGTAATTTAAACGCAGACTGATCTTCACTATACCGTGTTCGCAGTCGCTTTGAACGGGGGCCAGTTTTGCAATCAACATCGTTTGCGACGGTCGTGATTTGATCGCAAACGGTGCTAAGTTAGGCGAGAGTTGGTTGGGATTTTCGTTCCGGTTTCAATCAAATCTTCGACCCAATCACCGGGGCGTTGTCCGCCTACCAGCAGTTGTCGGATTGCTAAGGAATTGGATTTGCCAGGAGAATCTTCAGAAGAAATCCCGTCGGCATCGGCCAGGCCTGTTGGTGTATGCCGGTTACAGAATCCAGGCAACTTGATTCCGACGGTCGTGGGTGGAAGTCACACGGTTCAGGTTAAGGCCACTCGGTTAGACGACTCATGGGAGCGGAGCGGTTCGTAAACACCCGATTCCTGTCGTCCAGGGTTGGTCGCAACCATCTGATGCCGTGTGCAACAGGATTCGTCAGTTTTAGCGGCATAATGCAGAGGTTAATCAATAATTAAGGATAAATCACGGCGTGAAAATTGAAGGCGCGGTTACTGGCGTCTACGATAGGGTTTCCAGCCAGAGAAAACACGGGTTCTTTGGTATGGAAACCGAGAAACCGAATTTGGTTACGGGTTTTGGGCAGAGCCCGTTAAACTTTTTGATCGTCAGTATGAAACAAGGATTTAGGATGCGATTTCGTTTGAAAGATTGGAATTTTGGATTCATTGTCGCGTTCGCGGCTTTGGCTGCGGGGCTAATTTTGACAGCCGATTCGTCACCAGCCGTCGCTCAGGATTCTACTAAGAGCGGCAAGAAGTCCGACGATGAAAAAGGCGAAGAGAAAAAGGACGAATTTGCGTTCACATTGGAAAATATTTTCGCAGAGAAAAGTTACTTTGGAACCAGCGCTCGATCGACGGAATTTTCGCACGACGGTCGCTACGCTACCTATCTTTATCAACCCTATGACGAACGACGTCACGGGGCGGATCTGTTTTTGCACGATTTTAAAACAGGTAAGACCGAACGTTTGACTTCGGTGTCGGTGCTTGCTCCGTTCCAAGCGGCGACTCGCAAGGTGAAAGATGATCGCATTGAAAAGTTAAAAAAGAAGTCCAAGTCCGCTGAATCAAAAGAAACAGGCGACGACAAGCCTAAAGCGGATAAGTCAAAGGATTCCGACAAAAAGGAGGACGCTGACAAGGTTGTGGATGAATCGGGTGACACCGTTCCAGAAGCCGATGTGGACGATGAAAAAGGGCCTCGTTATTCTGGCGTCAGTACTTATCAGTGGCACCCAACGGAGAACCAATTCCTGTTCACCGCAATGGGCGACATTTACCAAATGGATGTAGCGGCGAAGAAAATCGAACGCTTAACTCGTACCTCGACTTCCGAACGAAGTGTCCAGTACTTGCCTGACGGTCTAGGATTTACGTATTCCAGTGGCGATGTAGTGAATCGAGTGACCTTTGGCCAAAGCATGATTGAACAGCTGACGCCAACTTTACCCAGCGGTCAAAGTCTTTCCGATTCGGTCATTAGCCCTGATGGAAAACGGCTGGCGATCGTCGCTCGCAAAGGCGGTTCTCCACGCTCAAGTGCTCGGAAAGTCGACATTATTCGATATCGAGATCGCTTTGCTAAATCTGATACCGTGTCTCGCACCGTTTCCGATGACGAAGTTCAAGCGACGGATACTTATGTTTATCTGTACGATCTAGAAAAGGCAGTCGACGAGACCGCTCGGTTGATTCAAATTTTCGAAATCAAAGTGGACGAGCCTCGTGATGTCATAAGTTCCCCAGAATGGTCGTTGGATAGTTCGAAGGTGACATTCTGTTTCTTTGATCAAGATCCGTCGGAAGTTCAGATTTTGGTGGGCGAATTTCCTGACGATGAATCCAAGTACAAAGTTGAAAAGGGTAGTCCGTCCACAGATGAAGATGCTGATAGCGATGATTCACAACAGCAAGGTCGTCGGGGGAGTGGCGGTTCGACCGGAAGTTCAGCGTCGACTGACGTTGTAAACAATGATGCCAAAATTGTCTACCGTTTTAGACACTTCGGTGGTCCAAACACACCTGGAATGGTTTCACCCCAATTTGCTTGGGATAGTAATTCGGTTGTATTCGTCAGCGAAATCTCGGGCTTTCGTCATTTGCACTTAATTGACACGATCTATGAATCGGTCACACAATTGACTAATGGTAAGTTTGAAGTTTATCCGCAGAAAATGGCCAAAGATCATAAGTCGATGGTGGTCACTGCGAATAAGGAACACCCTTCGCAAGACATGGTTTACAACGTCAATCTGGAGACTGGCGAAATGAAGATGCTTGGCAAAGAGAAAGGCAACTATTCGACAGTCGCAGTCAGTGATGATGGCAAACGAATGTTGTCCAATTATGTAACCTACGGACGGCTTAGCAAATTGTTGGCGTTCGATGGTGGTAAAGATGCCAATGTCTTGACCGACAGTCATCCGGAGAAAGCTAAGAAATTCACCGAAGCCATTCCCGGTATGTTCGATTACGAAAATCGGCACGGGCATCGAATTTACGGCATGATGTTCAAACCAGCAGGCTGGAAGAAGAACAAAAAGTATCCCTTGTTGATTTACGTGTACGGTGGTCCTCTGGGTACCAGCCACTCGGTTGTTGATGGTAGCTATAGCAGTGATGGCTACTTCTTCAATAATTACATGGCTCAAGAACACGATTACCTGACCGTGGTAATCGACCCGCGTGGTCAGTCGGGTTACGGCGGAGTGTTTGAAAAGGCGAACTATGAGAATGTTGGCAAGCCGCAGGTTGAAGACCTGGAAGATGGTGTTAAGCATCTGATTCAGGAGTACGGTGCCGATGAAACGAAGGTTGCGATTTATGGTTGGAGTTTCGGTGGCTTTCAAACTCAGATGTGTTTGTACACCAAGCCAGATGTGTTCCAAGTAGGTATCGCTGGCGCCGGCCCGACCGAGTGGGAGAATTACAATTCATGGTACACCACAGGCACCGTCGGTCCCTCACGCACGGGTGAAACTGACCAGAAGAAGTACTCGCTTCGCCCATTGGCCAAAAATCTGAAAGGCAAGTTGTTGTTGATCCACGGTATGGAAGATACTAACGTCTTGTTCCAGGATACGATCAATATTTATCGGGAACTGTTGCAGGCGGGCAAGGAAACCCAGGTCGAGTTGTTTTTGGATCCGACTGGAGCCCACGGACTGGGTGGCGACATTAAGCGTTTGAACCGCTTCCGCAAGTACGAAGAATTCTTGCTGAGGACGATTGGCAAGTAGAAAAGGTTCTGCAATGTAGAGGTAGGTTTTCTTGGGTGCAGTCCCTTGAGTGGGAAGATCAGAGGCGGGACGCCCATCCTACAATGTGTAGTGTTTTCGTTTCGAAGCCATGTCGAACGTAATCGCTGGTTCCAGCAGGCTTGCAGGCCGCGACTGGAACCCGCGATTTTTTTTGCGTATGCAGAGGATAAATTCCGAGTTTCCTGCTGCATTCGTTCGAACGAATCTAGCTTTGCATCCGATTTCCGGCAGACCGAGACTTCGAATCACGTGGTTGCAAATGATTTGTTTCAACCAGCAAGCAGCCTAGGCAGCCTTGGGAATGTTAACCTGTGATAGGTTCAAATTCGCCGCAGCTTCCTACGCTTGCGTGAGACTAAAGACCAAGCGAACTTTACTTTCGATAGTCGCCAACATTGGGCAGGGTTTGGAAAGTGTCGGGGCCAAAGTAACGCAGGCCCACCAAGGGTTCGCTGCCGGTGTTTTCGATTTCTATGCCGACGGTAGCAGCACTGTGGCTGATGAAGACTTCGTCTTCGGTCAATGCGCCGAAACGAATCATTGCAGGAGTTTGCAGGTTCAGCTTGCCCATACGTCCCTTGCCTTGAACGGTAATCCAACTGCTGGCGCCTGGGTCTTTAATTACGCACTTGGCGCCTGGTTCCAGCGTCAATTCCTTCGCGCTAAACAATTGGGCTCCGTCGACTTTTCCGTAGACAATCCAGCGATCGACCCATTCTTCGCCCTGGTCGGCAATGATGGGCTCAAGATAGTTGTTGGCCATGAAGTTGGGATCGACATTCTTCTCCCAATCCAATTGATCGATAATGAAGTCCAGATCTTGATGCTTTTCAGCGGGCATGTCTTTGACCAACAGCGCCCACGGAACTTCACGGCCTTCGACCAAACTTTGATACATTCCAAAAACGTCACTGCCCCACTGCGGTTCGTAAGTGCACAGGGAACCAGGAGCATGCAAAACGCCAGGTGGGATCAGCCAGCCGGTGCCTCGCTTAAGTCGGTACGCTTT
>JBDNHU010000173.1:0-5092 GCA_041688615.1 Mariniblastus sp. | reverse complement strand
CTTCTTTCCGCCCGTCCAATCCCACCAATTGAAATGATACCCCGTTTCTGGAGTTCCAGGCTTGGCGTTTGGATGAGGCGGATCGAGTCGATAACCTTTCTGTGGCGTGCCTGCTTGCGGGCTTCCAAATTTCCCGGGGTTTCCCTTGGATAGTTTCCCAACTTCTCCATGAACTTTCCCCAAAGCCACTTTGTGAGCACTTAGCGGTGGCCCATTTGGGGCGTTAAGCTATCGAGTCAATGCATGCACAAGCTCCTTCACCGATAAAAGTTTCATCCGCCACAACTACGACCGTTTCGGGGCGTGAACTACTTGGTGGTAGGTATCGGAGTATTCCACTGGCCGCGTTCTGCCGAAGAGATGCGGCAATGGAGTCGTAGTCAAATGCGAGGATATCACTGGCGTCGGTTGAAGGCCATTTCTCCGCAAGGCACTTTACAGTTTCCAATGATTCGGTAGCAAGCACGATCAATCCTTGTCCCCAATTCAACAATGCACTCGCAGCGGAATCAAAGCCAAATTCGGAGAGATCGACTATGGCTCCCAACCGAGTTTCGCCGTGTTCACACTCAATCTCAAATGTGACATGCGGTAGTTGCCGTAACTCTTTGTGGTCCCACAATACACCTTTCTTGCTTCGTAAAGCTGTTGGCGATCCAACATCGCTGGAAAGCAACAAGAAAGGCTGTTTCTCAGTACATTTCGCAAAACTCTGAATGAGAGTCATGGCCAAAAACTCGGGCCGTTCTTCAGAGTCGTACTCATCTTCGGACCGAAAACGCCATATTTTGGCAACGACTGGGGAGGCGAGTTCCCCGCAAAAGTAGAAAGCTCGATCTTCCCGTGTTGTGTTCGAGTCAATTACGTCCATGCCTAGTTCCCGAAGAAGTGATGCTGTTTCAGTTTCTCGAAGGCCGGTCCTGCATTAAAGTGCCGACCTTGATCTCCCACACCGCCGGAACCACCGAACGAAGCTGATTTGTCGAGCCGAATGTGAATCTTCTTTCCGGCACCGTTGACAAACTCGTGGAGAACCTCGTTGCGGCTATCGAGTCCCAGCTTGATTCCTTCAGGAGTGTTTGGCTTGATCGTACGTACTGGCTGAGCACTACGAGGAATGCCATTGGCTTCCTTCGCAGTTCGCAACGCCGCATTGCGAGTACCTGAAACCGTGTCCGCTATTCTGTTTGGGGCAACTAATCCTCGGTGAAATCATGAATATCCATAGAAAATCTCGCTTTCAGACAGAACAACTTCTCTATCGTCTCCTTCGACAATTCGTAGAGTGGCCGGTCTTCGTACACATCAACCGAGCACGCAATTTCGAGATCGTAACCCCCGTCCTCTAGGAATTCGGAAACTTTGCTAACCGAGGGTATTAACTTCAGCAGGCCATCAATAGCGTCATCAACGGACTCTAGCTCGGATTTCTCCGTTGCCAAACTCCATTGTCGAGCTCCAACCATAGCCGAATCATAGTCGTATGGTCGTTCAAATACGCTTGACGGCTGTACTCCAAGTGCCTTTGAACATTGTCCAAAGTCCAACGAATCGCCTGAAATCGTAATTGAAGCCGATATCTTGGAGCTCATCGTCCACCTCCTCTTGGAAAGAGGTTCGGCAATTCGTCGAGCTTGAAACCGGTCGGTATCGGCGGCCCTGCTCCTTTCTTGACGGGTATCAAGAACACTTCACCGCTATCGCCAACTGAAACGTTGAACCGACTTCCTCCGTTGCCAACGATTGACTTTTTGAGATCTTCGGCATCAATTCCAAGACTTTTTAACCGCGCATCCTTCAGCTTCCGAACGTTGCCGATGTTGCCTGTCACCTTTGGGGCGACAAGTAAGTCGCCCACGGCGACCGACGTCAACATGACCACCGAAAGGAGGCTGAAAAGAACGGCGAAGTATAGCCGATGGCTCGACCTTGCCTCGGATGTTTGAGCAGTCGTCGTAGTCATCCGCTTACGGTTTTGAGTCGTTCGGCCGCAGCATCAGCCATCATACGAACCCCCTCATTTTCATCGGCTTGCAACCGGGCAATCAATTTGACTGCGTCTTGATCGTTTGTACTGAGAAACGGGAACAGTGCATTAAGCGAATGAAGGCGAATAGCCGGGCTTGAATGGCGTGTAAGCTTTGCCAGTTGGCTCTTAAACTCTTCACCTCCGTATTTGGACGCTCGAATTTCGCTCAAAATCCATGCGCTAAGTCGTACGAGGTCATCATCTTTGCTGCAAAGTAGCTCAAGCAGCTCCGTTGCATCTCTTTCCTCGCGAAATTCATCGACAAATTGATCGAACGCCGCAGGATCTTTTTCACAGTTCTTAAGTACGCGGATTGACTCATTTACGATCATTTTCGATTCTCCAGTGCTTTGCGAAGGGACGCCAGGAAGTCTTCTTCTTGAGTGATTCGCCTCGCATGAGCTAGGCGTTCAGTCGCAGACCCAATACCCGCAGCATCGAAAGCGCGTTGCTCTGCATACCTCGAAGCGATACTTAGTTCATAGTCGCCGATGGCGTCCGTGATGTCGGGCTTTCCCCAGTTTGTTGGTACACCGCTTCGTGGGATTGCATCTTCGATCTTCGGGCCGAAGGGTGATGTCTTCATACTAGGTGTCGGTACCTTCCTTGGGGCAAACTACCTACGCAGCAAACACTGACCTACCCAATTCTTCGACGAAGGCCGATATCGACACCGCATCCAGCCCAACATGCTCGCTACTTCCCCATGACAGCGCCTCGCCTCCGGATACTACGATCGCTTCTTCAACAATGGCGAAGTATTCTTGCGGAATCCAGGCTGAAAGTAATCCACGGACATGCCGAGGTGATGAATCAACTCTGATTTCATAGTCAATCCAAAAATCCCAGGGTGGGCAATCACTTTCGTCAAAGAATCCGCTGGTCGAATCCGCTGTTAGGCCGTCATAAGTACATGAAAACGTATCAAGAATCAGCAAACGTCCGATGGTCTCAACTATAGGGAGGTTGGACCCATGGCGGTCGCGAATTAGGACATTTCGAGCCAGGCATACGTCGCCCACAAGTGTTGCTTGATACTTTGCAACGCTTTCAACGGATTTACACATTCGGAAGACTTCAAAGAACGAGTACTTTGGCTTTAGTGCCGATGAGCGAAAGCCTGCAGTCAAAGGGGCACCTGCGCTTTCGTTGTACCAAACTGCCGCGTCCCGAATTCGATCGGCCAAATAATCTGAAAGCATGTTCTAGTTCCTTCGTAATTGTAGGGAATCAAGTTACTCACCCAGCCATAGGCGGTAAATTTCAAGGCGATCACGCATCACGTCAATGTTCTTGTCCGGACGAAGCTTGGACAATTCATCGAACTTTTCTTGAACAAAGTCGCGATACACTCGCAACGTATCATCGCTAATCGTACTCGGCCTTGGCCGAGCGCCGGACCGTGCCTGCTCAAGCAATTTTCTAGCACCGTCCGGTCCTGACCCGAATTCCGTCATGACGTCGTTCACAGCTTTGCGGGCGTCTGTTGGGAGGCTTTTCCATCTCATATCAATGTTTCCACCCTTTGGGGCTAGGCGTTACGGTGACCAAACCTCATCTGCATGAATTCCTTCGCATATAAAGTTTGACCCGTCTTTTAAGACGGGAATACTGTCTAACTCGAATGGCATACCTGCTACGATCACTATGCCAGGACGAATATTGTGACCGACAACAAGGAAAAGAACTAGACGTTTTGTGTTCGCCAAAAAAGGCATCGACGACGAACTCGGGGCCGGTAGCGATCGTGCGCTGCTCTGGACTAGGCCAAAAAAATGCTCGAAATCTCCGCTTGCGAACATATCCGACTCGGTGCACAACGCATAGCTGGATCGCGAAATAAGCTGCTCATAAGAAAAATCGTCGAGTTCGCTAAGCAACTCGCTTGCACCAATGCGCAATCCCTTCGTGCTAACGAACCGATACCCACGTTGAGCTAGTTTTTTTTCCCTTAGTCTAGCCCTCGCGGGAGTAAGATATGGATCACTCTCGCTCCAGCCAGTTAAGATTTGCCATTTGCAGTTATTGACTGCCGAAACTCCTCGCACTACGACTGGCAATGTACTTTCCAGCTCAAATTCGTCACCACAAGTTATGCTGACCCGAGCCAGAGAACTATCTAGAGTTGCGTCAAGTGTGAGCGTATCGCTTTCTGGAACGTAGGTATAGATGTACCTATTCGAGCTAGATCCCCGTTCAAGACCAATTTTCAACATCATCTGTTACCTGTTCGTTCTCGGGTCATAGTTGGACGGATAGGTATGGTGTACGGTCGAAGTTCCAGGCCTGTTAACTCCATAGTGAGGAGGCGTAACGGTACCATCTTCATATCGAGTTCCGTGTGGATCGTGATGAACAACATCGCCGGTGTCTGTGCTTCGTACTTCAGTCCGTACGCCTCGCTCGCCTGTTGGTGACTGTGACCCTGGACGTAGAGGTTGATCTGGAAGTTGTTGACGCCCGCCATGTTTTCCCATCCCTGCTTCACGCTGCGCGGCCCGCCGGGCAGCGCCTTGAGAAGAATGCTCAACAATTTCTCCGGTTGTTCTAATTGGGGCAACAGAGCACTCTGACGCAACTCCCCAAGCCGGATCGTAATTCTCGACGCGATTTGCCGTGTCAATCGCTTGTTGACCGACGCCGTTTTGACCATCAAGTAAAAAAATCTCGACGCGGTTTTCAGCCGGTAGGTCGTGAACGCTCGACGCGAACGAGGGGACGCAGAACAGCGCCACCGATGCGACGATCCACAGAACGAAACTTTTTTCTTTAGCTGCTTTTTGCATGAGGTCCATTGTAGCCGGAACACGGCGAGAAGGCAGCTAGCCCGAGACAGCCCGCCAGAGCGTCTTGCTTGGCGGGCGGTGGGAAGAAGAAGCGGCTAAGAGATAGCAGCTAAAGAATAAGAAGAAGTCTTTCGAAAACCCAAAGGGGTCAGGGTGTGCCGGGATAAAACCGGTTTGGAATAGAGGATGAAAGTATCTTACGAAGAAGGTTTAGCCAACCACTTCGGCCTTCAGCGGAGGGGCGGATCGGGTGACCGGTCTGTCTTGAGCGTCCGTG
>JBDNHU010000020.1:0-5258 GCA_041688615.1 Mariniblastus sp. | reverse complement strand
GGAGAGAATATACCCGCCAGTTCTTCCAATTCAAATTCCCCTAGCAACTCATCGATCAGGCTCTTCAATTCACCCATCAGCGATTGGGCGAGAGCAGTTGGATCAGAACTTAACGCGGCAATCAGCGACGTGATATCATCCTGGAGCGCGGCGATCAATTCGTTGATGATTTGCAATAACTCTACAGGTGTCATGCCCAGAACCTGTGAAGCAATGGCAGCAGCTTGCTCTGCACCTTCTTTCAAAGATATCATGGTCTGATACAATTCAGTCGGTATCGCCATTAGCGCACCGCCGACACAGTAGCTGTAATCCAAGTAGTCCCAAGAAGGTGCATCTGAGCAGTCAACACTTTCCAGTCCCAATGGATCCAAGCCACCATCGAGCACAAAGTAGGCCGTGTAAGGATTTAACCCATCGATGAAGCCTGCCGGATCACGAGAAAGAAAACGTCCCAACGACGACGAGTATTGGCGATTGCGGAAATAGTAGAGTCCCGTTTCCTGATCCAGTCTCCGTCCTGTGAAAAGATAGCTGTTGTTGAACGCCGAAGTGGTCAAAATTGTATTGCCACTACCATTGAGAATGGTGACATCACCTTCAGGCGTGTAGCCGTAACGTTCGGTTACAACGCCAACTGCACTAGAAAGGGCGCAGATGCTGTACTGAACATTACGGTGATAGTACTGAATTCCGCCCGTTCCATCTTTCAAAATGGGTTCATCAAGATAGGCTCCATACACATATTTCTCGCTTGGTGCACTCGAGGACGCCCCTAACGCATATTCAGCAACACATGACAGGCCGCTGTAGACAAAAACGGTGTTTTGAGGTGACGAACCACCCGTCATCTTTGCAACCCGACGCCCAAAAGCATCGAATTGGTAAGTATGGGTTCCAACAATTCCTGTTTGAGTAGTTTGATGCGAAGCTGCGGTTGAAACGCTGGCTGAAAGCAAGAAGTCACGATCGTCGTACGCCATCTGGGAAACGCCTTTAGCGGCTGTAACATTTCCTTTCAGATCGTGAGCAATGGATTCCCCTTGATGTACGCCCAATTCATGAGCGGCCCCATACGTTGTTGACTGGCTAATTCCATTGACGGTTTTAGATAAGATGTCGTGTTCAGGGGAAAGTGTCCACGCCAGATTTTGATTGTTGCTATCTTGCTGCCATGCAACTAGGCGATCTTCGTCATCGTAACCCGTCGCACCTGTATTCCAACCATAACTTGCCATTGCACCAGAAATGGTTTCGAACGTTCGGTTCTTGTTGACGTCATAGCCATAGGTAAAGTTTCCAACGCCAGTGATGTCAATTGTTTGAACTTGGTTGTCATCACGATACGTTCGTGTCTCAACCAGTCCATTACCCAAGGTCGATGTTGCCAGTCGACCGGAACTGTCATAAGCCCGAGTGTTAACCACGCTGTTGTTATACTTGACTTGCGTAATGCGAGCACTGGAATCATACAAGTATTCCGTGGTCTCGCCGTCCGGCAATGTCATGTGATTGGGCCGACTGTTGCTATCATACCCAGTTGCCACGGTATAGCTTTGACCACCAATTTGCAAAGTTTCACTTGCCAACCTCCCCATTCCATCATAGGTCATTGAGACGGTATTTGAATGGCGACCGCTTGTTGCGGTTGCCAGCTTGCCTTGATCATAAGTGAACGTATCGGTGTACTGGATGGTACCTGCTGGTGAATTGGCGGCGGTTCGAAAATGCTTTGCCGTTAGAAATCCTAGGAAATTGTACACATAATTAATCGTTCGGCCATCTTGCAAGGTCTCCAAACGGAGGCGCCCAAGAGAATCATATTCATAATCAATAATTCCGTATCCAGGCGATCCTTTTGTCGAACTAGTTACATGGTCCGCGAAAGTCTTTTTGACCAGTTCACCTCTTGAGTTGTAACTAAATACGGATACTTGATTTTCAGCGTCCTCAACTCTTGTAACCTGCCCGAATGAATTGTATTCCCAGGTCTTGACATGATTGTTTCGATCTGTCTCTTTAGTTTTGTTGCCACGAACATCGTATTCAACCGCAATAAAATTCGCTTTCGAATCGATCAGTTTAATAATGTTATTGCCGTCATCGTATTCGGCAGAGTATGAGTCTCCATGCGCATCTGTGGCAACAGACTGTCGTCCCAATTGATCGTAAGTCGCATCATAGCCAGCGCCTTGAGAATCTCGCATTTTGACCGTATTGCCTTGGGCATCGTATTCTGAATCAATGACGTTTCCATTGGCTTCAACCACCTGGATTGG
This sequence comes from Mariniblastus sp., assembly GCA_041688615.1. GTDB lineage: Bacteria > Planctomycetota > Planctomycetia > Pirellulales > Pirellulaceae > M30B19. Next base: position 2,979 of record JBDNHU010000020.1, on the reverse strand, counting down.
ACGGCCATGACCATCTTGCCGTTCCCGCATTACTTTTCCGCCGCTAGAAACGCGAACCAATTCTTGACAGATGCCAAATCCGCTGACCGTCGCTGTCGAATCGTATTTGGAGGAACTGTAAGATCGCACCGAATTGGGTGACGGCGCTGCCGGTCCGGCAATTGTCGCTGTCATTACACCACGATCCATCGAATCGAAAATCGAAGCGACAATTCCACTGCAGGAGCCGTCAATCTGTACTTGAGCTCGACCTGGTGCACTTGAATCGAAGGCTACGTCAATCCCGCCGTTGGCGACCGTTTCCGCCAATTGGGTCAAAGCCGCAGCGATACTTATGTTAAATGTTCCGCCGTTTGGATTGGTGACCGTCACACCGTTAGTCGAATCTAGGCCAATGCCATCCGAAAGGTTGTCATCGTATAGAACTTGCGTTGTCGTTCCGCTGCCAGAGGAACCAAGGCCAGCAATTGGAACGTTGTTTGGATCAATTGCGCCCAATGGTTGTTCCCATTGGGTCCGAGCAATCTCTCGGCCCAATAAATCATAACGAATCGTCACCTCAAGTAAGGTCTTGCTATCGATTGGATCCACCTTGTTGGACACGTGCGAATCAAAATCCGTAACCGAAGCCACGTGAACCACACGACCACCTTTATCGTAGTTGCGCAGTTCTCCCGATCCATCGTCAAGCTTCTCACCTAGCACCCTACCACAACATGAATCGTAGACGATCGTTTCGGTCTTTCCAGCTGAATTGGTTTGCTGTGTTTTTCGGTTGGCCAGATCATAAGTTTCTAAAGTGATCGCCGTTTGGCCGCTGCTGGGAGACTGAGAGTCAATTTGCTTGCCTCGACCATCATAGGTGTTTACCGTTTGGGCGGTTTGATACGCACTGGTATCGCTAGAATCAAAGTAGCGGGGGTGCTTCATTGATAGGATCGCACCCTCAGCATCATACTCAAATTCTCTTCGCTGGTGATGGCTACTGTTAGCGGCAGAAATCTTTAAAATTTGCCGATCCATACTGTCGTATCCGAATTGATCCTCTACTCCGCGGCCATCAATCGACTTGACCAGCCGCTGCCCCGAATCAAAAAGTGAATCATAGATAAGGTACTCTGCGTTGTTGCCAAGGTTGCGAGTCATTGAAAGCACCGCACCATTTCCATTCGGCCACACTGACGGTGTTCTGGTAAAGAAGACTTCACGAAGCTGTTTACCAGAGGAATGGCTATAACCGTAATAAGTCCGGAACCCGTGATTGTCTTCAATGTAAAGAAGCGAGTTGTAAGCGTCGTAAAAACTCTTAGTAGACAAGACAGTACCAGCATCAGGGAACTGTTTGACTTCAACAATCCGTCGACGAAAGTCCAACACACGTTCTGTCTTCCTACCGTTAACTGTCGTCGATACGGCCTGGAAAGTGCCTGGCAAATACGTAAAACTTTCAGTCACTTTGGCATTAGGATTCGTATTCGGAATTTCCGATACCGAATCAAACAGGTCATCGTCGGTTGCAATTCCAACAATCTTCTGAATAACGCGGCCTGACAAATCGTATTGATATTCGGTAATAAGGTTGTCGCGACTCTTAAACTTAGACACCAAGCCGCCCGGTATGTCGACGCCACCGTAGATATACTGTTCGTTTGTACCGTCCGATAGGTACTGTACTTCAGTTACAAAACCCCGATCATTGCGAATGTAACTGATTGAATCATCTACTTGATTGGTTACTGAAGCAACATTACCAGTGTTATGGTAAGTGTAGGTCGTTTCACCGCGAGGCCCCCCATTGACTGCGGCAGGTTCAATCTTCTTCACCAGTTGGCCGCCAGTGTATTGATACTCTGTACGATACGTATCAATTCCATTGGAGGACGGCGATGATTCTGCGATCACGTTTCCTTCCGCGTCATACTCATACGTCCAGGTTTTCCCATCGATCGATTTGGATGTCATCAAACAACCATCGGAATCGTAACCGTAGTTGGTAATGATCCCATTGCGATTAGTGTAGGCTGTAATTCGATTTTTGGGATTTCGAACCCAATGTTCAAATGATCCGTCTAGGAACGTCTTTTTCACCAAATAATTATCCGAATTATATTCCATGTCGAATACACGACCATTTGCATCTTGATACTGAGAAGGTGCGCCGTTCATCAAATCGCTGCCGCTTTGTGTTGGGCCAGGGATCCAAGCCAGATAGGTCGATTCCCATTGCACGTTATTGACAGCGTTCCAGCCAAGATTGGGATCACCCATCGACCACGATTTTGCAAACTTAGAAGAAGTTCCATCAACCAATGAAAGTTGGTCAGCACCCTGAATAAAATACTTTTGATCTGAATTGTTTGGGTTTACAATAACAGTGAGTATGTTTTCACCATTGCCATTAAACTTGGCCTGTAGAACGTTTGAAGGTTGGGTAATAATATCCCCATTTAAAATTTTGAAATCCGTCGAAAAATGATACTCGGATCGACCCTTGTCCGGATTCCTAACCGCCATGGAAACTGTTTGCGAAGTTGTGTTAGAAGATAGATCAGCCCGCCAATAGTCTCCTTCCCCATTTCCTTCGGTATTTTGAATTTTGTGCAGAACTGTGTCAGCGTATTCCAGCGGGAACGGAGTTCCGCCGCCAATACTTATCGAAGTCGCAGCGTAGGTATTTGAATTGATCAATCCGTTGGTAAGGGATACCGTCCGCCCATCTGGAAAGGAAATTGAACTAATCACCCAGTCTTCACTGTGACTAATTTCCGTGATGCGATCACCGCATTCGGTGATTTTGGTAAGTCGACCGTCTTTTTCCAAGGTTCCATCAGAATCGTCAGCATCGAACAGTTGATAATCATGAATCGTTCCATCGAAATACTCCATGCTAACCAATACAAGTGCCAGGCGCGCAAGTGGTAAGGCGCGCTAGTGATAATGGATTTTGGTTGGATTTTGAGGGCGGGTGGGGTGCTGGAG
>JBDNHU010000172.1:0-8650 GCA_041688615.1 Mariniblastus sp. | reverse complement strand
TCGCTACCTGAAACTTGATCCAACTGGCCAAACAAACTAAACTCACTCATTGTGGTCTCACCAACGGCTGCTAGCCGTTGTCTAAAACTTGATACTTTCCGACTGAGCAAGTTTGCTCAGCGGGAGACCACTTTTCAAGTTTTAACAATTTATGGGACGCTTCCCGATTCGATCTAGGTTATATTGTGTTTGACGTCTGTCGACTGCTGACCGTCGACGGGTCGATAAACCCAAGTGAAGTTTAGCAACTTCCACTAGATCCAATCTAAAACTTAGCACGTTTTTTCACGCCACAGTTAAATCGATTTCGCTGGAGCCTACGGATGAGTCGAAAGAAACCGGGACTTTTGTTGGGGCTGTTGGCTTTGACGCTAATCGTTGCGCCAGCGAAGTTGAGTGCCCAAGAGCAACGTGAGCCCGCACCGGCCGCTACTTCACGCGGTCAACAAGAATTTCAAGGGGCGGATGAAACCGCTGAACCCACGCCAGAATTGTTTTCTGGGCCACAGAAGGATGAGCCGCTGCCGGAACTTTCGGCCTTGCCTCTGCTCGGTGATGCCGCCGAACCAGTGGTCGTAGTGCCATCTGAGAAGGAAGCGTTGCAGCTGATCGTGTTCATGCACCAGCGGACTCGGCCGGGTTTTGCGTTGCTGCGAGGGCTTGCCACTTATTCGAAACAGTTAGGCGACAAAATCGATAGCTCCGTGGTCTTCTTGACCGACGAAGTCGGCGAAACAAAACAGTGGTCGGTGAATGCTCGGCAAGCAATTCCGGAAGGGGCCCGCATGTTGGTCAGTAACGACGGAATTGAAGGGCCAGGAACATGGGGACTGAACCGAAATGTGACAATGACCGTCGTCTTGGGGCAAGCAGGAAAAACTGTTGGCAATTTTGCTTTGGTTCAACCCAGTGCCGCTGACGACTTGAAACAGATTTCAACTGCGATAGCAAATGAACTAAAAATCGATCCTCCCTCTCAACGCCAATTATCCAACTGGTTGGGCCAGCGACAAATGCAAGCTGGGAATCAGCCAACCGTTGATATTCGTCCCTTGTTAGCTCCTGTGATCCAGAAAACGGCGACTCCCGAAAAAGTCGAAGCCGCCGCACAAAAGGTAATTGCCCGAGCTGAAAAAGACGCGACGTTCAAGGTTGCGGTGGGAGACGCTTGCCGACGAATTGTCAGCGGCGGCGTGCTACAGAATTACGGCACTGCACCGGCTCAAGCCTATCTGCAAACATGGGCGGATACCTTTAAGAGTGATGAAAAGGGTGAAGCCGAATCTGCCTCAAAAGCGACCGAGCCCAAAAAAGAGATGCAGACCAACGGTGCAGACAAGTAGCCTGCAACGTTGTTTCCGCGTTCCGTCCACAAGCGCCGATTGAATGAACATGCAACGCCAACCTGAAATAAGTATTACTCCAGCGAAGTCTTGGACTTGGTTGTCGGGTTTGCTTTTGCTTGCGCTCGTGATCCTGCAATCGCATCACGTTTTGACGTGGGGACAGACAGCAACTTCGAGTGTGTCCACTGACGCATCGACCGAGATGCCTGAGTCGCCGATTGATTTTGACACTCAAATCATGGCGGTTATCGCCAAGAGCGGTTGCAATGCCGCAGCCTGTCATGGAGCCTCGGGAGGCCGGGGCGGTTTTCAGTTGTCGCTCTTTGGATCCGATCCCGATTTGGATTACGACCAAATTGTGCGTGAACGATACGGCCGACGAATCCATCGAAACGATCCCGAAGCAAGTCTGCTGCTGCTGAAGGCGACTGAGTCGGTTGAACACGAAGGCGGATTTCGGTTCGATGTCGACAGTCGGCAATACGATTTGTTCAAGTCATGGATCGAGCAAGGAGCACGCAGAATTCGTGCTCGGGAACTGGTGCGGATTGAAATCACACCACCTAGTTTTTCATTTGACGAAATCGGTCAGGCGAAAGCTTTTCAGGTCTTTGCCCACTTCGGTGACGGAACCAAATGGAATGTTACCCGCGATTCCGTGATCACCCTGCTGGATGAAGACGCGTTGGAACTTTCCGAGACCCAAACGGATGCAGGGAAGCTGGGCGACCAGGCGTTAACGATTCGACGTCCAGGACAATATTCGGTCTTGGTTCGCTACTTGGATCAAGTCGATTTGCTGCAAGCGACCCTGCCTTATGCACAGTCACCCGAAGACTCATCTCGGTTATCGGTCGAAAATCTTGACGGTCGGTTTATTGACCGAGCGATCACCGAAAAACTAAACCGCTTGGGGATCATTGCGAAGCCATCCGCGGACGACGCCACGTTGTATCGACGATTGTCGTTGGATTTACTGGGGCAACTTCCCGCGGCCGCTGACGTTCAGTCATTCGTTCAGTCAACCGCTGCAAAAAAACTGGAACATACCGTCGATGCGATGTTGCAAGACTCGCGGTTCACAACGCTATGGACTTGGCACTTGTCCGAATGGTTGCGAGTGGGAGGGAACGGGCAGAATGAAACCATGGCCCAGAATTATTACCAATGGATTCGAGGTCACGTTGCTGGCAAGGCGTCGTTGGCCCAAATTGCTCGCGAATCTTTGACGGCCACAGGAAACGTTGACAACGGAGCGACAGGTTTCTATCGACTGACGACCGATCCCGGAACTCAAGCCGAACTGGCTTGTAATACTTGGTTGGGTGTCCGGATTGGATGTGCCCAGTGCCATAACCATCCGTTGGATCATTGGAAACGCAATCAATACTTTCAGTTCGCGGCTTTCTTTGCCGGCGTGCGACGAGACCAGGAAATTCGAGTGATCTCGGATTCAACTTTGACTAATCCAGTGACTCGAAAATTGGCGATTGCCGTTTTGCCTGGTACTTCCAAAGTCGTGAATGAAGATCCGCGAGTGGATTTGGCTCGCTGGATTACGCAGAAAGAGAACCCTTATTTTGCGAGTTCGACTGCGAATCGTATTTGGTCGATCTTAATGGGACGCGGCATTTACGAACCGATCGATGACGCTCGGCAGACCAATCCGATTTCCAATCCGCAGCTTTTGGAAGACTTGTCTGAATTTCATAGCGACCACAATTTTGAATTGCGCCCGTTGGTTCGCGAAATCGTTTTATCCGACGCCTATCAACGGAAAACGGCCGATGCCACTACGACGACACGCGATCAATTTTATTGGCGATTCTTGCCACGAGACCTGCCAGCTCCCGTTTTATTGAATGCGGTTCAGCAGTTCACTGCAGGTTCAGGTTCAGGTTCAGGTTCAGGGTCAGGGTCAGGGTCAGGGTCAGGGTCAGTGCGCGATCGCGATTGGCTAACTGTTGCGTTTCCCGCAGAATTTGCCGAGCTAAAAGTTCTAGGCCAATGCGATAGAAACGTGAACTGTTTGCCTAGTTCGGCTTCGTCGAATTCAAGTGCAGGACTGGCTGAGAATTTGGAACTTATAAATGGTCCCATTCTCAATGAACGCATCGTGAGTGAAAGTGGTTTTCTGGCCGAATTCTTGGATGAGAATGGGACCGATGGCGAAATTTTGGAAGAGACTTACGTGAGAGCGTTTTCGAGATCGCCAAGTTCTGAAGAAAAGTCTTTTTGGCTGAAACAAATTGCGGCGTCATTGCAGCAAACGGCAGCGGCAAACAAAACGAACATGAGGTCGAACATGGGGTCACCCGACCAACTGCGACGACAAATGTGGCACGACATCATTTGGGCCATTCTGAATAGTCGTGAATTTGTGATGAATCATTAAGGTGAATATGTGTCGCGAGAAATGAAAAAACGATGTGATGGTGTGCGACGTCGGCAATTTCTGCAATTGGGTGCGATCAGTGCGATTAGCGGCATGGGTTCACCAATTGGCTTAGGGAGTCCGTTCTCATCGATTGCAGCGTTGGGTCGGCATGCAAAAAAGAATTGCATCTTGATTTGGCTGGATGGTGGAGCGAGTCATCTGGAAACGTTTGATCCCAAACCGTTAATGCCCTCGGAAGTTCGCGGTCCACTGAAATCGATTGCGACCTCCATTCCGGGAATCCAGTTCGGCGAGTGTTTGCCTCGGTTGGCCACACGCATGAACACGATGACACTGTTGCGAGGCATGACATCGCCGTTGGGCGAGCATAATTTGGGTGCTCAATTTATGTTGACCGGCTATAAGCCGACGCCGGCGTTAGAGTATCCGGTAATGGGGTGTGCGATCAGCCATCTGCGGACCGAAACGAATGACTTGCCCAACCATGTGGCGGTTCCCAACCATCAGGTCGGCGGGGCAAAACTGCGAGCCAATGGTTACTTGCCGAGCAGTTGTTTGCCCTTTGAATTGACTCGGTCCTCGAACCCAAAGGGACTAAACTCAAACGCGTTGCAGATGGTGGAAAGTTTGGGGCAAGTCCGCGTGGATCGGCGGGCAGAATACTTGAAGCAGTTGGACCAGTTTTCGCAGTCGCTGGATCGAATTGGTACAGTGCCTGACTATGCCGGTTTGGATCAAGCAGTGCGTTTGATTACTTCGGAAAAAGCTCGAGCGGCATTTGATCTGCAACAGGAACCCGAATACACTCGCAACCAGTACGGTTCGTCGCTGTTTGGCCAAAGTTGCCTGCTGGCTCGACGGTTGATCCAAGGTGGAGTTGGTTTTGTCACGGTCAACTATCCTGGTTGGGACACTCATGACAATCTGGTTGTGCGTTTGAAGGACGGCTATGTCGGAGCTCGTGAGCCCGTTGGTTTGATTCCCAATCTAGACCGAGGTCTCGATGCATTGTTGGAAGACTTGGAACAAACGGGTTTGATGGACGAAACGTTGGTGGTGGTCATGGCCGAGTTTGGCCGCACGCCGCGAATTAATGCTGCGGGCGGACGTGACCATTGGCCGCGGGCGTTTAGTGTGTTGCTGGCTGGTGGAGGAACGCCGCAAGGATTGGTTCATGGGGAAAGCGACGAATCGGGTGAATCACCAAAATCGGATCCGGTCACGCCTGCGGATCTTGCTGCAACGATCTATCAATTGCTGGGGTTCGATCCAAATCTCGAATTAACCACTCCTGATGGTCGCCCAATTCGGTTAGTCCGCGAAGGAACTGCGATCAAGAAAATTATCGGATGAATGACTCGATCAATGGACGGCGAAGTGTGTTCTCTACATCCCACGTACACGGTTGGAGCCGATTCGCTCCCTCAATTGTTTTCGCATTCGTGATGCTAATGTTTTCTGGTTCGGGGTATGCACAATCAACCGCGACGTTAGTAGCCAAATTCGCAGGGCCGGTGACGGTCGTTGTACCGTTGGCTTCGGAAGATCAACTGTTAGTAGTGGCTCAGAATACGGTGGTGATCTTGGATGCAAATGGCAGAGTTCTAAAGCAAAATGAATTGGGAATGCATCAGGTCACGCACGCGAAACTGAGTTTGGATCGTAAGTCGATCTGGATTGCGGGTGGGGATCCAGCAGAAACGGGGCGTCTGATCGAAATTGATCTGCAGGATTTATCTCAGCGACAGATGCTAAAGGCCGCAAACGATGTTTTTACTTCGCTTGACTTGTCGGCCGATGGCAAGCTGCTCGTGAGTTCATCGATCGATGGTCAAATCTATCGTTTCCAACTGGAAGACCCGCTAGAACTTAGCCAAGGCAAATCGCAACCGACAATGTTAAAAGGTCATTCCAAAGCGGTTTCAAAACTGGTGTTGATGGGTGATTCTGAATTGGTCTCGGTTGCCGAAGACATGAGTGTTCGTTTGTGGGATTTGGAAAATGAAACATTGAAACGGACCATGAATCAACACGTCGGTGCGGTACTAGGAGTGCGACTGCTCAACGGTGCTGAATCCAGTCGGCCGGTGATTGCCAGTTGGGGCAAGGATCGAACGGTTCGTTTTTGGCAACCAACGATTGGTCGCATGATGCGTTTTGCGACTTTAGAAGCAGTTCCCCTTTCGAGCTGCTGGAATGAACAACAGCAAACGCTATTCGTCGGCGACTCGGAAGGTTCGGTTCACAGCATCGATTGGCAAACGGGGAAGCTGGTTGGCAAGCGGCAGATCACCAACGACTGGATTGTTACTTTATGTGAAGATGAGCAGGAGCGGGTGCTTTACGCTGGAACCACTTCGGGAGAACTTTGGCGGTGGGAAATCGAGGCAGCAGAATCTGAGGATTGACCGAGGAAAAGACCAAGGAGGCGAGAAAAGAGTGTCCGGTACCTTTTCGGTTGACACGAGCTCCGGGTGCGCTATTTTAAGTGAAAATTGACACTCTTTTTAGAAGTGATGACGATGGGACGACCGAAACGTGCGGATGTTGCCGGGCATTGTTATCACATGCTCAATCGAGCGAATCTTCGTGATACCATCTTCCACAAACCGGAGGACTACAATGCGTTCCAGAAGATTCTCTGCCAAGCGATTGCTGCCAAGCGATTGATCGTTTCGACGTGAAGCTTTTCAGCTACTGCATCATGCCAAATCACACCAGTGCCAGGCATTGGAGTGACTAATTGCGTGGGTATTTTGTTCGTCGATGGTCGGTACGTCGATCAGCTCGAACTAGGTTTGTACGCATTCTGGAAGGACGTTGCAGATTCTCGGGTCGTCGAGTTGGATATGCGAGAAGCCCAGATCGACGTTAGTGGTCAGGAAATCATGACGCTCGATAAGGTTACATTGCGCATGAACGCCTTGGTGACGTACGTGATCAAGGACGCTCGCCGTGCAGTTTCAGCATCTAGCGATGTTCGACAGCCAACTTGATCTCTCGTCGCGAGGAAACGGCCGCAATGAGAAGCCAAGCCAACACGGCAAAGCTACTTGCGGACAACCCGACCTTGATGCGACTTCGCGAGCTGGAAGTACTCGAAAAGATTGCTTCCGCTGGCGAGATGAACATCGTGCTGGGCCCAAGTACTACACAAACGAAGGGATTGGCCGACAAGGTCATGAACTTACTTTGAACTTAGTTCGTTATGCAAAGCACCGGCTTGTCATTTGCCTGACAGGCCGGTGCTCTTCGATGGGTACAGTGCTTTTATCGAGTGATCGTCTGACCGGGTGCTGCATCCGTGACACGAGCCGTCGGTTCGATATTTCCCCTATTTCAGAGTCGTCAACTCATAGTCGTAAAGCGTTGAATTTAAGCCTTCAATTGCTGCCTGACGAATTCGTGCTGTACTGCCTTCGAGCTCATACTCGAACGGCTTCTCGGTGAAAGGATCGTTGGGAGCCGGTAGGTCTAGATCTGCTAGACTCGCAGGTAAGCTTCCGTCGTGCTTGCTTGCATAGTCCCGAAGAGATTCGATGGTTTGCAGAAACTTGACGCGACGTTCAAAGTTCCGGCAAGCAAGAATGGCTTGCGGTAAAACGAACGGATAGGGACTCGATTTCGCACCAGTAGATTTGAGAAGTGCCGTATTTTCGGCTTCGATCTTGCTCTTGTCTACAATAATCTGAGTTGGACTTTGAAAAGCCAATGGCTCAACCTGTGTACGGAGCCGACAGTATTGCATGTAAACCCAACGCATGATGAGTTCCTCGGAAGACATCTGTTTAATCTCGGCGTCGGTGAAACCAAGCGCTTCGGGAAGTTGCTCCTTGGCAAGTTTTTGCATCTTATCCTGCAGCTTTGCACCCTCGTCTGGCGTGTAGCGTTCATCACTAGACTCTGCATACAACTCAACAAACTTACGTGCAATCTGAACCCATTCTTTATCGCCGATTGGAGGCAATGGCTCGTTCAGACGCGCAGGTGTTGCCCACAATTCCCAGCGTACCATTGGGCCAAGATCCTGAAGCGTGGGTGGTAATGCAGCGAGTGACCAATACATGTTCGGACATTTGCCAGACTGAATTGCAAGCTCAAGATTGTCCAAAGCCATGTTAGCGATAGACAATCCCACCAAATGACAAACTACGACTGGAGTGGCGGCACAATGCCGGCTACACCCCAACTGGCCTTTGATACACTTCAGAGCCTCGTCCAATTCTCCTTTTGAAAGGAGCAATCTAATCCACGCGGTCATTCCTCGCCCAGCGAGTTGTCGTTGAGACTGAACGTCAGGCAAAAGAATTACGTAGGGTCGATCACTGCGAAGTGGATACTGCCAATCCGCATAGCTCATTGATCCGGCGCGGTTGATTTGTTCTGCGAAATGGGCAAAGTAAAACTCTTTGAATCTTGGATCAGCAACATCCATTTCGGCGTATTCGTGGAGTTTCGGATAAACATCCCGCATAAACGTCTGCTGCTCATAGACCATTCTCAGCAACACGGGAATCGCATTGCCTGGCTCTTGCTCCTCCTCAGTCGGCAGTAGATGGAAGTGGGATTCAAACTCCTTCGCCGCCTGCACAGGAAGTTTTAGCTGCTTCTTGATTGTGGAATCTTGCTGCGCAAAACTCCTTGCCGGAAAGCCAAACATAGCGATGCCCATCATGCATAATGCGATAGTCATTAATCGTCTCATTGTCATACTTCTCCCTGAAAAAATAGTTGAAAATCCTTTGGCTGCAACGTCGTGCCGTTGCTGTCCTGGCTCGTGGGAACAATTGCACCTTCGAGTTCGTTAACCTCCAAGTCGTTCGGCTTCATCCCTGCGGTCCTTGCACTGCCGCGTTGTTGTGAATCAGCGCTGCGATCCTTGGTTAGTAATGCAATAAAAAAGTTG
>JBDNHU010000171.1:0-2568 GCA_041688615.1 Mariniblastus sp. | reverse complement strand
CAGAGGCAGGTGAAACGATGTAAAATCGGGTAGAGCATAAGCGTTTGTTGGGCCATGTTTTTACAATGCTGGTCCTGGTCAGTTCGCTTAAGCTGCAGTTGATTTGAACGGAAACTAGTTTTTTGGGTTGGCCCCGGTTAGGTGGCAACAAAAACTTAGCTGGTGTCAAAGCGTTATAGCTGGTGTCAAAACGGCTTGATGAATCAAGCCCTCGCTTAAGTGTGGGCTTCGAATCGGCAAATGGCAAATCGTTTATCAATTCCCAATTGAATTGAGGTCACGCATGAGTTTCTCTGTCTTAGTGGTAGACGATCAGACCATCGTTCGGCTGGGGGTGTCCAGTATGTTTCAGGGATCACCGTTGATGGTTGTGGCCGAGGCGGAGACGATTGCCCAGGCGATCGAACTTGTGGGTCGCGGAAAGATTGACTTGATTCTGATGGAATCTCGTTTGGCAGGTCGGGACGCGTTGCACGGTTTGCAGCAAATCAAGTTCGACTTTCCGCAAATTCCCGTTCTCGTTTTTTCAGCGTGCGACAATCCGGTTTTTGTGGCACGCAGTAATTTAATGGGTGCATCGGGTTATCTGTTGAAGGGCATCAGTCGCGAGGAATTGGTGCAAGCGTGCATGCGCGCGATGTCCGATGAAAGCATCTGGACCAGTGAAGAGATGCGTCGTGTGACAGGTGCGATGGGGACGCCTCGGTTAGGCATTGATGTCGATGTTCCATTGACCAATCGCGAAATTCAAGTGCTGCGTCATTTGTGCGAGGGCGCTACCAATAAGGAAATTGCATTGAAGCTAGAGATTAGCTACGAAACGGTCAAGGAACACGTCCAGCATGTGTTGAGGAAAGTGAACGTTTCGGACCGAACCCAAGCCGCGGTATGGGCGGTACGGTTGGGGTTGTTTTGAACAGCAGGCGCCCTGATTGCGTTGTCAAGCAAATTCAGTCTTATTTTTTTGCGGCGTTAACTTTGGCAATTAATTGCGATTTGTTTCCCAATTTTGCAAGGGACCAGCGAGTTTCGCGATCTCAACAATAGCCGTTCAGCTGTACATCTAAAGATTGGAATCTGTCTTCGGTATTCGGTTTTTGGGGTGCATTGACATTCTTCGTGGGAGCGGTATCCCAGCGTGCAGGCAATCAAATTGCAACTGTACACTTCACAACCGGCTAGAATCGGTTTCCAATTATGGACTGCCTGGGGCGGCGGTCAGACTGCAGCGTAAGTTCGGTTCAACCTAAAAGCGTCCTTGTAAGATTTGTCGCCCTAAGATTCGTCAACTTGTGATGCAACGCTGATAGAGTGACTGAACGGACTTGGCAGGACACCTTGATTTAGAATTTTTAGTTCTCGCTTGCGAAGAAGATTTCATGACTGGTCAGCCGAAAACGTTATTCCAAAAAATTTGGGACACTCATTTGGTCCATCAAGCCGATGGCCGCTCGTTACTTTACATCGATTTACATTTGGTTCACGAAGTCACCAGTCCGCAGGCATTCGAGGGACTTCGGTTGGCAGGCCGCAAAGTTCGCCAACCGGCGCTGACGATTGCGACTCAAGATCACAACGTGCCTACAACCGATCGTTCGTTGCCCATCTTGGATCAGGTTTCCAAGCGGCAGATCGAAACCTTGCGTCAAAACTGTAGCGACTTTGGGGTCAAACTGTACGATCTGGATTCGCAGTACCAAGGTATCGTGCACATTATTGGGCCCGAATTAGGATACACTCAACCTGGAATGACCATCGTTTGCGGTGACAGTCACACGGCCACGCATGGGGCTTTTGGTGCGTTAGCCTTTGGAATTGGAACGTCTGAAGTTGAACATGTTTTAGCAACTCAGACCTTGCCCCAGTCACCGGCGAAGACATTTGAACTTCGCGTGGAAGGTGAACTGGCGGTCGGCGTTACGGCAAAAGATTTAATTCTCTATTTGATTGGTCAAATCGGTACCAGTGGCGGAACGGGGTACGTCCTAGAGTACACCGGTTCGACGATTCAAAAATTGACGATGGAGCAACGGATGACCGTATGCAATATGTCCATTGAAGCGGGCGCGCGTGCGGGAATGATTGCGGCCGATCAAACGACCTTCGATTACTTGGCAGGCAAACCTTACGCCCCGGTGGGGAGAGATTGGGAGGTAGCGGTCAAGGCTTGGCGAGAATTAGTGACGGACGCTGGAGCGGTCTACGATCGTAGTTTGGTTTTTGATGCTGCCGATATTACCCCTCAGATTACTTGGGGGACCAGTCCAGGCCAAGTGATCGGCGTGGAAGCCAACGTACCCAATCCAAGCGACTTTCAGGATGTGGTTGATGCCAAAGCCGCCGAGGATTCGCTTAACTATATGGGGCTAACCGCGGGGACGCCGATGGTTGAAATTGCCATTGACCGAGTGTTCATTGGTTCGTGCACCAACGCCAGAATCGAAGATTTGCGATTGGCGGCTAAGGTATGCAAGGGCCATCAGGTTTCGCCCAAGGTTAGCGCAATGATAGTGCCAGGCAGTGGTATGGTAAAACGACAGGCTGAAAAAGAAGGCTTGGACAAGATTT
>JBDNHU010000170.1:0-10463 GCA_041688615.1 Mariniblastus sp. | reverse complement strand
TGCCCGCTTGGATGCTAACAACACTCGGTCGAATCGTGTGCACAACCAATTCGCTGGCAATGGTTGTGTCGCGCAGTGCAACCTTCGAAAGCATCTCGTTGGCTGCTTCATACTGAGCCCGCATTTTACCTCGAGCGGCGGCATACTGATATCGCTCGATCAGCACCGGCCCAAAAGTAATCACTGCCAAGAACAACAAAACCAGAGTCACCAACCAAAGGACGCTGCGCCAAAGATCATTCAGTGAAACACTTTCATTGGATTCACGAGGAATGCGTACTGCAGCAAAAGGAGTTGGATTCGATTCATCGATCGAGTCGGTGCTACGGCGATTTCCATCAAGCAGCGCAACGTTGCTCAAACCAAGGTCCGAACGCCCCTCAAGTTCCGCCAGGTCCAAATTGGCTGCACGTTCATTTTCCTGCGCCGCTTGTTGACGCAAACGGCTTAGGACTTCAAGATTGTTAGGCGTTAAATTTGGATTCACAGAAGAAACGACAATGGCAGCCGCCACATTTTCAGCCGCATCTAAAAGTGATTCCGTCTGGCTGGCTGATTCCGTCTGGCTGGCTGGTTTAGCCCTGGCAGCGTTACTCCCCAATTCATTAACTTGCTCAGCACCTTGTCCGTCCGACGATTGGCAAGCAGCAACATCGTTCCCGATTGCCGATTCGTTCGCAATCACAGGCGAAGCTTCGAACGAATCCCGTTGATCATCAGAAATGTCTGGCTGGCTTGCAACCCAACGGTTCAGGTCAGCGCTAGGCTCGGCTGGTTTTTCATGTTCTTCCATGTCGCTTGTCTCGTTGGTCCAAAGCGAATTCTTGACGATCGAGATACAGACGTTTTTCGACCGCGGTTAAGTCAATCCGAGCAGCAGGCACCCGGCCGACGTTGCCTAAGTATACGCGATCGTCGCGTGGTTCGCCCATTGAATTAAAAGCGAATCTACAAACACATCGCGATTCGTTACTCAACCGTGACGCTTTTTGCTAGATTACGCGGTTTATCTACATCGCAACCTCGAGCCACGGCTATGTGATACGACAGCAATTGCAAAGGAATCGCACTGATGATGGGCTGTAGAAAGTCCTCGACCGCTGGAACATAGATAACGTCATCAGCCACCCGAGCAATACGGGTGTCGCCTTCGGATGCGATCGCAATCACCGGGCCCTTACGCGCCTTGATCTCTTCTAGATTGGACATCACCTTTTCATAGATGAACCCGGACGGCATCACAAAGACACTTGGTGTATTTTCATCTACCAAGGCAATGGGTCCGTGCTTCATTTCTGCAGCGGGATACCCTTCGGCATGAATATAGCTGATTTCTTTTAGCTTCAAAGCGCCTTCCAAGGCGGTAGGGAAATTGTAGTGCCGGCCTAAATACAGAAAGTTTGTGCAATTGGCGTACTTCAGCGCGATTCGTTTGATGGCGGCGTTTGCCTCGAGTGCCTTCTCGACCGCATCGGGAACCGCCTTGGTCAATTCTAAAAGTCGGCGCCCTGCTTCATATCCAAGTCCTCGTAAGCGACCAAAATAGATCGCCAACAAGACTAAAGCCATGCACTGCGAAGTATAGGCCTTGGTGGATGCGACTCCAATTTCAGGACCGGCATGCAGGTAAATTCCCCCATTGACCTCTTGCGCGATCGAACTACCAACCACGTTACAAATCGCCATCGTTGGATAACCCTTGCGTTTCATTTCTCGCAAGGCCGCCAACGTGTCGGCGGTTTCACCACTTTGGGTAATTCCGATGACTAAAGTTTCATCATCCATGGGTGGATTTCGATAGCGAAGTTCACTCGCGTACTCCACTTCTACCGGAATACCCGCCAATTCTTCAAACAAATATTCACCGATTAACGCCGAGTGCCAACTGGTACCACACGCCGTAAACACGATCCTCTTGATTTTTCGCAGCTCTGTATTGCTTAAACTAAATCCGCCAAAGACAGGCGTCGCATTCTCTAAATCAATTCGACCACGCATGGTGTTTCGCAGCGATTCTGGTTGCTCGAAAATCTCTTTCAGCATGTAATGCTCGTAACCACCAAGATCCACTTCTTCATTCCGCCCGGTCAACGCTTGCACATCAGGTAAAACCGAACCACGATCACGGCAAGACACCGAAATTTGATCTTCGCGAACGACCACAATCTGATGATCCGCCAAGTAAACAATTTTCTGAGTAAATCCTACCAAAGGCGATGCGTCGCTGGCGATAAAATGTTCTTGGTTACCGACTCCAACTACGAGCGGACTTCCCAATCGTGCACCAAAAATCGCTGACGGGTAATCTTCAAACATTATGACCAATCCGTAAGTCCCACGTAGTTGATTTACAGATTCGCGAATCACATCAACTAGCATCGTTTCATCAAGATCTCGATTCCCACGCTTGCGTTTAAGATTGTCCGAAAGTAGATGCGCCACCACCTCGGTATCGGTTTCCGATTTAAATTCGTAGCCACGGTGCTTCAAAGCGTTTCGCAGTTCGTCGTAGTTTTCAATGACACCATTGTGAACAATCACTACTTCACCGTTGCCACCTTGGTGAGGGTGAGAATTTTCAAGACTGGCAACACCGTGGGTCGCCCAACGAGTATGCCCAATGCCGACCTTGCCACTGACCCCCTGCTGTTCCACTAATTCAACTAGCTCAGCAATTCTTCCAGGGTTCCTGATCACTTGAAATCCGCACTCGCCCAAGATAGCGATTCCAGCACTGTCGTAACCGCGATACTCCAGACGGCGAAGCCCCTCCAATAAGTATGGTTTGGCTTCATTCTTACCGATATAACCCACAATACCGCACATATTGATCTATCCGATTCAGTTTACAGGGCCCACAAACAGACGTTTCATTTTCGCTATTTTAGCGACTTCAAAGGTGATTTCCACCCTAGTATCATCGGACCTTGGGCAGCCCGGGTCGCCAGTAATTTTGTTGGCATCTAATGGTTCCAAAACCAATTCCACGAAGTGTCGTCACAAGCGCTAAACTCGCGGCACCCAAAAGAATTGATACAATCAAGGAACTTGCCGCACTTCATCAAGTTGATTGTGGCGTCCCGTTCGCCATTAACTCTTCATCGAAACGCACACGAAAAAGGTCGCCCCCGATGCCCGTCTACGCTGTACCTCGAGTTTCTGAATTCCCGAAATTGAAGCCTGGACATATCCAATTGATTGCAAGCGGCGATCTTAGAACATCAGCCAATCAAGTATGCTGGCCCGCTCAACAAGAGATGGAGAAGAACCTGACGGCGGCAATCCAGTCACACGGATTTAAAGTGAAACGAATGCACCGCGAGGATCCGAACAAGAAACACGGGTTCATCGATTCACAACAGATGGGAATGGAAGTTTTCCGAAAGATTGATCCTCATACGCCAATTGTTGTCGCACAAGCAGTGTGGCAATATGCTCACCATGTTTTGCATGGTCTGATCAGTCACCAAGCTCCCATTTTAACCGTTGCCAATTGGTCGGGAACCTGGCCTGGATTGGTAGGCCTGTTAAACCTAAATGGATCGCTGACCAAAGCTGAGGTGAAATACAGCAGCTTATGGAGTGAAGACTTTACGGACCAATGGTTTCAAACGCAGCTGGAAAAATGGTTGAAGGGGGGAACACTTTCACATTCGCAGCGTCATGTCACGAAACTAAGTAAGATCTCGATCCCGCCTGGCGAACAACGATTGGGCGAATCACTTGCCAGTCAATTGATGGCTCAGAAGTCCATCATGGGCGTGTTTGACGAAGGCTGTATGGGAATGTTCAATGCGATCATTCCCGATCATTTGCTTAATGCGACGGGTGTCTTCAAGGAACGCCTAAGTCAATCTGCACTGTACTACGAGACGACACAGACTTCTGACAACGAGGCCGACGGTGTTCGAACTTGGTTGGAAAATAAGGGCATGGTTTTTGAAACCGGAAAGAACCACAATCAACATTTGACCGACAAACAAATTCGCTTGCAGTGCAAGATGTATATTGCTGCGGTGCGAATCGCAGACGATTTTGGTTGCGACTGTATTGGTATTCAATATCAACAGGGCTTGAAGGATTTGCTGCCTGCCAGTGATTTGGTCGAGGGTATGCTGAACAATGAATCTCGCCCACCTGTGCTTAGCCGTGACGGTCGACGTATTCTTTACAAGGGTCAGCCGTTACCGCATTTCAACGAAGTGGATCAATGCGCTGGCTTGGATGGGCTAATGACCTTCCGAATCCACAAAGCGATGAAACAACCGGTCGAGAATACGTTGCACGACCTGCGATGGGCAGACTACGATCAAAGCCAAACCGTCGCCGATTACGTTTGGGTGTTGCTAATCAGTGGTGCTGCCCCGCCCGAACATTTTGTCGGTGGTTGGAAAGGGGCTTCCAGTCAGCGACAGCCAGCCATGTATTTTCCCAATGGGGGCGGAACCTGTAAGGGTATCAGCAAGCCTGGTGAAATCGTTTGGTCGCGAATTTTCATCGAAAACAATAAGTTGAAGATGGACCTTGGACGAGCCGCGGTGGTATCACTTCCAGAAGAAGAAACCCAACGTAGATGGAAGGCCACTACCTCGGTTTGGCCAATCATGCACGCGGTTTTCTACGGTATTAGTCGCGATCAAATGATGGCCCGACACAAAAGTAATCACATTCAAGTCGTCTACGCAAATTCCGCTGCCGATGCGGATTCTTCGATGCTAGCCAAGGCAGCCATGGCCCAAGCGTTGGGCATCGAGGTCGCAATTTGCGGTACCAAGAAGGACAAATCTGCTTGGTAATTTCAATCGTTTCACTCGGGCTATCACCACTGAAGCTGCCTTCAGAATACTGGGCTTTAGTGCACTTGCTGGCAGCCTCTTGGGTGGCAGCCTTTTGGGTGGTAAATTCCCTGCTGCCAAAGTTACTGTCACCAATTTCCTACATCGAACTTTGGCACCATGGCCAACCTGTTTTGCCCTAATCAGCTTACTCAACCTGGCCTTCACAAGATTACCCCATACAGGACGGACCTTCATGCATTTGCGAATCACACCCAGCACGATCACGGGAAAACATTCCCGCCACAAGTTTTGCGATCCACTTTCCCTTTGCTTGCTATTGTCGACGTTGGGACTTTTCCATTCCGTGGCCAACGCACAAGTTTCGGATGCTGCCAAGTCTTTCTGCCAAACGATCAATGGCATCGGGAATGAGGCAGCCGGTTTCCCAGCTGCGATCGCCGCTCTTCCAGCACTGGAAAGAATGTCAGCTTCGGATGGAATGAATGTGCTACGTGGCATGGACGACCAGAACCCCCTTGCCGCGAATTGGCTTCGCCTTAGCGCCGCGAACATTTTCGATCGCTCACCTGCTTTATCCTCGGATCTGCGGCAGCTGGCCACCGACCAATCAGCCAGTAAATTGTCTCGCGAGGCTGCGTTTAGCTTACTTCAGGAATCCGCAGCACAAGAAGCCAAGTCGATCACACCGTCCTTTATCCGGGACCCATGCCTTGCATTACGCCGGTTTGCAGTCGCCGAACAAATCGAATTGGCAAACCAACAGATCGAACAAGGCAAACAGAAGCCTGCCCAACAATTGCTAACCTCCACATTGGAAACCACTCGAGATATCGATCAAATCTCCGCGATTATCAAAACTCTGAACAGCCTGGGGCAGGAAGTGGATCAACGCCAATGGCTTGGCCTAATCATGGACTGGCAGATCGCGGGCCCCTTCGACAACTCCGGGGGCATTGGCTTTGCTAAAGCGTATGAACCCGAAAATCAATTGGCTGCACCTGACTTCTCAGCCAGCTATCCCGGGAAAGATGGCCAAGTAGACTGGAAAACCATTAAATCAGACGACCGAGACGGTTTTGTCGACATCAACAAGCTATTGGCTAAATCAAATGGCTCTTGCGTCTATCTGGCGGCTCCCTTTAACGTCGAAGACCCACAGCAAGTCGAAATTCGTGCGGGGACTTACAATGCGATCAAGGTCTGGGTCAATGGCCAACCGATTTACGATTACGAAGTTTACCATACCAATGAAGTCATCGATCAATATTCGGGAAAAGCTACCTTAGTTGCTGGCACCAATTGGATTGTCATCAAGCTTTGCCAAAATGAACAACAGGAATCTTGGGCCCAAAACTGGCGTTTTCTTGCGCGGGTCACTGACGAAACAGGCAAGCGAATCAACGTTACCAAATAGCCGATCGGTTTGACTGTTTCGACCACCGTTTGGACAACCCATCGTCTGGGTTCTCCTGTTCTGACTTAACGCCTCCAATCATCCCAAGGTCACAAAGGTCTTTCCATGCCTTCCTTCAAAAAAAACAACGGTTTCCCAATCCTGTTATCAACACTATTCGTCCCTATGTTTCATTGTGCCACGCTTTGTCGCACCACGCTTTGTCGCACCACGCTTTGTCGCACCACGCTTTGTCGCACCATGCTTTATTGCGTGACCCTTTTTTGCACCACATTTTGTTGCACTAAGCTGCACGCAAACGATGATTGGCTGCAATTCCGAGGACCAGAACAGCATTCCCAAATCGACATTCAACTTCCAGCTAGAATCGATCCAACTGAAACGGTAAAGTGGGTGTTGGATCTTCCAGGAAAAGGCGTCAGTGGGCCAATCGTGGTTGGTGACCGAGTCTTTGTGTCTTGTTCCAGCACTCCGGCTCAGAACCAATTGCATGTCGTTTGTGCTGACGCCAAATCGGGCAAACAAATTTGGCATCGCCAGTTCTGGGCCCTGGGACGATGCAGCAGCGATCCGACCAGCGCCAACGCCGCACCAACGCCGGCCAGTGACGGGACGCATGTGATCGCCTTTTATTCATCGAATGATCTGGTATGTTTTGACCTTGAAGGCAATCTAAAATGGCTTCGAGCCTTGACCGATGATTACCCGAAAGCCGCCAATGACGTGGGCATGGCTTCGTCGCCAATCATTTATAACGGTGTCATCTATGTTCAAGTGGAAAATCAAGGCGATTCCTTTATTGCTGCTGTCGATATTAAGACAGGCGCCAACCTTTGGAAGGTGGCCCGTCCAAGAAAAGCAAGTTGGTCCAGCCCAATCATCATTCCTGCCGATGGTAAACGACCGCAAATGTTAATTGCACTCTCAGGCGATCGATTATCTGCGCTGAACACAACAGACGGTTCAGCCTACTGGGATATCGAGGGAGCTACGTATCCAATTCCATCACCGGTTTTCGACGCACAGTCTAATACGCTGCTTGCTTCGATCAACGGCCTTTCCGCCTTTCACATCGTTGATTCATTGCAACCTTCGGCGGTTTGGAGCGATCAACGGTTGAGCCCATCGAATGTTAGTTGCGTGATCAAGGCGGATCAGTTGTACACGCTGAATCGTTCGGGTGTGGCCATTTGTGCCAAAATTCGCACGGGTGAAGAGGTTTGGAAGTCGCGGGTTGGCGGGGGGCATTACGCGACACCTGTGCTGGCGAAAAATTTAATCTATTATTTCTCGCAAGACGGAATCGGTCGCATTCTAAAGACCGATGGTGTTGAACCTGAAGTTATCTCGGAATATAAATTTCAGGAAGCGATCTTAGGCACACCCGCCGCTTCGAAGGACGCAATTTTTGTTCGGCGAGAAAAACACTTGATGCGAATCTCCGACTAGTCTTTCGCTCACAAGTCAATGATCTCCATTAGCTAAAAAGAATGCCCCGGAACGTATCAACCGTCCGGGGCATTCTCTTTTTCGGTCCACAAGTCAAACTTACCCGTCACGTCCCGCCAACGAAACCTGCTGTCCAACTTCTCTGTCTTGTTGATGAAGCATTCCCCATGGAGTCTCCCCCCATAAAGTCATTCACATTGGTGTCCGAAGGGTAGCTTTGGGACAATAGCGATTTTGCTTGCTGCTATTTTTTAAAGCCACGAGCCTTCGCTTGGTCCAACGCAGCGGAATTCAACGCTTTACCCAGCGATTCTGCTTCGCCAGGCACTGCATTTTTCCCGGCGTAATCTGCCAAGAAATCTTCCCGCTGACGACTCAGTTTACTAATTTCTTTTTGAATCTCTAGTCGCTTGGCTTTTTGTTCATCGACATGGGTCTTCAATTCTTCGATCGACAACTTCTGCAACGGTTCTGGCAGAGTACTGCGATCCACTTTGTTGTAGTCGAAATCCTTCTCCGCAATCGCGTCCACTAAATCCCAGTGCGAATTGCGATACAAGTTCAAGTTAGCTTTAGACGCAATACGGCTTGAAAAACTTCCCGCAGACTGTTCTTGCTGACTGGCATCTTGCTTCAATTGTCGTTGCAAACCTTCGACCCCTTCCTTGCCAAAGCGGATGTAAGTTTTATTCAACTTCAAATTCAACTTGATCAATATTTCATCTTGCGGACATGGAATGGTAGCAACTCGCTTGTCGGAATCGATAACCATATATCGCCCGCCGCCCACTTCAGCGCCGTGCCTCCACTTGCCACTAACACCAGCGCTGTCGTTTCCACAGTGAATGGTGTTGACCACAATTCCATCCGCTCGGCTGGACGCGCAACTGATGGTATAGTCTGTTTGTCCTTGGTTGAACGGTTCATTGCCCGCAATAAAGATTGCTTTGTAATGAGCTTGCCCCTTACCCCAATTCAGAACCTTAGAAGCCTTAGCAATCACCGAACCACAATACTCGCTTCCACCATTGGTCTTCAAAGCAAACAAGGCTTCGGATAGTTTGTCTAAATCCGTCGTCAACGGAACAACCTGGCGCAAGTAGTCTTCAGTGACTGGCAAACCATCATTGCCATATTCAAACAATGCGACTTCAACGCGTGGTACCTTTCCATCCTTCTTGGTTTCAACCAAATTGTTTACGATGGACCAAAGTTGAGATTTCGCTTGTTCGATCAAACCGTCCATCGAATTAGACGTATCCAGAAGAATCGCGATTTGAATCAAAGGACGATCTTCTTCCTGGTTAGTCACATCTGTCAGACCTTCGGGTTTGGTTTCTGCGGCAGCATTTTTTGCGACTTCACCCGTCTGTGCCTCTTTGTCTTGGTTTCCCAGTAAAGAATTCGCACGCGACATCACCTCTGAATTGCCGTCAACCGTGGTCGTCGCAAAACTGCAAGCAGACCACAGGGACGCGACCGCCAGTGTCAAGAAAGTATGTGTCCAGAAAGTACGTGTCCAGAAAGTACGTGTCCAGAAAGTACGTGTCCAGAAAGTACGTGTCGAAGAAGTACGTGTCATGTTTTCACCTTATTAGATCAAGGATAGATTCGTGAAAGGGTCCGACTTGGAAATATCATTTCCGTCTCGCTTGATGGTAGACGATGCTTGCGCGCTTTTTGTTCCCAAAATCTTTGGCCACTTCCTAAATCCTTAGTTTCCTTAGCTTTCTTCATCCAAGGCCAGCAAAACAGGCCGGCCGCCTACAACCAAGAAACCGGTTTCAATATACTGACTCACTTGCTCGGCGTGGCGGTATTTCCACTATTGGTCGCCCAGTCGGTCGCCTTAATCCTCTATCGAACGATCCGCCATTGCGACGCCTGAAATGCAGTGCATGCAGTGCATGCAGCGACCCGCACAGGCGTCACCAAAGCAATTGATCAGAACTTCGTACAACATTCAATCAAACACTGCGCATAAAAAAAGGACGAAGCCTGGGGTCCTTGGCTTCGTCCTGAAAATTCGATCATCCAACCTTATTACTGCCACCTACAGCAAGTTGGCGATAACATCAAACCCGTGGTCGTTTCTGACCCTTAGCGTCCCATCGCTCGCTTGATCGCGGCACCCATGTCAGCGGGTGACTCGGCGATTTCAATGTTCGCTTCACGAAGGGCAGCAATCTTATCTTCTGCTGTACCTTTGCCGCCACTGATGATCGCTCCAGCATGTCCCATCCGCTTGCCCGGTGGGGCGGTGCGACCCGCGATGAACGCTGCCACTGGCTTGGTGACGTTGGCTTTGACGAAAGCGGCAGCTTCCTCTTCAGCGGTACCACCAATTTCGCCCATCATCAGGATGCCTTCGGTCTCTGGATCATCTTGGAACCATCCCAAAACGTCAACGAACGAAGTTCCGACGATTGGATCCCCACCCAGTCCGACACAGGTCGTCTGTCCAAGCCCCAGTTGGGTCGTCTGCCAAACGGCTTCGTAAGTCAACGTTCCAGATCGAGAAACAATGCCCACTTTTCCACGCTTGTGAATGTAACCTGGCATAATGCCAATCTTGCATTCGCCAGGCGTAATCACACCCGGGCAGTTAGGACCCACCAAAATCGAATCACTGGCACGAATTCGTTCATAGACCGGAACCATGTCCAGAACCGGAACTCCTTCGGTGATGGCGATAATCATTTTGATCTTAGCATCCAAGGCTTCCATGATCGCATCAGCGGTAAATGGAGGCGGAACGAAAATCATCGTTGCATCGGCGCCAGTTTGGGCGACCGCTTCTT
>JBDNHU010000169.1:0-4892 GCA_041688615.1 Mariniblastus sp. | reverse complement strand
GGTGCGTGTGTGACGCGCAGCAATTGAACTCTGGCAATGCGTTGGCAGACTCGTCGAAGGAATGGAGCGTTTTGTTTCGGCTGACGCGACTTGCGGCGGTACTTACTTTTTCAGCCCGGGACAATCGCTTCGATGACGACGATCTTTCTGCCAATTATTTTCCTGCTTATTTTCGGACCGCTGGTCGCGTCAAGAAAATTGCTTGCACTGTCGGATCGTTTCGTGCTAAACTGCGGCAGCGTTAGATTCGTTTCGCCGCAAACACTGTTCGTACCGTTCGCGGTTGGAACCAAGCGGTGAACCGCAGTCGTGGTACGGCGTTCACTTTGCACTTCAGACTCAAACCCCACGACGCGGTTACCGCCGCCGTTCTGTGGCTCACTTTTCGGCGGGAGCTGCGAGGAATATTGTATGCGAACACAAAACTCATCCACTGCGGTTGGACGAGGTCGTTTCAGCCTGCGAGTTCTTTTACTGGTCGTTACGGGATTTGCGTTCCTCTTCGCATATCTCTCGTACTTCCGCTCGACCCAAGCAAGTGTCGTGTACAGATTCTTGACGGTGGAATCCAGCGACCTCGATCGCCTTGCTCTGTGCCTACATGACGTCACAGGTTCCCCATACAAATGGACCGATCTGAACAACAGCGATCTGCGGGCGTTGCTGTCTGCGGGCAAGCCAGCGGCAGCAGAGATCATTCAAAAACAAGCGTCGATCCACAATTGGCCAATGCAAGCCGAAACTGACATTGGGACACGAGCCGTTTATCTTGAAGTGAACGATCCGCGTCAGGGAGAGTATCCCGCAAAACTGCCGATGTTCGAGACAGCGACATTTAATGGCTTTCTGGGCGTTCGTCTCGCGGGAAGACACCTGCAGTTCCGGGTCGATGCGGAGGCTGGGTATGATCGTCCGGACGACGATGTTGAACCAAGGGACATGAATCATCCGCGGGACAGAATACAGGGAAAGCTTTTCTATAAGGGTCAAGCTCCGGAACATGCACTAATGTTCGCTGCGCCATTGGACGACCACACGCACCAAGTCGTATTGTTTACGGTGAAAGAATAGGAAAGCAGTCATGATTGCGGCGCCACAGAACCAAGCCATGCACCCGAGCACGCGATCGGGCGTTTTTTACATAGTGGCTTTACTCGCGCGTGCCGGGTGATGGCCGTCGTTATTTGGCACACGTAAGCACCGCACATACGCGTTGATCTCTCTTGACAGATTCCTGCACATCTGGAGATGACCTTGGACAACTTGGCACTAACTTCTGTCGCGAATCGGCGCAATGCAATTGGCTGTTCCTTCGCTGCTGTGTCCTGCGCGCTTTACTTGCCGTTCGCGTGGTTGCTCCAACTTGACTTCACAACCAACAGCTACCACTTGCATTGGTTGCGCATGTGGCCAGTTTTGCCGGGACTTGTTGCCGGAATCCCGCTTAAACGCTACTTTGACGACACCGGACTGCTCCTTGCCAGCGGCTTTGCGACCTCCGTTATTTTGCTCAGCCTCACATACTTCGGCGCGCGTTCCCGATCTGGGCTCCTGTTCTCTGTTGCCGCAGCTCTAGCTGTTTCAATTCCAACATCAATTCTTTCTCACTTGCTATTTCGTCATTAGAAGCTTCAGCGGTGATCGGCTATAGCGACGGCAGCCGATGAAGCATTGAATCGCCAAATAACAAAACGCTGAACCCGAGTTGCCGATCACGGGTTTTTGAAATGGAAGCTCGCTCGCGGCAACCGGGTTAGCGTAGTCGTTCTTCGGCTCGAACGCCTGACACCCAGGCCCGTTGATTCCCCTGCCCGACCAATACCGAACCTGGGCCGACGCGCGGAACTTTGACGCGAGCTAAAACTTCGGCCTCCGGCATTAGCAACAGTGCCTGGCAGCAATCAGTCCGAATTTTGCTCGAACAATTTCTGCCGATTTGTTCGGACATTTCTCACCGACCTGCCCGGCCCCAGCCGCAAGACTTCCAAAACCGATCCACTCCGATTTGCTCGAACCCCTGCGATCGTGTATGATCCACGTGATCAGCGGTCTGCGTGAGGCCGCGACAAACGAACCAACGCCTAAGAACAAACGGTTGCACCTCAGAACGCGATTCCGCGCCCTCGAAGTGGTTGATCGCCCGCGCGTTCGAGGTGAACCGAGACGTTCGTCCCGCTGAATGTTGAAAGAGACTGCGAGGGGCGGGATTCCTAACTCCAAATTCTATTCACCTACACCGAGGAATATGCTGATGAGGTTCGCCGTCGTGTTCTTGTTGTTTACTAACTTCTCGGCAACACCGTGCTTTACGCAGGAACAACCCGACTCATTTCGTTCGAGTGAGTCCACAGTTGCTCAAGGTCAAGAGGCGGAAATCTCGAAACTCAGAAAGCGAGCGCTTAGTGGAGAGGCGGAAGCACAGTTCAGCTTAGCTCAAATCCTCAGCAATGGTCTTACCGTTGCCACTAACAATGCTGAACTGAAGGAACTCGAAGAAGCGGTAAAGGAGATTGCGAAACTGTATACGCTTGCAGCAAATCAAGGGCACGCCGAATCACAAGGGTATTTGGGGATGCTTTATCTAGATGGAACGGGAGTGTCGAAAGACACGGATATCGCGGAAAGGTTGCTCACTTCAAGCGCCGATGGCGGCAGCGTATTCGGGATGCACAATCTTGCAACAATTCATATGACAGGGCTTGCAAAGTCTCCAAACCGCGAAAAGGCTAAAACACTTTTTGAGAATGCCGCAAAAACAGGTGATTCCGAGTCGATGTACTCTCTTGGATTGATGTCAAACCAGGTTGAAGACTTTGAGGCAGCGTTTCACTGGTACACGAAAGCCGCAGAGAAGGGGCACGCTGAGGCGGAGAACAATCTCGGGATCTATTTTTTGACCGGAAATTCGTTCGTCAAAAGGGATGAGGCGTTGGCCTTCAAGTGGTTTGAGTCTTCCGCGCGACATGGCTTTGCTCTTGCTCAATGTTCACTTGGCGACATGTTTATGCAGGGTAGCGGGTGCCAAAAAGATCAATCCAAAGCGAATGATTGGTACAAGCTGGCAGCAAATCAAGGGGATGGTGTTGCTTCCTTCAAATTGGGGATGAACCGTGCGTTAGGTTTAGGCAGTAAAGAGAGCGAGCTCGCGGCATTTATGCTATTTATCGAGGCCAAAAAAAAAGGTGTTGATCTACGAGTTGAACGCGACAATATCATGCGAGGTATATCAAGTGGTGACTACGATCAATTTACCAAAAAGGCCGTTCACGTCATCGAATCAGCGGACCCGGGGATCCCGCCGTACTCTAGATAGATGTTTAACCCAATCGTGATTGAAAATCGGAATCCGGCGGATAACAAAGCCATGCAACGGCTTGGCAAAGTCACGTTATTTGGGAGTCGTTGAACCGCTCGTCGCCGGCGCCGCCGATGGCCACCGTTCGTCCCATCAGTAAATGAGTTCGTAACACCGAAAGTTAAGTCACAATGAAATCCTGTTGTTTCGGAATCCTCTTCTTTATCTTGATCAACCCGTTGCTTTACTTCCGGATTACTGCCCCTTTCTCAATCCAAATTTCAGGCGTTGCATCAAAGACTTATTCTGAATTGAGCAACCGAGGCGACACATGGTATCAAGAGTCCAACTCAAGTTCTTCATCCGGGTCCCCAACGATTTCGCCAACCGGACAACCGCTTACAGACCCGTACACAGAGCAATTGCTACGCAATATGTCGGATGCGTCGCTGAGGAGTGATATGCGAGAAGCATCGACGAGTATGTTTTGGCCATACTTTCTCGTAAATTTGCTGAAAAACCGTTTCGTACCTGCCATCTATTTTTGTTGTGCCTTCTTTATCTTTGCGTTGCTTAGTCGCAATGCATTTAACAGTCTGCCGGCGTTTTGTGCGCCTTTCGGATATGCGCTCGCAGCGTTCTTAGTAGTTCCGGCAATTGCAAACGCCATTTGGCCACCAATAGTAAATATGGACGAATCGATGTTCGAATTTGCGAAAAACTCTCACTCGATCAACAAATATGGCTTCTACTCATTTGTCGTTTTGCTCATCGCCCAGTTTTTTGGATCGCTGTTCCTCGCTGCGGTTGTCGCGTCCCCGGAAGACGGATCGACAATGAACCAATCCGAGAAATACGATGGGTACGAGGACGACGAGGAATACGACGACGAGGAATAGGACGACGAGGAATAGGACGAACAATCCGATGCACGGGAGCGGCGAAGTCACGGTTTTTGAAAATGGAATATCTCACGTCGCCGCCCCGTGATCGGTAGCGTTCGTATGACCTAGCAATCTCTAAAATCAAAATAGTCGCACACTTCACCGCACTCAGGACAGACGGCATCGCCGTTGACGAATTTCACGCCTGACTTTTCCACACATGGCAGTCCAGAAAAACCGCAGTTGCTGCATGGCTCTTGGCCAAACATTACTCTTTCTGAATCGCTTTCCATCACTTCACCGCTTTCAATACTTCTTGGACCTTGTACCACGCAAACTCTGCCTGCCTGCGAGCTTCCATTGCGTCGCGCCGATAAGCTTCCCATGCCGCCATGTCTTTCACGTTCTGACGCCCGATCGTTATGGCATCCTCTTTCATACGCTTGACCTCAATCAACGCACCGATTGCGATGCAGCAAAAGACCGCGTTCACTGCGCCAGTCCAAAAGTACGTCTTCAACGCGATTTGAAACCACTGTCGCTCGTGTACGGCACACGAACAAGCCGTTGCAAGGGTGCGATCTGGTTCATGCGCAGTTTGAGGCTTGGAAATTCGGGGTTTGATTTCGAATAACATCGCTGACGGGTGGAATGGCGGCTAACATTTTACCAAACACTTGGTTCCAAATGTTGCTCAGCTTGATACAGCGAAG
>JBDNHU010000168.1:0-3654 GCA_041688615.1 Mariniblastus sp. | reverse complement strand
TGCACACCGCCAGCTTGCACACCGCTTGCCGGATCACCAGATGCTTGAGGATCGGCGACTTGGTTGAACGCTGCCAGAAAGTGGTCGTCCGCAGCCAGCATTGTGACGGATGTTTTTTCGAGTGGGATGTTAAAGCGTTCGATCAAATCCGATCGCGTCGTTTCGGAAATGCAAATGATGTGATCGGCTCGGTTGACGGCTTCGCGTTTTTTCAGGCTATGGTTCCCTCGTCGATCCATCTCATCGGCGAAGCGTTCGTGGATCATATCGTAGACGGTCAATACTAGCGGCACTTTTCGTTTGTCGAAACGACCTCGGGCTACGTTTTGAAAATAGGTGGGGTGAATGATCTCGGGATTGATTGAATTGAAAGTACGTCGGCAATATCTTCGGTCCAGCGACTTGCGGACGAACTTCAGCCCGGCAGGCACCCAGCGGTTGGCATAGAAGTACTGTTTTAAGTTGGGATGTTTGGGCAATTCCAGCGGTTGGTCGTTGCCAAGCAGCATTGGTTGGTCGGTGGCCGGCAGTCGTGAAATCAAGTTATCAAAATAACGAACAACGCCGCCCCGTTGAAAAATCGAGTAAATTTCACCGTCGTACAAGATTTTCATTGCGGAATTTTAAGCAGAAATTAGGAGTGATAAATCTGTGTTGCCGGCTGGTATTCCCTTGATAATACCCTGTTTTGAGGACCTAATGAGCGCCCTAGGTCAAACAATTGCGAATTTTGGGTCAATTCAAAGCCAATCCTTTGGTTGTCTTGGGCAGACGATTGACCGTTTGTTGATTTGGCAGTTGCGCTTTACAATTCGCTGCTTCGGTTTTGGTGGGGAACGGACTTACTGGCTTGAGTTCATCGAATTGCCTAGGGAAAGAACATTCCAAGGCAGCACGTGCTGGAGCCTAGGGCTGGTGCGAACTGGCGGTTTCCGATCCGAACGCCGCATGAGCAAGAAAAATTTCGAACGGTCAATAAATGGCGACAACTGCAGATACTTTGGGAAATCAACAGACGGACCTGACACAACAACGCATCTTGGTGCTGGATTTTGGCTCCCAATATGCGCAACTGATCGCTCGGCGTGTGCGCGAACAGTCGGTCTATTGTGAAATTGTTCGGCACGATATTTCCTTGGAAGCGATTGTTCGCCGCCAGCCAAAAGGTTTAATTCTATCGGGTGGTCCGTCCAGCGTTTACCAAGAGGGTGCGCCCAAGTGCGACCCTAAGATCTTTGAATTGGGAATTCCGATTCTTGGTATTTGCTACGGCATGCAGCTGTCGTGCGAAATGTTGGGCGGCAAGGTCAAGAGCCATTCCGCTGGCGAGTACGGACGTGCCCAACTGGAATTGCTTGGCGAAGACCCGCTACTTGCCAATGTGCCGGCCACCAGTCAGGTGTGGATGAGTCACGGGGACCAAGTGGATTCGGTGGCCGATTGCTACATCCCGCTGGCGAAGACAAGCACCTGTCCGATCGCAGCGGTGAGGCATCAAACGCTGCCTATTTTCGGCTTGCAGTTTCATCCGGAGGTGACTCATTCTGAAGCGGGTTCGATCATGCTTGGGAATTTTGTCAAGCAAATTTGCGGTTGCGAAGGGTTGTGGAAATTAAGCGACTTTGCCAAGCAAACGATTGAAAGTCTGCGCCAGCGGATTGGCGATAAGCGAGTCATTTGCGGGCTAAGTGGCGGCGTGGATTCAAGCGTTGTGGCTGCGATTTTGGCCAAGGCCATTGGTCAACAATTGTCCTGCATTTTGGTGGACAATGGTCTACTTCGTGCTGGCGAGAAAGAATCCGTGGTCGAAGCGTTTGGCAAGCATTTCGAAACCGACTTGCATGTCGTAGATGCCCGCGAAAAATTCTTGGGCACCTTGGCAGGCATTACGGAACCTCAGGAGAAACGACGTCGCATTGGGCACGCGTTCATCGATTGCTTCAAGGCCGAAGCCGTAAAAGTCGATGATGCTCATTTTCTAGCTCAAGGCACTCTTTATCCTGACGTGATCGAAAGTGGAGCGGCCCCTGATGGTCCTGCGGCCACCATTAAATTGCATCACAATGTGGGTGGTTTGCCCGAAGAGTTAGGGTTTGAATTGATCGAACCCCTGAGAGATTTGTTCAAAGATGAGGTTCGACGTTTAGGATTAGAACTGGGTCTGCCCGAGGAGATGGTTTGGCGACATCCGTTCCCAGGTCCGGGGTTGGCGGTTCGAGTTTTAGGTGAAGTGACCGAAGCCAAGTTGGCGGTTTTACGAGCGGCTGATACGATATTAATTCACGAATTGGTCGATTCAGGTTGGTACCGCAAGACCAGTCAAGCCTTTGCGGTGTTGTTACCGGTCCAGAGTGTTGGGGTAATGGGAGACGCCAGAACCTACGAAAATGTTTTGGCAATTCGTTCGGTCGATACCAGTGATTTTATGACGGCAGATTGGAGTCATCTGCCCTATGAATTGCTGGGGAAAATTTCGACTCGAATTATCAATGAAGTCAAAGGGGTGAACCGGGTGGTCTACGACATTAGTAGTAAACCACCAGCGACAATCGAATGGGAATAGGCCTGTTGTCGCATGATGAGTGGTCGACCGGTTAAATTTTTTGTCGGTTAAAGTTGTCGGATTCGAATAGCCGTTTACTTTTTGCAGAGCGAGTGATTAAGCATTATGGGCAAGCAATACATTTTCCAAATGGAAAACTTGACCAAGAAGATTGGCCCCCGAACGATTTTAGAGAACGTGTTTCTTTCGTTTTATCCTGGAGCCAAAATTGGTGTCTTGGGGCGCAATGGTACGGGTAAAAGTACCTTGTTGCGGATTATGGCCCAGCAAGATAAGGACTTTGATGGCGAAGCTAGACTGACCAACGGATTCACCTGTGGATATCTTTCACAGGAACCGCAGTTGGAGGAAAGTCTGGATGTTTGGGGCAACCTGCAAGCCTCGGTCGCTGATCGTCGCAAAATCGTGGATCGCTACAACGAACTTGTTGCCAAGTGTTCCGAACCGTTAAGCGACCAGCAAATGCAAAAAGTCTACGACGAAATGGCGAAAGTCCAGGATCAGATCGAGGCTGGAAATCTTTGGGAATTGGATCGCGAAATCGAAATCGCGATGGAAGTAATGAATCTGCCGCCCAAGGATGCCGATGTGTCAATACTTTCGGGTGGTGAAAAGCGACGGGTTGCACTGTGCATGTTACTGTTGGAACAGCCCGATCTATTGCTGTTGGACGAACCGACCAACCACCTGGATGCAGATAGCGTGCACTGGTTGGAACGACACTTGGGCGAGTACCCCGGGACCGTGGTTGCGGTGACCCACGATCGATACTTCTTGGACAATGTCGCCGGCTGGATTTTAGAATTAGATCGAGGTAAGGGCTTCCCGTTTGAGGGCAACTATACCTCTTGGTTGGTGCAGAAGCAAAAGCGTCTGGAGCTTGAAAACAAACACCAGGATGCTCGGCGAAAGACGTTGGCAAAAGAACTTGAGTGGATTCGGATGTCGCCAAAGGCCCGTCAAGCCAAGAGTAAGGCGCGTATCGGCGCGTATGAGCAGATGTTAGCCGAGGAATTTGCGGATCAACCCGACGAGTTTGAAATCCAAATTCCACCGGGAAAGAACTTGGGTGATTTGGTTGTCAACGCAGA
>JBDNHU010000167.1:0-21781 GCA_041688615.1 Mariniblastus sp. | reverse complement strand
GCGTGGTTTGGCGGTCATTAAGCTGCCAACCCAATGATCTGCGCAAGGCGCTGGGGCTCCATCTACAATATTGGCGAAAAGAAATCGTGCAACGCGTTTAAGTATGGGGAGCCTGGTTGGGTTGACGGAAGTTGGTCGTGGTCCGCGGCTTGGAGGACGAATTTTTGCTTAACGCCCTGGTAGGCATCGAAAATTTGATCTTGGAAGACCGCAGGAACAATTGAATCCATCTCTGCTTGAAGCATAAACATAGGGGCAGTGCATTGGCGGGCCAGAGCGACGCTATCGGTGGATGAAGGTAATGAATTGCAAATCCATTGTGTGAAAGGTCCATAAAACCAGCGATGGTAATGTTGGCCAATGAGTGATGGCAACGGTGGTGGATTCCTGAGAAACAGACCGGCAGCAGGCAAATAGTCGCCGGCAGCAGGCAAATAGTCGCCGGCAGCAGGCAGGCGGTTCGAACTCAGGCTGTCGTTGTCCAAGTTCAAAAAGTCACTCGACTGTTGGCTAAGCCTGGCTTGATAGATCGCGGTCGCGCAACCGATGGAAGTACCAAAAAGCAAAATCGGCGTGTCTGGAAATCGCTGCCTCGCGGCGTGCCAAACGGTCTTTGCCATTAGGTGAATGTTTGCCAACGATGCTTGGCCTTGGCTATGGCCGTACCCCAAAGGGTTCACAGTCCAAAGTTCGATTGTTTTCTTAGGCCACGCCATTGCCGGGTGAACGGTTGAATTTTCAGCGCGGCCACCATTCCCGGGCCACTTAATGATAAGCAGATCGACAACGCCCGATTGTGGACTGTCAGGGTCTTGGATCGGTGGGTTTGCCGCGATTGAACCGGCGGCTTTGATTTGTCGGAAGATTTCAAGCCGTTGGCCGTCGCAATTCAGCTTAAGAAGTCGTTGCGATCCGCAGTCCAATCGATGGCGACTAGGGCGTAGCGTTAAAAGGTCCAGGCATCTTCGCTGTAAAGAAAGGAACATAGCTAAGTTTGTCGCCAGTCTAATGAAAAGAAAACGCGGCAAGTCAAGTCTGACTGCCGCGTTGCGAGTTTCCAATTAGTGGACCCGTTGGCCAGGCAGGGCACCCGAATCGGGCGACAGCAGATAAACTTCTGCGCCACCCGCACCCGCTGCGGCAACCATGCCTTCGCTGAGTCCAAATTTCATTTGGCGAGGTTTTAGGTTTGCGACCATCACTACTAAGCGACCGACAAGGTCTTCGGGTTTGTAGGCTGCTTTGATTCCGGCGAAGATTTGACGAGTGTTGTCACCACCAAGGCTAACGGTTAACTTCAGCAGCTTTCTGGCTTCGGTAACTTCTTCGGCTGAAACGATCCGAGCGACCCGCAGGTCAATCTTAACAAAATCGTCAATCGTACATTCTTCGGCCAAAGGTTCGGCCAGCAAGGCGGCGTCACTGTCGACGTTTGCTGGAGTCATTGGCGTGTCGGCGGCGGCCGCAGTGTCGTTTTCGGCTTTCGTTTCTTCAGTCATTTTTTCAACATCCTTCGGGTTGATACGTTGCATAAAATGTTGGAATGGGTTGATTGATTTGCCAACCAGCGGTGTGGCTATTTGCGTCCATTGGTTCAAGGGTTCGCCCAGCAGATCACTGGTTTGTTGATTCAACTTGGGCAAGACGGGTGACAAATAAATCACGATTTGCCGAAACAGGTTAAGGGCGATCGTGACCACATCACGCAGCTGTGTCTCTTGTTCAGGGTCCTTTGCCATTTTCCACGGCTGGGCGTGTTCGACAAATTGGTTTGCGTTATCAGCCAGTTCCAATGTCAGTCGCATTGCCTTGCTGAATTCGCAAGCTTCATAGGCGGCTGCAATGGCGGTGCCTTGCTCCAATGCTTTCTGAAACAGGCCGCCGTCGTCGGGATAAGATGGGGAAAGGCCTGTCTTTTGAGCGAACTTAGCACTGCGTGAAACTAGGTTAACCACTTTGTTCACCAAGTCGGTATTTACTTTTTCGACGAACTCTTCCAGATTCAAATCCAAATCATCTTGATTGCTACTTAGCTTGCTGGCGTAGTAATAGCGCAAATAGGAGGGTTCCAGGTGTTCTAGGTACTTGCCTGCTCGAATGAAAGTGCCGTCGCGTTTGGCCATCTTCTTATTGTTGACCGTTAGGAAACCATGAACGTGGACTTTGGTGGGTAAGTTGTAACCCGCGGTTTCCAAAATTGCTGGCCAAAACAATGCATGGAAGTAGACAATGTCTTTGCCAATGAAGTGGTGGATTTCTGTTTGATCATTCTTCCACCAATCATCAATGGATTGATTGTTTGCTTGGCACCACTGCAAAGTGGTTGCGATGTAACCGATAGGCGCATCGAACCAAACATACCAATAGTGTCCAGGATGATCGGGTATTTCAAATCCAAAGTAAGGTGCCGAACGCGATAGATCCCAATCCCTAAGGGCGTCTGTTAGGAAATGGCCTTTTAAGTAGTTGGCGGTTTCGGTTTGCAAATGCTGGCCGCTGTTGATCCACTGTTCCACTACAGGACGTTTCTTTTCCAGTTCAAAGAAAAAGTGAGGTGCCGAGCGGACGACTGGGGTTGCCCCGGAAATGGTGCTAACAGGATCCAACAGTTCAATTGCGTTGTAAGTGTGTCCACACTTGTCACAATTATCACCAGCTTGGTCCGGAGCTTGGCACTTGGGGCATTTGCCTTTTACGAATCGATCCGCCAAAAACGTTTCTTTTTCAGGATCAAATAATTGTTGAACTTCGCGTTGCACGACCAAGTTCTGCTCTAAGGCATTGGCCCAAACTTGGTTGCAGAGTTGTTGATTTTCGTCGCTGTGCGTACTGCCGTACTGGCTGAATTGGATATCGAAACCGGCAAAGTCCTGCTGGTGATCGGTGCTCATTTGCCCGATCCATTCCAATTCGCTGATTCGGTGCTTTTGAGCGCTGAGCATAATGGCGGTACCGTGAGTGTCATCGGCACACATATACAGGCACTGGTTTCCCACTAATCTTTGAAATCGCACCCAAATATCAGTTTGGATGTACTCGACCAAGTGGCCTAAGTGAATAGGACCATTGGCGTAAGGTAGGGCACTGGTGACCAGGATTCGACGGCTCATAAATGTGTTTTTGTTAGGTGAAAGAGTTGGAGAAATAATAGGATTAGACGGTTTAGCGAATACGAAGCGATTTTTGGGCTGGCATAGTCTGTCGCGATTAAAATGAAACAGAATCAAAGAGACTTGCGCCAAGTCCGCTTTTGTTGGTATCTTTACCCTTATTCCGCTGCCAAAATGGGTTAAGGGGTTCGATCGCGTGGTCCGCGGTCAACATCAGCGACCCACCGCCGTGTTGGCCAGGTTTCGGTGAATGGCAAACCCCAGGGCCACCGGCACTAGGATTTTATCGCAAGTGGGCTTGGATTCGTAGGAGACTGGACATTAAGAACGCTGGACCTTTGAGGAGCCTCGATTTTTTGGGCACAGGTGTTTAGGGGCACCAGATATCAGCCAACAGGCTCAGCCGTTTTGCGTTGGTAGTACGCTAAATCGACGATTTCGATCGTGGTTAGGCTGCCATCTTGAACTTGGATTAGGTTTGGTTTCCTTGATAGCGCGGCGCAGTCTTTGGGTTGATAATTTGTGTTCGTGAAATGCTAAAGATAGGTTCCTGACTTTGATCGACCCGGTTGGGTTAGCGGAGTTTAGCGGTCACTTTTTCAGCCACAAACATGGCGGTGGTTAGCGGTGACTTGAACGCTTTTAGGTTCCTGAAGTCTGTCGCGTGGCAGGATTGGTAAAAGCAATTACGTTTTCGATTGAGAACTGATGTTCGAATTTCCTTGGGCTTATCAAAAAATTGAACCGACGACCTGGGCGTACGTTTCGTCCCTGTTGATGTTGGCGTTATTTTTTAAGTTTAGTCGGGTTTGGAGTATTCGAAATCTGGATCTGATTCTGATAATCCTTCTGGCACCGGGGCTGTTGTTGTACGACCATGGCGTGACGATGGAGCGAGAGGCCGTTGCTGAACTGACCCGTTTGGGAAACCCGGTCAACTTATCACTCACGTCCGGCGGCATGTTGGAGTCGCCGGCGGAAAATGTGGTTAGCCCCGATCAAAAGCGTAACTCTGACTCGTTGGAAGCGGGCGCGTTGGAAACTAGTCTGGCCGAAGCAGTCCCCGGGGAATCAAGTGCGTGGCAAGTGGAGAGTCGACAACCGGGCGGAGTGACTCAGCGATCCAATACGGTTGAGCCAAGGGTGTCAGGCAATGGTACGGTTGCAACGGTTGATCCTGCGGGCGTTAATCCGCAGTCCAACGAAAACGTTAGCGATAATCTCACCAATTCGCAGGCTAATCCTAGTCAAGCGGGCGTTGCTGCGGGTAACCAGGGAGTTGAAGACGTTCAATCGCCAAAGACAGTGGAATACTGGTTGGCCAAACGAGCACTAAGTCTAGTGCTGTTGCGGATAAGCTTCTTATTCTTATTAATTGTGGCTGCGGTTTTTGTGCTGCGGTTGTTGTTGGACCAGTTATTGGTTCGCCGCCCAATGTTGGACAATAATTTATCGGTCGGTGGATTGACGTTTTTGGTTTGCAGCTTCCTGACGTTTCTTGTTGCCAATATCTTTGTCAGTTCATCGATGCAGACCGATGTCTATGGAGCTCAGTCAGCGGCCGAGATTTTGGGTGATGGTTTGGATAAACCTGCGTCCATTCATCAGGAGATGGGACCGGCTTATCCATTGCTACATCTTTTGCCAGTGATTCCGACAATGATTCGCGAACCTGGACTGGGAGCCACCATTGGAAGTGCCGAAGCATCGCAACAGCGTAGCGATGCGTTGATTTGGGTATCGAAGTTGATGGCGATTCTTAGCCAATTTGCAATTGTTGGCGGATTGATCGCCTTGGGTCGATTTCATTTCAATAGTGTGCAAACTGGCGTCGGAATGGCGACTTTGTACTTGATGTTGCCGTACACTGCTCAAATGACGGGTAGAGTGGACCATGTGCTGCCTGCGGCCTTGTTGACTTGGGCTGTGGTCCTGTACCGTTGTCCCTTTTGGGCAGGGATCTTTTTTGGGATGACCTTGGGGTTGGTCTATTATCCAATCTTCTTGCTGGCCTTATGGTTAAGTTTTTATTGGGAAAAAGGCGCAGCTCGCTTCATTTATGGGGTCGGGTTAATCGTAATACTGCTGGTGCTTAGCCTGTTCTTGTTTTCGACCGAAGAACGTGGTTTCCTGCAAAACTTGCAGGGCATGTTTGGCGTTTGGTTGCCTCGTGTTCGCGGACTTAAAGGTATCTGGGAATTTGGCTGGGACCCTTGGTTTCGCCTTCCTTTCTTGGTGGCTTATGTTTCACTTAGTGCCTCATTTGTTGCTTGGCCCGTTAAGAAGACTTATGGTACGTTGCTGGCCTATAGCGCTGCGATGATGGTCGCAGTGCAGTTTTGGCATGGGTATGGCGGCGGTCTTTTCATGGCTTGGTTTCTTCCGTTGACGATTGCGACATTTTTTCGCCCAAATCTTCAGGATCGAATTGCCAAGTACGATGTCTATTAGAATGCTTGACTGCGGTTGAAGTTTACAGGTTGAGATGATGGTGGCGTGTTTTACTGAATCAGTGGCAACATCATCTCGCTGTTATTCATGGCTTCACCGGTTGTTCCGGAGTTGGCCCGTTGCCTGTTGAACGATTGACTAAAGCTTG
Source organism: Mariniblastus sp. (assembly GCA_041688615.1). Lineage (GTDB taxonomy): Bacteria > Planctomycetota > Planctomycetia > Pirellulales > Pirellulaceae > M30B19. Next base: position 16,072 of record JBDNHU010000167.1, on the reverse strand, counting down.
ATTTATGACTGAGAATTCAGATTCACCGCAATCTGCTGACGCTTGCATTGCCCAAGGCGTGACTAACGTCCCTCAAACGGCGTGGACGAAATTTCGCTCGATCCTGGAGATGATTCGGTTCAGTCACACATTGTTTGCGTTGCCGTTTGCTTTGTTGGCTGCGGCAATGGCGTGGGCCAGTCCGATCCCATTTTCGTTACAAGGTCGCGTGGACGTTGGATTTTCTTGGTGGCACTTGGTTGGTGTTTTGATTTGCATGCTGGGTGCTAGAAGCGCTGGGATGGCTTTTAATCGGCTGGTGGATCGTCACATTGATGGTGCGAACCCTCGGACCGCCAACCGGCATTTGCCTGCTGGGGAACTCAGTGTGGCTGCGGTCACCTGGTTTACGCTCGTTTCAGTGTTGGTGTTTGTAGTGGGGACTGCGTTCTTCTTGCCCAACTGGCTTCCAGTAGCTTTTTCGCTGCCTGTCTTGGGGATATTGATGGGATACAGTTACACCAAGCGATTTACGCCTTTGGCCCATTACTGGTTGGGCGTAGCATTAATGTTGTCGCCCATCTGTGTCTGGGTTGCACTGCGTGGGCAAATTGTGATCGCGATGCCTGCGGATTTATTGCCTGCGTTGGTTCTTGGGTTAGCCGTATTCTTTTGGGTGGGTGGCTTTGACGTGATTTATGCGTGCCAAGATTATGAATATGATAAGCAGGTAGGGCTTCGCAGTATCCCAGTGTGGTTGGGTGTGGCAGGTGCGCTGCGTTGGGCAGCCCTCAGCCATTTCGCAGCGTTTCTGGCGTTGTTGATGTTGCCGTCGGCGTATGGATCCGATTCCGGGCTAGGGTGGCTTTACTATACGGCCGTCGCCGCGATTGGTGCATTGTTAGTGTACGAACATCGATTGGTAAATCCCAACGATTTATCAAAGGTGAACTTGGCATTTTTCAATGTAAACGCCATCATCAGTATTGGGCTGTTGATGGTAGGTCTAGTTGATTTGTATTTGTTGTAGTGTTTTGGCTGGCAAAAGGATCTTAATAGTGTCGGATTTGGAAGATCTTCGCAATCAGATCGATGACGTGGATTCAAAGTTGATTGAATTATTGAATCAGCGGGCGAATTTGGTTGTCCAGGTAGGGAAGCTGAAGCGAGTTTCGGGGACCCCCATTTATGCTCCGCACCGAGAGCGGCAGGTGTTGCAAAAAGTCCTGGGACTAAGCAAGGGTCCGTTGCCCGCCAAGACGATCGAAGCTGTCTATCGCGAATTGATGAGCGGCAGTTTCCATTTAGAGCAACCGCTACGGATTGGATTTTTGGGCCCTGTAGGCAGCTATTCTCATTTTGCCGCGGTGAAGCATTTTGGTTCAAGCGTGGATTACGAAGATTTGCGGGCGGTCGAAGGTGTGTTCACTGAGGTGGTTCGTGGCCATGTGGATTACGGCTTGGTGCCGATCGAAAATTCATCGGGTGGCGGTATCGCGGAGACCATGGATGCGTTCGCAGAATATCACGAACAGCTTGGTATCTATTCCGAGGTTCAGCTTGAATTGCGCCGTTGTCTGCTAAGCAACGTTCAGCCCAATCAAATTCAGCGGATCTATTCTACGGCTGAAGCATTCGCCCACTGTCGCAAGTGGTTGAGTTTGCAATTCCCAAAAGCTGAATTAGTAACGATGGATAGCAGTGCTTCAGCTGCCCAGCGGGCCAAAAAGGAGACGGAAACGGGGCAAGCGGTTGCTGCAATCGGCAATGAACTTGCTGGCGAATCGTATGGACTGCATGTCTTGTTTCAAGACATTGAGGATCAACCCAATAACATTACTCGTTTCTTGGTTCTTTCAAAGCAACAAGCAGAACCCTCGGGGAATGATAAGACATCTTTGATGTTCATTACACCTGATCGCCCCGGTGCGCTGGTGGAAGTGCTTTCGGTATTCAAACGAGCGGGTGTGAATTTAACCCACATTGATAAACGCCCCAGTGGTCGCGTGAACTGGGAATACAAATTTTTTGCGGATGCGGTGGGTCATCGAAGCGATTCCAAGTTTGCCGAAGCGATCGGTGAAGCACGGGCCCATTGTAAAGAATTGACGGTCTTGGGTAGCTATCCCGCAAGTCAGCGGGTGTTGTAGCGGACGCAAGGGTACTGTTTGCTTTGCCGACGCATCACCGAGTCGCGCGTATGATGTCGCTGCAAAAATTAGAATAGGATTCGCGGGTAGAATTCTTGGCCGAATTTGATGAACTGCTGCAACGCTTCGAAGACCTATTGCAAGCAGGTGGCGGTAATGTTTCGCCAATGGTTTGGTCAGCCACGGAAGATTGTCAATCGGATGATTTTAAAATTGTTTATTGATTACGATGGGCCAGGTTAAATTGGTCGGTAAGCCCTGTAGCACCGTCACGTTGATAGAATTGATTGAAGCAATGCTTGGCTGTCGAAATTCGAACGATGCTTCCCAGTAATTAGGGTGAACAGGAAGCGTGGTTTTGTTCGGGGCACTGCGTGTGGTCAAATTCTTGGTTGACGACTGGCCCGAGACTACGGATTATGAAAGAATCATTCCATCAATAAGTTTGGGGTGGAGTTTCCTTATTCGGAGCGATGTTCAACATGCCGACAGAAATAGCGATCAAGCCAAACGCTTTGCAGGTTCTAGTGCCCAAACTTCGGCAACAATTCCCAGCGTTATCACGAAACATAATGGGACAGCCAGCTGCCTTCTTGGACGGCCCGGCAGGTACGCAGGTCAGCCAATCGGTCATTGATGCGATCTCGGACTATCTGATTCACAGTAATGCTAATCGGCATGGAGCCTTTGCAACCGCAGATGACACCGAAGCGGTTTTTAAGCAAGCACATGCTGTTTTTGCCGACTTCTTCGGTGCAGACGATCCGGAAGAAATTTTCTTTGGCGCGAATATGACATCGATTACTTTTGCGATGTCTCGTTCGATTTCGCAAACCTGGCAGCCGGGTGACGAGATCATCTTGACTCGATTAGATCACGACGCGAATATTTCTCCTTGGCGCATGGCAGCAGAAGATCGGGGCGTCACAGTGAAATGGGCGCCGTTCTTACCTGATGATTGTCGATTGGATATGTCTGCCTTAAGATCGTTAATCGGGCCAAGGACCAAAATGATTGCTGTAGGTGCGGCATCCAACGCGACGGGTGGAATTAACCCTGTTGCTGAGGTCGCCGAGTTAGCGCATTGTGTTGGAGCTTTGTGCTATGTGGACGCTGTTCATTTGGGGCCGCACCGTGCTTTAGAGGTAAAGGCTTGGAATGCCGACTTGGTGGTTTGTTCTGCCTATAAGTTCTTTGGGCCTCACGTCGGCATCCTTTGGGGGCGGCGGGAATTGCTGCAACAACTGAAGGCTTATAAGGTGAAACCCGCTAGCAATGATATTCCCGAAAAATGGATGACTGGGACTCAGAATCACGAATGCATTGCGGGTGCATCGGCTTGTGTAGAATACTTGGAATCGATTGGACGCAGTTTGCTCCAGGAAACAAGCCAATTGCTCTCAATTAGCCGTCGGCAAGCACTTCAGGCTGCGTTCGCGGGAATCTCAGAATACGAAAACGAATTGTCCCAGTGCTTTCTGGATGGACTTGATGAGATCGGTGGTTTTCACGTGTATGGAATTACCGATCGGAAGATGTTGGCAGGGCGTTGCAGTACATTTTCTATTCGGCACGACCGTAAAACGCCAATGGATTTGGCGAAGACTTTGGGGCAGCAAGGAATTTTTACGTGGGCTGGTCACTATTACGCTCTGGAATTCAGTCAGCAAATGGGCTTTCATCCTGAAGGAATGTTGCGAATTGGTTTCGTTCATTACAATACGGTGGAAGAAGTGCAACGCGTCCTGAGTTCACTGGCCGCTGCCGTGGAATAGTCCCGTGCAGGAATTAGTCCAGACAAGAATTCGTCCAGACAAGAATTCGTCGAAACGATTCAATGCACCGTTTGCGTGACGCCAGCGGTGTAAGGACATTTGAGTGAAATAGGGTTGGATTCAATTTCGTAAATGGGTAAAGCGAATTGCGGTCGATGGATAATTAGCTTGGGTCGTGCGTTATGCCGCTTTTGGCATTTCAGGGAGTTTCTTGCCTTGAAGTTGATAGACGTATCTTAGAACTTCTGCGACCGCATTGTACTGATCGAGTGGAATTTCTTTGTTCACTTCCACGTCGCGATACAGAGCTTGCGCCAATTCTTTTCGTTCGATAATTGGGACGTTATTTTCTAGAGAAAGTCGTCGAATTCTCTGAGCCATGCTGCCGGCGCCTTTGGCGACAACAATTGGGGCGGGCATGGTTTTGGGGTCGTATTTTATGGAAACCGCCAATTCGGTCGGATTGGTAATGGTTGCGTCCGCTTGCGGCACCCCCGATGCGATTCGACTATTGGCCAATTGACGTTGAACTTGGCGGCGACGTTGCAGAATTAGAGGGTTTCCGTTTAGCTGTTTGACCTCTTCTCGCATTTCTTGTTCGGTCATCATCAAATCTTGGTTGAATTTCCACGATTGGAAATAGTAGTCAAAGATAGCCAGTAGTAACAAAGCAATCGCAATCTTAAAGGTTAGCCAAAGAGTGGTTCGGACCATGTAGATCGCGATCTGTCGGATATCCAGACTGCCTAACGCAAAGATTTCCTCTTGTTCTGACCAAAGTGCCCAGGCCCCAACCGCGAAGACGACTAGAATCTTGAACAAACCGAACCCAACTCGGGCACTGCTTTGCAAAGAAACCAAACGCCCAACTCCTTTCAGGGGGTCGATTCTACTGATGTCAAACTTCAATTTTTCAGGCAGGAATAGGATGCCCGTTTGAAAGACGTTGGCAGCAACGGCGGCGCAAAAAAGAATGAGGAACATCGGGACGGTAACCCAGGCTAGGACCCATAGCGTTTTTACCCAAATGTTCAGGGCGTCGCTCGTTGAAGCGTGTACCCACGGCTGACCTCCCAGCTGTTCTTGGATGAAAGGCCCAAGTTCGGCTAGCGTGTATTCGCCCATCCAAATCAGTGCCGTGGTGGATAGCGCCAAAATGATTGCCGAGCCCAAGTCTTGACTCTTGGGGATGTTGCCTTTCTTGGTTGCTTCGTCACGACGATGCGGAGTGGCTTCGTGGACTTTTTCGCCGAACTGTTCTGCCAATGCTATTCCCTATTTTTTATGAGTTTAAGAGGCGGCTGACTACTGCCCTGGATGGGTTAGCCAAAGTACCGTTGACTTAAATCAGATTGTGTCATGCATCTTAGGCTGAAGGTATCGAAGTGGGGCCTTCGTGTTTGCCTTGAACGGCCGCTTCCATCAATTGATCTAGCTTGATTTCAAATTTATCTGAAACCATCCAAATCCCTGCGTTGAGCGTTAACGCCAATGCGACCAGCATGACCCCAGCGTTGACATTAAAACCAACTTGCAGCACATTGAGTTGGGGCAGGGTTCTACCGATCAGACCCAGGATCAGGATGGATACCAACAACGCCAAGATCACCGGTGCACCCATTCGGATCCCCATTTCGAAGCCAGAGGCCAACAGTGCGACGTAGTAGTTCATGAAGTTGACCGGCATTTCCGCTTCTCCAGGTGGAACGCGGTTGAATGTCGTCAGCAAGGCCGTCAAAATTTGTCCCGGTCCACCAATAAGCACGAAGGTTCCCAGCGATGTTAAGTCAAGTATCTGGGCAAATAGTGGGGCATTGGTTCCTGAAGCTGGGTTGTACGTGTCGGCCATTTGCATGCCGCCCATTTGGCCTGCCAATTGTCCAGCAACCTGAGCCGAAACAAACAGTAACTGGGCGCCCAGTCCCAGGCAAAGCCCAGTGATAAGTTCTTCCGTCAGAATCGGAGCCATCGCGGAAAATGTTGGCGGAATAATCACTTGGACGTGCGACTGCATGGGAGTAATTAACGCGGCTAGCGAAATCGCGAAGATGGCTCGAATCTTCACGGGAATCGAGTACGTACCAAAAATCGGAGCGGTCATCAGTACTGCGGCTAGTCGAGTCAGGACCAGGGTGAACAGCATCATCCATTGCTGAGCAGTTTCAATGGTCATCGCTGGCGACTCATCGTTGAGGGGACTTCGCCGAAGCATCGTTTGCTGTAGTCGGACATGTATTCCACGATCCAAGGCATGCAAAACGTAAGTGCCAAGACCATTGCGATCAGTTTGGGAACAAACGATACCGTTTGATCTTGGATCTGTGTTAACGCCTGGACCAAGCCGATTAACAAGCCGATAACGACACCGACGATCAGGACTGGGCCGCATACGAAGATGGAAGCGATGATGGCATCACGGGTCATGTCGATCGCGTATTGTGCTTCCATGAGATTTCGGTTTCATCCAAAAAAAAGTGTCGGGCGCCAAATGGGTGAGCCGCAGCGAGGATCTAGCGGTTGGGGTTCGATCGGGGTTGGGAAAATGATGTTAATGTAGCTACGAATAGGGTGCAAAACTTTCCATTAACATCCCAACAACCAGGTGCCAGCCGTCTACTAGCACAAACAAAATCAATTTGAATGGCAGGCTGATTATCACGGGGGGCAGCATCATCATGCCCATCGAAATGGCAATACTAGAAACTACCAAGTCAATTACCAAAAATGGCAAGTAGACTTGGAAGCCGATTAGGAACGAAATTTTCAGTTCGCTGATCATGTAAGCCGGCAACAACACCTTGAACGGGACATCGTTCCAGGTTTCTGGAATATTCTTTTGTTCTTCGGGTGGTAGATAACGAAAGAATAGCCAGATGTCGTCGGTGTTTTCGGCCATCGCAATCTGGCGGCTCATGAAACGTTTTAGCGGGCGAACCCCACGGTTGATGGTCTCTTCCAGACTGACTGTGGTGCCGTCTTGGGAAGTGTATGGGATGATGGCTTCATCTTTGACCTCTTGCCAAACAGGAGCCATGACCAAAATGGTCATGAAAATTGACAGCGAAGTGATCACTTGACTGGGTGGTAATTGTTGGGCACCAATGGCCTGACGCAGCAACCCCAGCACAACAATGATGCGAACAAAACAAGTGGTCATCAGTAGTATCGACGGTGCTAAACTTAACACGGTCAACAAGATCATGATTTGAATACTAGAAGACAAACCTTTGGGGCTGGACCACTCTTCAGGTCCACCATTTAGCAAGTCCATCATGTCTGCCGGAGCGATACCTTGACTGGGGTCCGTGCTTTGGAATGGTGTTTGGAATTGTCCTAGCTGGTCGAGTGCGTTCGTATTGGTGTTTGCATTTGAACTATTGTTCGAACGGTTTTCACCAAAACGGTTGCCATTTCCGACGTTGGTACCAGTAGTCGCGGTGTTGTCGAAGAGTCCAGTGCTGAATGAGGGAGAATTGATGCCAGCCGTCGGAGTCATGCCACTGTTGAACGACTGCGTATTGGCAGTCTGTCCCATCGCGATGGGTGGAACCAGGATTCCAAGAAGGAGCACCGCGATGCACGAGAGACCAAGACTTCGCTGAAATTGAGAACGGTTGAAAGAGCGGAATAGGCCTAGCAACGCCATCGATCTGCAAGCGAGGGTGTCTACCTGGCGTACGCTGGTTTGAATTGTGGGAATATGCGTCATGGAATTTCCTTATGCTTCGAAGACATGTTTCGAAACAGGACGGACCGAGGCCCGCGACTGGCGGTTTGAACTATTTGGGCTCAAGCCGTTGGTGGCTTGAGCATCGGCGGTTCTATTTTGCTGACTCGATGGATTGGGTCGACGTAGTGTCGCCACCGACTCGGAATTCATCAAGCGATTTTGTTGTGAGCCCAGGAAGCCGACTGCTTTCTCTCGTTCGCCTTCGCGCAAGACAGATTGAAACGACTGCGAGACACTGTTTGGTCTTTTGGATTGGCATAATTCAAGTAGGTGTTGAACCTCATCTGGATCAGTAATCTCGGACAGTGTTTGTGACTGATTCTCTGACACCGCTAACAGGAGGAGACGATTTCCCAAACGTACTAGTCGCAAGTGTTGTTTCGTCGACAATGGGGCATTGCCTAGCACTTCGATCATTTCTAAAGGTAAGGCCTGCATCGATTTAGGGACCGCCTTTTTGGATACCCAGAAAAATACAAACAGTAGCGCTAAGACGATCGCCAACGCAGTCCCCGTTTGCAGCAAACGGTTCGCGTTGACTGGCAAGCCTTGAAGCGGGGTTGTTTCGCTTTTGTCTCTGGTTTTTGATGGGCCAGGCAATGGTGTTTCTAAAGGGTCGTTGTCAATCAAGGTCGCCGGAGCGGGCGAGACTTGATTGGTTTCGGGTGACAGGTACGCCGTTTGTGTGAAGCGTTCAGCACCGGGCGATGATTGCGAATTCCAGGGGGTTGGTCCTGTGCTGGCGATTGCTGCCGCGTATCGCTGAGCCCTTTGGGTATTTGGTTCAAGTCGTTGCTGTTGCGAATGGGAACCCAAATTTGATAAGCCCGTCGACGAGGTTGAGCGATTTGGGAAAGATTGATTTGCCGAAAAGTTTGTCGATGGATTGCGAGTTGCCAGCGGTTGGCTGACACTTCGATTTTGATACTGGCCCGATTGATTCTGCTCAACTTGATTGGGTTCAGATTCAGTCACTTCAGGCAGTGGAAAAGTGGGCAGGCGCAGTTTCGCCTGAGGCAAAACAGGCGCAACGTCTGTAGTTGTGGGTGAACCTAGCAGGTGATTCAGTTGATGGGATGTGTCAGGCCTTGGTAGTTGTAAAGACTGATTAGCTGTCGCAAGTGGTTGGGTTTGCGTTTGCGAATCCCCAAAAGTGCGGGGGGCGGATTGTGTCTGATATGGTAATTGCGGCACGCAGGTTGCGCTGCATAAATTGCCCGACACCGAATGGATTAGCACTGACAAGATCGCTGCCCAACCAATAGCGAACGTAATCCGAAAGGAAGCAGGCCAAAACCTGGTAGTCCAGGATTTTAATTTTAAAAGCGAACGACGTGGCGCGAGGGTCATCCAGTGGGTTGGCGACTTATCGGTGTCCAAGGTGCCAGCGTCTGTGTGATTGCGAACTGCCGAAGGGAAGTTGCCCCGAAGCAGTAACCGAGGTAGAAGGCAAACCGGAAATTTCGTAGCCATTACTTGCTGGTCAATAGTTTGGGTCGCAAGCAAGTGTGTAGGGAGAATGGGCGCAGAAAGACCATCCGCAAATTGCTTGTCGGCAATTTGTGATTCGGTATGTTGTTTTTCAATTAGACGAGTCTTACGAAGTTGCATCCATGCACCGACAATCGCTGAAGGAATCCATTCCTGCGGTCGTAATAGAGAGGGCGTCCTCGGACGCGAACCTATCTCACTTTAATGTTTTACGAGAAAAAGCAAAAGATTGCGATATGAATCTAAATGTGGATGCAGTCGCGGGTCGGCGAAAAGAGTTACTCAAAAGCGAAGGCAAGTTCCCAACGGGTAACAGCATTTGCTTTGGGCGCATTGATGCCAGGGAATTGGCTAAGTGCTAGCAAAAAGAAGTGTGCTGGAACTACCTGGGATATCTTGGCGGAATGTCAGTCTATACGTCGTCGCCGGAGATCAGTTCCGCAACGCGGACACAAAAGTTATCGTTGAATACCAGCACTTCGCCCCTGGCAATCATGCGGCCATTGACGTAGATATCCACAGGGTCACCCGCCAGTTTATCCAGCGATACTACCGAACCACTTTTTAGCTTCATCATTTCGTCAAGGTGCATACGGGTTCGGCCAAGTTCGATTTTTAGTTCCAGTTCAACGTCGCGTAGAAGATCCAGAGAAGTGCGATCGTGATTGGGAGTCGAACCTGAAAAATCTGCTAATTGAAACGGTCTTGCATCGGAATTGACAGGAATCGGTTCGTTGATCGACCGTATGGCTTGCTCTGCCTGTTCTAGCAGGACGTTGATATCGCTTCCCAGCGAAATGGGTGGCGGTGTCAAGCCATGATTGCCCCCTTTTTCGCGCAAGGACGATTGGGGGAATGCGGAATTGGAGCCGCGAGTCGCAGTCCCTGCTTTTCGCCCAATGGATGGAGCAGCGGTTTGAGAGTTTGCAGCTGGTTGTTGTTGTTTTTTTGGGGCAACGGCCGGGCTTTTCGTGCCGCCTGCAAGCAAGGCTTCAATTTCGTCTTGACCCAGAGGCGCATCCCGATACGAATCTGGCTCAGGTGTTGTGGGTTGACTTCCCGCACCCGCCATTAGGGCTTCGATTTCGCCTTGTTGTAAAGGAGCATCGTCCACTGACTGCTTCCCTAAAGTTTTACCCGTTACGCCCGCCATTAGAGCCTGGATGGCTGCTTGATCGACGGTTTCCGAATCGCCAGGCGGCGATTGGTTAGTAGATTGCGGAGGCTTGCTGGCGCCTCCATTGAGCAAACGCTCAATCTCGCCTTGGTCGAGTTGTTCGTCGCTCACCAGATCCGTCCTTAGATACTTGGCTTTATGCTACTGATGTGACAGCCTTAAGGTAAGGCTTAGCACACCGCGTCCACCTTCAATCGTTGAAGGTATGGGCCGTCTAGAATTCTTCGCCCTTACAGTATTCCAAATATTTCGGTCTACTGACAGGCCAAAGTCTGAGAACCTAAATCACCCAAGTTCCTACTGCAGATTGCTTCCCTAGTAGACATCGGCGAATTGAATCCTGTGTCAAAAGTAGAAACTGGTCTTATTGCTGGTAATAGTTGTAATCAGGGAACATGATGGTCTTAATGATCGGTTTCCCCAAAAGTGTGTTGCTTTTTTCTTTAATTCGTTGCTTGATCAAGCCTAGGTTGGCCGCGGTCAATTCGGTTACGTTCGCCGTGCGGAATTCAATAATGATTCGTTCCCGCAGTCGATTTGAATTATTGGCTAGCAGCGTGTCAAATTCTGCTTTGTCGGTCTTGGCAATTGTGCCCATCACCGTGCAAGTAATATTCAGCGTCGTGTTGGAATTAGGCTGGTGCACGCCCAAACTAAAGACGCCCAATTCGACTTCGGTGCACTCCGCATCTTCCTTGGCGACATCAACGATATCGTCCTTAGTGTCCTTGTCGATTGCGTTTTTGACTTCTTCGCGAACTTTGGAAGCGATAGCATCTGGATTAGGTAGCATCATGTATGCGACGAAGGATTCGATCAGCACAACAACGCTAACGACCATTCCCATGACAATCTTGCCCATCATGCTAGGGCCAGTTGTGGGGGCAGGTGCTGTTTTGTTTTCGTTTTCGGCCGGCATATTGGAGTTGCTCCCAAGATTAAAGTTCTATGACGCTAAGGCATCATGGATCGGTTCGCTTAGAACAACATAGGTTTCAAATTATTCAATGTGATGGGTTCAAGCATGAACCCAGAAATACCGCCGCTGATCCATTGCGATTGTGCCGGTTGCAACGAATATCTAGCTCAAAATTTGCTGCCGACACTCTTGGTATAACTCGCTATTCTTGGGTTTGGCATCCCAGTTACCTGGCAGACAGGTATCGGTGCGCACCGTTCCAGGCCGCTGATAACGTCAGTTTTGGCCAAAAGGTAAGCTTGGGGGAATGTCTAGACTTTTGATCTTCGAACTAAGTCTGCAGAAGCCAAATCAGATGGAATCATTGGTGTTTACTTGTGACAGTGAAAGACCTAATTCGGAACTTGAATCAGTCGTTGACTGCGTTCACCATCGGAACCTTCAAGATTTGCAGAAACTTCATCTAACATGAATACATCCACGCGTGGATTCAGCTTTAGCAGTTCTGGATCGACACCAATGTGCAGCGGTTCGTGAGGACCTGACACGGCCATCCGAATTCGTTCGGGTTGGATCTTTAATTCATCGACCAGGAAATCACGAACCGTGCGGCAGCGAAAAAACGACAGATCATATTGATCCTTGAACGGGGCGTCCGCAGGCGTTGGTCGACGTGAGGTATGGCCGCGCAATTCGATTTTCTGAGGTTTACCAATAATCTTGACTGCCAATTCGTTCAGCTTTTGTTTTTCGGCGTCGGTTAACGTAAACGCATCATCGGCAAAGAAGACCGTCGTGCCAATTGCGGTTTGGTTCCCTGGACGAATTATTTGGACCAAGCGGTTTTCGCCTGTCGGAGCCTCGACTTTCTCGCCACCTTTCATCAGGTCTTTACGTTTGGCTCTGGCGAGGTTGGCAACTTGTTGAACGATAGAGTTTCTGGGTTTAACCGGGCCAGGTACCATGCTGTCCATGCTGGAAGCATGTCCCAGTTGCTTTCGAATGGATTCGACCAGCGCTTGGTACTTTTCTTCTTGCTTCATTTCACTTAATGAAACAAGCATGATAAAGAACGTAAGTAACAGTGACATCATGTCGCCGAATGTAACAACCCATTCAGGCACGCCTGGCGGTGCTTCTTCTTCAATGGCCATAGTCTAAGCTGCCTCTTCTTTTGGCCTAGCTTTGGGAGCAAGGAAGGTGCTTAGCTTTTGACGAATAACGCGTGGGTTTTCGCCGGATTGGATTGCCATGATTCCACGGATGATGATCTCCATGGCGGTCAATTCTTTCTTGTTAATTGTGCCCAATTTGTCGGCAAAGGGAAGAAAAATTGCATTGGAAATGATTGCACCGTATAGCGTTGTGATCAAAGCCACGGCCATACCTGCACCAATGCTGGACGGATCGGACATGTTCGAAAGCATCATGATCAAACCCATTAGGGTTCCAATCATTCCGTACGCCGGAGCATAGCGTCCCAACGTATCCATCAGGCCTTTTCCCAGCGAGTGCCTGGCTGCGACCGATTCGACTTCGGTTCGCAAGATATCTTCGATGACTTCAGGTGGCGAACCATCAACCGCCATTTGTATCCCCAGTTTGATGAGCGGGTGATCGATCTCGCCGGTCTTTGATTCCAAAGCCAGTAGTCCATCTTTTCTGGCAATTTCGCCCAACATTACAATTTGGTCGATGATCTTGGGCAAGTTTTCAGCCTTGTTCAAGAACACCTTGAGCACGACCATAAAGACGCTAAGAAAATCCTTTAGCGGGTAGGCGATCAGTGCCGCTGCGGTCGCGCCTCCGATGACCACCATGCCAGATGGAATATCAACGAAGCTTTTGAAGGTACCGCCACCCATCAAGATGGATGCAGTGAGCAGTCCAGCGACGGTGATCAGGCCAATTAGGGTTGCAATATCCATCTTAAAGCACCTGTGTGCAGCAGTTACTGATGCTGAATAAATGGTCTGAGGAAATCAGTCCGAAATTTGGTTTGAATTGGAAATCTGACCCACCGCAGGAACGAGTGACTTTTGCTGTTGGTAAACGATGGCTCGGTCCATAACCGTGTCCATCTTCTCGAGAACGATCATTCGATCGCCACTGGTTAAGGTCACATAGGTGTCAGGCAATTCTTCAACGTAGCGAATCAAGTCCGCATTCAGAACTATTGGAGTTCCGTCCAGTTTCGTCAAACGGATCATGTCGCCAACCTCCCAATTACGGTTGTCTAACAAGAGTTGCCCATCGGTGGACTGACTTAGAGGACCTTAGTCTGTCCCGCTGCAGAGTATGATCCGTCGCATTGACAGGCCGTGGGGCGTAACACGTGCAATGATCCTGACGCGACTTTGGTCGGCCGTTTCGGGTAAGCTGGCGACTGATTCCCAGTCCCTTGCGATTGACCAGCGTCCCCTACCCACTGCCACTTCTTATCGGTCGGTTAAGCCGAAAAAATGTAGGCAGAATCGGCATAATCGGAATAAATTGACAGTCGTCAATGGCGTCAATGGCGTCAATATTGACGACTGGCCGCTACTGAGGATGATTCAACGCTGGTTTAACGCCTTAAGTTCAACAGTTCGTCCAGCAGCGTTTGAGTCGTGGTGATCACTCGCGAACTTCCCCGGTACAATGTTGACGCCAAGCTTAGGTCGATCAGATTTCGACCGATATCAGTGTTGGACAGTTCTAACGCACCTGAGATCAATTCACCGCCTCCGTTGACGCCAGGTTGACGCAGCGACGCACCCGCATTAACACCGTTAGAATACAGATTCTGACCGCGTTGAATTAAACCTTGCGGGTTGGAGAAAACAGCTAAGACGATTTGCCCCAGTGGTCGCGAACTTCCATTAGAGAACAGGCCGGTGATGCTTCCGTCTCGGTTGATTGAGTAATTGCTTAGAGTGCCTGGACCTGCACCGTCTTGTTGTGCGGCCGTCAAATAAGCTGCGTCTGCCGCCAAACCACTGAGGATGTTGAAGTTAATGTCAAAGTCAAGCGGGCTTAACGAGGGGCCCGTCTCTCGTTGAATACTGACTTTAGAATTGTCTACGCTTAGAACATTCCCTTCGCCATCAATGCTGATTAATCCCGTACCCACATTCGTTCCGAAGCCACTGATTGATTGATTGTCTGAAGATTCTGCGAACCATCGAAATCTTGTCGAAACGCCATCCTGTGATTCAAGGACGGCAGTGACGCGAACGGTGATCGTAATTCCGAGTGAATCATAGGCCACGAAATCAGTCACGGCTCCTACGCCGACCGCGTCCTGCACCGATCCAAAGCTCAAGCCGGATATCGTTGACTGATTGCTTCCTGCGGTGGTAACTCTTAGTCCGCCATTGGAAATATTGATTGAATTGGCTTCGCCATTATTGGATACAATCCGAATTTTACCGTCAACCAATGAGATTCCAGGTGGCAGTGTCCCCGATTCTCCGGCGATAAGATTTAGTGAGCTTGGAATTGCTCCGCCGGGTACTGAACGAACGATACCGTTAGCCGCTTCTAGAAATGCAGTAAACTCTGCCAATGTCGTAGTGGAAGTAATTTCAAAATCAGGGGCATCTGCCGTTCGACCGCCTTTGGCAAGTGCTAGATTGAGAGTACCTTCGGGGAAAACGCTCTTGTAAGTCGTGCCATTGCGAACCACAACATTGGTTAACAAAGTAGCAGAATTGACGGCTGGACCGTTAAGATTGGCCTCGCGGTTTCCAGGGATGGTCAAATCAGAGATGGTTGAGTCGTCGGAGTTGTCTGTAAAGTTTTCGCCGGGAACGCCTGTTCCGACCAAATAGAAAGTGTTGGGATCGTCTTTGGTTGTGCGATAGATATTGACGGTGTCGTAGGCAGGGAAGTTGTCATCAGCACCAGGCACTGGCGGCGTTGGCAGGTTCTGAATTTGAATGCGGCTATCAACTACCGAAAGTGGCCCAATGGGTGAAGTGGGGCGAGTCTCGGGTTGGCCGGCGGTGGAAAACGTCACAACATAGTTGTACGTACCGTTCAGCGCATCTTGATTCAATACATCGGTCGAAAGGCCGATCGCATTTGTGTCCGTGAAGCTTGTTGCCCCGCTGCCAAGATCAGTCAAGCGAAAGAATTCACTACCGTCGGCCGCGGTGCGATACACTCGCAAATTATCGTAGCCAGTGATCGGTGCGGGCAATGCATTAATCGCGATGCTGTTATCAGCAAGGCCATTGCCAACAGGCGTCGTAATCGAAAGCGGAGAAGACACGGTGCCTTCGGTGCCAGCGGAATCAACATAAACAAACTTGTATTGGTACGCGACTCCCTCAGCATGTGACCCGCCCCCATCACTTGAACCGATCGTCGTTGCGTTGACTTTTGGTGCCATGCTGATGCTAACGGTCATACCCGTCGCATTAGCTTGAGGAATAGATGAGTCACCTAAAACTTGCGACTCAAGTACTCCGGCGACCGTTGCAATGGGACCATTGGGCGGTAGCGAACCTTCGAGAGTGACTTGTGTGGTGGCCTGGGCCACGGTAGTCGTTCCAAGTGGTATCCTGAGTGGAATTAGACCGGTGGCTGATTGGATGTTAAAATCAGCGTCTACTCCGTAACCCAAGAGACGATTTCCGTCGGGGGCTATCAATTCGTTATTGGCATTCGCGTTGAAAATGCCAGTTCGCGTGTAAAACGCTTCGCCACCATTGCCTTCCACAATAAACATGCCATCTCCTTGGATCGCCATGTCGGTTGCATTTGAACTCAGTTCGATCGTACCTTGGGAATGGTTGGCGGCGATGGACGAAACTTGGGTTCCCAAACCGAACTGCCGCGGGTTAGTTCCGCCGTTGGAAGCCGAAG
>JBDNHU010000166.1:0-15975 GCA_041688615.1 Mariniblastus sp. | reverse complement strand
TTCAAGCTGGCTCTGGTCAATCGCTTGCGATTCAAGACCGGATGTAGCGTGAACCATGCCGACCATTTCTCGCGCCTTCTTCTCAGCCTGTTCTTGCAACAATCAAAGGGGGGCACTCTTTCAATAAATACGAAGACGTTTTCAGCTATTCCTTGAGTTTGATCGACGATAGATTATCCGCAACAATCTTATCAAACTTGACGACTGGTTGTGTCTATGTCCAGTCCCATGTCTCTTCCTCCAACGGTCGCAAGAACAGGGTCTACCATCAAATTCCTGCGGCCCTTTTGGCTTCCCTGGCGCTGAGCATTGTTGACCGCACCAGCGTCAACCAAAGAATCGGGTTGAGGCCAAATTTCGGTGTGTCTTCTTACTTGTCGTGTTGGAGTACGGGCTGCGGAAATCTACTATTGATAATGCAAAAACGCGGACGAATTTTTGAATTCACCCGCTGCGTTTTTATCGCTACAGCGAGCAGTCGGAGGTCGAGTAATCGTTTGTTCCTGAGAACAATAACAGAGGACGCAGATTACCCCTAAAGTCGTTGTTCAGCCGCGATTAACTGTGCCTTCAGTTTGCGATAATCCACGTCTTGAACGGGCACTTTATCATCAATCGCAATCGACGCCGCCAGCCCGGCACTCTGACCAAGGATCATGAAAACAGGTTCCATGCGGATTGAGCCGTAGGCAACGTGCGAAGAGGAAAGACATACCGGCACCAGCAGATTTTCGCACTCTCCCTTTTTCGGGACGATCGAGCGATAGGAAATCGGATAGGGTTTGGGACAACCGTGGCCAAAGCCTCCCTCATTTCGCACGGTCAGTTGCCCCTTCTCTTGAACCACGACGCGTTGACAAAAGTGAGAGTCCATCGGGTAAGCCGCCAGCCCCACTGAATCCTCGGCCACTCTGGTCGATTCACAGTTCGCTTGCGTCGTCACATAATCGGAAACCATCCGCCGGCCTTCTCGCACATAAAGTTGATGAGGCCAGTATCCAGTCTTCGTGAATTCTTGGGGGTCGAGTCCGAAGGAGTTCACCCTCTGCTGTAACGCCTTTGGAACCTGAGGATCATTTGCCAGGAAATACATCAGCCCCTGCTGGTAGGTGACATGGTCCTGAAAAATTCGTTCCCGCAGTTGATACAAGTCATGGAACGCAATGGGTGACCCTCGCCGTGGCGCAGGCAGTACGGCGAATGATCCGGTTTGATAGCTACCATCGGGCCAGCGATAGTTGCCGCCAACATAGTCGGAAGAAAAACTACCGGCATTGTTAGAATCACCATTCCGCATCTGGACCGGACCGTCCGTCATCGGCGCGGTCGTGTAATTGAGGGGAAAGACGAGGTCGGGGTCGGCATTGAGGAAGCGGCCCAGCAGTGCGTAGCGACCAGGCTGGTATCCGGGGGGTTTTGGAAAAGGAAGCTTCCCCGCCTTGTCTGAAAGACGCATCCGAAAGTTGTAGGCCTGCACCTTAAAGTCGCCCTCACCCGGTTTCCCCGCTGGCTCGGATGCGATTTCGGGAAGCAACTCCGATCCCGGATCGCCCGCTTCAACGAAGGGACTCAGTGGCAGCCTGCAAAACTGGTAAACGTTCCGCCACGAGATCTCTTGCCATTGTCCGCCCAGCGACTCTCCGTAGACTGCGGCAGGTTCACGCCCGACGTGATACGAAACACGCGCCGCCGCCAGCAGGTCGCCTTCATAAGTGGTGTCCAGAAACATTGCCGCCTTGAAAGTCTCTCCCGTCTCCATGGTGGCAGACACCAGCCGTCCATCCTTGATCACCACCGACTCCAAGCAGCGTTCGAAATGAACCGGCACACCCGCCTCGGCCAGCATCCTCAGATAAAGCGATTCGGCTTCCGAAGGACGAAAGTCGCTGATCCGTTCGATGCGGGTATAGAATTCGATGGCCAAGCCTCCGATCGCGGCCCGATTTCCCACGTCCGTTGCAGTCAAGCCACCCGAGGTCATTCCCCCAACATGCCGATTGAAGGACAGCAATGCCACTTTCTTCCCCGATCGTGCGGCTTGGATCGCCGCGGTCACACCCGCAGGCGTCCCTCCGTAGACCACGATATCGTATTCAATCCGCTGCGGTTTCTTAAGTTCAGCCTGTCGATAATAATGAAGATCATCAGCGTGGGTCACGGTGCACAGGCCGCAAATAATCAATCCCGCGAATAGCAGAAGTTTTCGATGTGTCATAGCTTCTCATTTAATTATCAGGAAGTTCTTTTTGCTAGGCGGGCTTGCTCACGGACAACAGACTTTACTACAGGGTCGCATTGCTTTTACTTCTTACCAAAACCACTTCGCAGACTTGTGTCACTTTAGTTTACAGGGAACCGGTTATCAGTGAAGTATGAGGTGATTCATGCTTGGCGGGGGCACCGACCACTAAGACCGATGGGAAACCAACGCGGGGATCTGTTTTGGGAGCCTACTTAAAACAGGTCAATTCGTGCTGAACTTTGAGTGACGCGAGTGCGAAGCAACTGAAGTTCCTGATCGAACGATGCTACATGGTAATGGGAGTGATTGATGAAATAAGACTGAACACGCCTGTACTTTCGCCTCTTTCGTTTCTTTCGCGGTTGATTGCCTGCTTAGTTTCGAATTCCGATCAGGACGGGATCGTGGTCAGAACTGCGAAACGGATTGGCTTGGTAAAGCGACTTGGGATTATATTCTTGGTTGTAGTCCAAGAATCGCGGTTCGTCGGCATTGATATGCCAAGTCGCCATCCCGCTTACGTCAGCAGCCAGCGGCTGGGTCGCCATCGCATGATCCAGACTGCCGCATTGTCCCATGTAGATGTACGAATAATCTGCACTTTCACCAACGGTTGAGCGTCCTTGGTTTAAGCTTTCCCGAAGATCGATCAGGCCCTTGGATCGCATCGCATCGATCGGGTCCTCCTGGTCGTAGGCGTTCAAATCACCGATCACAAGGATTCGTGGCGGCTCGCCGTCCTGTGATTGTTCGTCGATGTAATTGCAAATCGCCAAGGCTTCAGAACGTCGTGTGGCATTGTAAGCACCTTGGCCATCACCTTTATTTTTATTGGTCACATCGCCCTCGCTGGCGCCGCCTTTTGATTTGAAATGGTTGACGATCACGGTGAATGGTTTGCCTGCCGTCTTTGCCTTGAACGTTTGAACGATCGGCGTTCGCGCCGCTTCGAACGCATCATCCCGGATCATCGAAACTTCTCCCACCGGTGCAACGCGGTCGGTGCGGTAAATGATGCCCACACGAATGGAGTCCTGGCCGCCGGGCGCCGCGCGAAAACCATCGGGAAGACCGCAACCTTTAAAAACATCTTTGCCAACTTCTCGGTTCAGGGCAGCAACGAGTCGATTTTCGGCATCGAGATTGTTTTCAATCTCCATCAAACCAATCACATCAGCCTGTAATGCAATGATGGCCGAAACCAGTTTCGCTTCTTGCCGTTTCAGTTCAGATTCGGAGTCAGCGCCGCGAGCGTTGTTGCGTCCGTCATCAATTGTTGTGAAATAGTTCAGCACATTAAAGCTGGAAACCGTAACGTTTGCCTGGCCAACATCGGGTCGCTGTGGCCGTTCGGCCGGCGTCCATTGAAGCGGTCTATTTGGAACAAGCAAGAGATTTTTTCCAGCCTTCACCAATTTCCCTGAAACTCCAGCGAGCGTCGATCCGACGCGGACCGTTGGATGAGTCTTGCCAAGATTGGGAAACAACGTGGGCGGAAAAATATTCTCTTCTGCCGATCCGTCGTCAATAATGAGGGTCGCCTGGTCGTTGAATTCTTGTGCCTGGGTCACTTTCGCAACGTTGCTGCCGCCCGAGAACGATGTTGCCCGAGGATCGGCATCGTTGGGATCGATGCGGCTGGTCGGAATATAAAGACGATCTCGGGCCACTTTGACTTGACCACGGCGGACCAAATCGTACGTGTCCACAACCACCAGGTCACCCGTGACGGTTATCACTTGACCAAGCAGCGAACCCCAGTCGACTGAACCCAGATCGCCGCTGACTACCACCGGTTCGCCATCAGCCGTTGGAGCCTGGGTGGTAATGGTGGCAGCAACTGAGGCTGTTTTTGATTCCGAGGTGACGCTTTCTGAGTTGACCGAACTGGTGGTTTCCTTTGCTGCTGGATTCCATTGGGCGTTGGCCAACAGCGTGAGCGTCGTCAGCGCGAAAAACGTGAGGCAAATTATCTTTTTTGTACGGATCATCGTTTTGAGTGTTCGCAATGTTCAAACTTCAATAGAAACAGGTTGGTTATCGTCCCCTGGCTGGTCATTCCAGATTAACTCGTTCAAAGCAGTTCAATCAATCCCTAGACGCAAGAAACGCGTGAGCAATAGTCTATTCGGAAGTGGATTGCCGTGTCGGGGGCCTTTCCGAAAGAAACCAGCGGATCTGCTTGAACGAGACAAGCCCACCTCATTCAGGATTTAAGCAAAAGGTGACGAATGAATCACGGGCACGGGACAGGAGAACGTAAATCACCACGTTTCTTGCGCCCAAACGACTCTAGCACTGGCAAACAAAGCGCTGGCAAACAAAGCGCTGGCAACGAACGTTCTGGCATCGACGTCGGTTCGGGATCGGCATACCGACAATCGACTGTGGACTGTGGACGTCGGTTTGTTGAAAATAGGCGGTTTCGCCTGAGTGGACTTGCTAGTGCCATACGTGTGTTGGCTTGGGGCGTGCCAAGGACTGGTGTTGCGGTTATCTTCTAGAGCGAAAAACTGCTTTCAATCTCTGGCATACGCGACTTTATGACAATTCAACTGATAGTGACCCATCCGGGCGGAGCCCACAAAGACGATTTCCTGGCTTGCTGCCTGTTAGCTCATTTGCATGGCGTGCCGATCCAACGGCGTGAACCCAACGCACAGGATCTGGCAAACGTCGCAACTTGCGTGGTTGATGTTGGCGGGGTTCATGACGCCCAGCTCAATAATTTCGACCACCATCAATTCCCATCAGACGCTCCGCCGCTTTGCGCACTCTCCTTGGTGCTTCAGGACTTGGGACTGTATGCAGACGCGTTATCGTTCTGCGCGTGGCTTCGCCCGGCAGAGTGGCTGGACACGCTAGGCCCCAACAAAACCGCCAAGCTAATGGGGATTTCTCGGTCGGCACTGAGCGATTTAAATTCGCCGATTGATATTACGCTGCTAAGACGGTTTGCAAGTTGCACGCAACTGATGCCCGATGACGCGATCTATCAAGTAATGTGCATGGTGGGTGAAGACATCGTGAATTACGTCCGGGCATTGCGAGAGCGGTTGGACTATTTGAATCAGCACTGCCAATGGTGGACGATTGATACCGACGGGGATCCAATCCAAGCTTTGTTTCTGGAACAGAGTGACGTGATCGCCAATGATCCATCGTTTGGACTTTTCGCGTTCATCGCCGAGGAGAAAAAACAGGATCAGGTCCATGCACTGGTGTATCCCGATCGACGGGGCAGTGGCTATGGTCTGACGCGATACGAAGACTGTCCGCGGTTAGATTTTTCTAAAATCGAAAATTGCGATGACGTTCGGTTCGCGCATAAACGTGGCTTCGTGGCGAAAGTCGCAACCACGGATCCAGCTCGCCTGAAGGCATTGCTGGGCCTGGCGGTCGTGAATCCACAGGCCTGAGTGAAAAATAGCAGACGGCAACCCCTGACGAAAACACACCTTTGGTTCCGTCTCCTATCCGCAAGAGAATGGTCGAACGTCCCAATCAACAAGCACCCAACGGAATCGCAAATCATGTGGCAAGTAGCGATTTGAAGATGGGTCAGCGGTCTCCTGTGATCTCAATTCTGTGCACACGCCATCGCCCGATTCAAGATGGAATCTCAATCAATGAACGCTTGTCCGTCGAGCAGTGCACTCACGATCCACTCGAGCTTCGAATAGGTTGCCAGTCCAGTCCTAGGAGCAGGAGTTTGACTTTGCCATCCTTTCCAATAAACAGTGTTGTCGGATATCCGCCAAAGTTAGAGATTTGTTTTCGAGTCTCCGCATTACCAATCCAACATGGATAATTCATCCTTGAATCGCCTGGCTAAGGCCTGCGAGTGTCTCATAAACCAGATAGTCGTTAACTCCAACTTGTGGGAAACCCGTGGTGATCCGCCAATGCTCACCATCCTGCGAACGCTCAATTTGTGCGTGTGGCTTGTCGCTCTTGTCGTCGCCAATGACCAGCTTCACTCCCCATCGTTTTGGGAAATCGATTCGCAATTGAGCAAGTATCGTTGCTTTTAACCTGGCGTTGGGTGATGTGCTGTACCGCGAAGAACAGCCTGCCAATGCAATTAGCAGCAGTGCCTGGACGATCCATAATGGCGAAGGCGACTTTAGTCTGTTCCTTAGAGGTGTGTCTTAGATCGCGAATCAAATTGATTAAAGCAGCGTAGAATCGATCCGGCGAATCGAAGCTAATTTTGTGCCGGCGACCCAGATCCCGACCAAACACAGAGCGGCCTTGTTCTAGTGTCCCATCACGATAGTACGGCAGCGAGGGTCGATCATTGGCTTGGCTTTGTGGCAACGCTTTGAAGATCTTTTTTAGCCGATTTGGGCTGGTCCGTCGCGGGCTAACAGTACATTTGAACAATACCGGCAGGCGATCCACTTTCAGAAGTGTTTCTTCAATCACAGGCCAATCCACAGGCAAGATCGCCGACAAGACTTTGTATCCGGTTGGTTTTATTAGCGGTCAGGATCAACTTCACGGTGCATGGGTGGGTAGCTTGTTGACGCTTGGATCGGTACCATTGGCTGCTGCGCGACGATTTAACTTTCCATCTGACCATTGCGTCCCAGGAGAGACTGTCCCAGCGTTAGCGGTGCTCCCTCGCAGAACTCCCGGGTTTGATGAATCATGAAAAAGCACGAATGGCGTGAGAAAACCGAGGAAGGTGCGACTCGTTTGGTGACTGCAACACGCCATGGCGACAAATGGCAGCTTCGTTCCCGTATGAAGTCGGAATTGGAATGGACCCACTTTCCCACGATTTCAATGGAAGATCTGGAGGCCCTTCACGATGTTATCTCGAAAAAATATCAGCGTAAACGTGTGCCGCATGAACATGTCTTAGAAATCGAAGCGTTGATTGCTGCGGCAAAGCCAAAGAAATAACAACGTCTACTGCCTGCCGTTAGCATCGAGTATCCGACGTTGAATCGTGGCGGGAAGTACACCACCAAAGGCACTGCCCGTTTCAGTGATTGGGATATTGGAAACCCCGGAGTGGAAATGGAAGAAGGTTACTCAGAACGCGTTCCCTTGATTCCTGGTTACCCACAAGCAGCTGGATTGTCGGCGATTGCTCGAAGCCTGGCTATTCAAAGCGGTCTTGAATCCTTCTGGACCGAAATTGCTTTCATCGGTGGGCTACATACTTCGTGCGCCTACGAGGCTTTGCAAAGTGAAACAGCGTCTGTTCCAGCAGATCTATAACACCGATTCAAACGTGACCTCGCCTCACAGCTGGGTTCAGGCCGAAGGCTCATTGGAATCACCTGAGACCTCACCAGAGTCTTCACCAGAGTCTTCACCAGAGTCTTCACCAGAGATCCCACCAGAGATCTTTGTGTAAAACGCAAAAATGGAAATCAATCCTAACCCGTAAAGCATGGAGATCAACGCAATCACCAAGTCATAGGGTTTGGGTGAGGACAACGAAATTCGCAGCAACACTGTCGAGATTACAAAACCCGAGTTGCGGAACAAGTATTCATAACGATCGTAGTACGAAATCGAAACGATCAGCAAGAACACGTCTGTGAAAATCATGAACTCGAAGAACGCTGGGAAAAAGAATTGGTCCATGTCTTTAGCGTTGGCCGCAAATCCTCCAGATATGGGAAAGATACTAGCCAACCAGAATAGGAGGTTGCCAGCGGCGAATAGCACCAATACGGACCCTAGCAACACGGCTATCATCTTTTTTAGTCGAATGAAGCTTGCCAGTTCTCCCAACGCCAATGTTTTTGAAACCGTTTTGCGAATTCGATAAATTAACGTCACGGTCAGAAACATTAACAGCGCTCCGCCCATGTCCAACAAAACAACGCGAACCGCATCTGTCTGCGTCAGCCAACTATCAAAATCCTCAAAGGAACCAATGTCCTTGAACACCCGGCGAACGACAATTAATGAAATGATTTCGTACTGTTTGCAGATCGAAGTTGTAAAAGACTGCGGCAGCGCCAAGACTAGCAGAAGTACTTCATAAAACAGGATGAAACTAAACGGCGTGTAGACCGCTTGAAGAAAATTGAAGCCGATCCCCGGAACCAGTTCCGCTGCCAGAACAGGAGCCATCCGATTGAAAAGAATGAGGGCCAGATGCAGCAAAAATCCAGCGACCGCCAGACGGACAAACAACCGCTCCAGTCGATGCCGATTTTGTTTGCTGTCCAGGTAATCATAAAAGCCCATTACCGTTCCGCTGAGTGAACTGAGAGCGTTAAATCGACCCATATTATTACCCGTCCCAGGAACGAACGGTTGACCCTCATCTCAGAACTTGATTACTTTTGTTAAACAGCAGAATCATCCGCCAACCAACCGCCGTTTCCAGCGGTGCGTGGTTCCCACTTCGTTCCTCATCAATTGGATGGGGTCCTTTGACGACTTGTCCAAACCAACAACGGTTCACGATCAATGTTGCGGGCTCTTTTCAATGCACCCCAGTCACCTGGCTGCTTCTTTCGGATTTCCCGTCCGGCATACCGCGTAGCCACCGATTCGCGCCTATTTGCGAATTTCTACCGGCGCAGGTTCGGGTTTCAGGTGACTGCTGATCCGCCTAGCCATGATTCCAGTTCCTGCCGCAATCAGCGCGCAGACTGCAGCATAGATCCACGGCAAACCTTGGTAGGCCGTTCCTTCAGGATTTAGCCCCATCAACAAGAACAGCGTTGTCGCCATCACAAATGTCAGCGAGATGCCCAGATATCCAAGGTATCGATTTTCATCATTCATATTAAATTTCCTTTGGTTTATAACCGAGTGGAATGGTGTGGTATTTTGTAATGAGGGGAACGTGCTTTTGGTCGCCACTCCAAACCGGAAACTGGCCTCCGCAAACATGCACTTTGCCACCAATTTCAGCTTCAAGCTAAGCGGTACAAAAATTCGATTGCCTATCACTCGGCAATCTTGTCGACGAATTTCGTTGCCAATTTCCTGATAGACCAGTCCCGCCAATCGGATTGCCAAACGCGACCCGTTGGGTAATTGCGGGAGTCCTTGATAGCCCTTCGCGTAATAGTGATCCGCAAGATCCAACAACTTACCGACGGCCAACCGCACCTGCTCGTTTGAAGGTGTGCTGTCCTTCTTGGGAACTAGGGCCAGCCATTGCTTGGGGATGTAGCGGCGACCGTTTTGCCAATCTTCGCTGACGTCACGGGCAATGTTTGTCAGTTGCATAGCGATACCCAGGGCTTCGGCTTTTTCCAAGGCCGATTCTTCTTCAACCCCCATCACCCGGCACATCATCAGCCCGACCGTGCCTGCCGCCTGGTAGCAATACACTAGCAGTTCATCGACCGTTTCAAAGACCGGATTGTCAAGATCGGTCTCCATCCCGGTCAATAAATCAAGTGGTAGTTTGCTTGGGATCTGGTACTCAACTGACAGAGCGGCCAGCCATTTAGAAGCGGCATGCACTGGCAATTGCCCGTCGGCAATGCGCTGCACATCAGCCCTTAAAAGCAAGATTCTTGATTTCGCTTCTTCGCGGCTGGGGGCATCGTCTACTGCATCATCACACCAGCGGCACCACGCATATAGTTTTTCCACATCGGTTCGGATGGAAGCTGGAAGCAGTTTGGCCGCCAGTGAAAACGAACGACTGTGGTGTCGAATCACTTCGGTATCACTGTCTGGCATTTGGTTGAAATCAAATTTCATTAGACTCTGACTCCATAGTCGGCTGCGACAACACCAGTGGTCGCTTTGGCGGTGTTCACAACTCCCGGGACACCCGCGCCAGGGTGAGTGCCGGCGCCGACGATGTAAAGTCCAGGAATGTCCTTGTCACGATTGTGCGGCCGAAAGAACGCGCTTTGCGTTAACTTAGGTGAGACGGAAAACGCCGAACCGTGAAACGAGTTCAGTTCGGTCTTAAAATCCTGCGGCGTGAAATGTCGCCGCGTTACGATGGAATCACGAAGGCCCGGCAAATAGTCTTCCAGAGATTCTAGGATCAAGTCCCCGTAAGATTGGGCAACAGTTTCCCAGTCAATGTCCGCTCTACCTAAGTGCGGTACGGGGCTGAGCACGTAAAACGCCTCGCAGCCATCAGGGGCTAGACTGGGATCGGTGACCGTTGGTGCGTGCAAGTAAAGGCTAAAGTCTTTGGGCAATGAATTGCCATGAAAAATATCCCGGAGCAGACCTTTGAAACGAGGGCCAAATAGGATTGTGTGGTGGGCAACCTGAGCGAACCGCTTTCGGGTTCCAAAATACATGACAAACAGCGACATCGACCATTCCATTCGTTCCAACCGTCGCCGACGACGGTCAGCTACTTTCACCGATTGGTAAATTTTGGAATACGTGTGGTGCACATCCGCGTTGGAAACAACAACGTCAAATTCTTTAGGATCGCAACCCCGGGCTTTGACCAGGTGCCTTGTACTGTGGGGGCTGCGTTCGTTTTTTGAAGAGACAATTTCAGCCGACTCCACGGGTGAATTTAATCGAAGTTCTCCGCCAATGTCTTGAAACAATTTGACCAGTCCATTGACCAAGGCACCGGTTCCACCTTCGGGGAAAAAGACGCCCCATTCTCGTTCGATCCAGTGAATCAGAGTGTAGATCGAACTGGTTTCCATCGGATTCCCGCCGACCAGTAACGGGTGGAAGCTAAACGCTTGGCGTAGATGTTCGTCCTTCATAAACTTTGACACGGTTTGGTACACGCTACGATCGGCCCGCAGTTTCATTAAATCGGGTGCCACCGAAATCATGTCACGGAACCTCAGGAAAGGCGTCGCCCCAAGTTCAACATAACCTTTCTCAAAAACCTTGCGAGTGTATTCGGCAAACCGTTTGTACCCATCGACATCCGCCGGGTTGATTAGACGAATCTGTTCGATCAATTCTGCTTCGCCACCAACGTAATCAAACTCAACACCATCGCTCCAACGCAAACGGTAAAAGGGACTTACCGGAAGCAGTTTGACGTAGTCATCCATTGATTTTCCCGCCAGTTGGAAAAGTTCTTCCAAGCAGTGGGGCGCGGTAATGACGGTGGGACCGGCATCGAATATGAAACCGTCATCTTCGTAGACATAGGCTCGGCCGCCGGGCTTATCACGGGCTTCAAAACAGGTGGTCGCAATGCCCATCGCTTGCAACCGGATGGCTGCCGCCAGACCGCCAAAGCCGCTGCCGATGACCGCCGCACAAAGGCCTGTATTGGCTTGCGGTGGACCAGGCAAATGATCTGCCCTGGATTGATTTCCTATCGATATACTTTGAACGCTAGACATAGTATCCCTCGATTCGACTCATGAATTCGTTCAATCCGTTGAGCGAATTCGACGGTAATGTCTCTTTCAGGCACGAAACTGCCCCGTTGATCATTGTGCGAATGGATGTGTCACGCTGATTTGAAATCGACGTCGTCAAAGCCAACGCAACCTCCTGAAAGTTCTCGGAAGTGCTTTGGGCTAGAAGTTCCTGTAAATGCTTGACCTCTGTTTCGGATCGCAGTTGGCTGGCCCAAGCCCATGGCCACGTCACACGAGCGTTGCGGAAATCGTCCGAGCGGCCCAAAGCGGTGGCGGCACTGTTAAGTTCTGCCAGATCATTTTGCATCTGCAAGCCAATACCCAATTGCATTCCAAACGAGTGAAAGCAAGCTTGCAATTCTGGACTTCCGCCAGCAACCGCAGCGCCAAGTTTGGCTGCCAACGCCGTTAGTCCACCTGTTTTAAGATTGGAAATCGCTTGCGCCGTGGGGTAAATTGCCGTGACATCCAGGTCAATCACACAAGCCGCAAGATCCAACGCTTGCCCTTCATGGCAACGACGAATTGTCGTAACGGTCTCCTGCATGATCTTTCCAAGGGGCAATGGTTCCAGCGGCAATTCGGTCAGTTTCTCCATCGCCGAAAAGTACATCCAATTCCCAGTATTGATTGCCAACGGAGTTCCAACCATCTTGTGCAACGTCGGTCGGCCCCGACGCACTTCAGATCCGTCCTCAATATCATCTATCACCAGTGAACCGGCGTGCAGCAATTCGACAAATTCGATCAATTGACCCGGTAACGCCCCTCTGCCACCTGCCAAATGGTACGACAATTCGACCAATTCAGCCCGCAACCGCTTCCCCTCTGACTGTAGGATGTGGTTCAAAGGCTGATGCAATCCAGCCTGCCACAGTTCCTCAGGAACGCGCGGAATTTCCGTTCGCATCTTCCGAGTGCTGTTAGCCGTTTTGACCCGAGGTCTTAATTCTGAATAGATGGACATGGTAGTGCCTTGAAAGACTTCAAAAATCGAAACGGTGTCAAACCACGTGGTGGTGAACCGATCAGGATCCGAACAGCATCATAAATTGTAAATTGGTGAGAGTAAAATCGTCCGATCGTATCTTGGGGCAGTACGCGATAAAATCGCTGAAAGATTTCGAATCGGTTACCCGGAGCTACCAGTTGAAAAAGCAGGCGATTGAGTAAACGCGAAAAGCCAGCCTGGAACTTATTGCGTTGGGCAAGTTCTGACACTTGCTGTTGGACAAGTCCGGGCGGACTGGTTGCAACCGTATCCGCGAATCGGGCGGCCAGTGGAAACGAATACCCGGTCGCGGCATGAAACCAGCCGCCGCCGAATCCACCAGACAAGGGCCAGGAAGCTTGCGGTTTGCTACCCGAACCAAATGGCATCGGTAAGCATCCGCTTTCCTCTCGAAGGATACTCCAGTTGGAAATCAATCGTTGTTCAAGGTAATGTTGAACCTGAGCCAAACTGTCTTCGCGTTCCAACAACGCGGAATCGGAAAAGTGAGTGTCCTCCACCAAGACTCGGCGATTGGTCAGCGGAAGCACGTACAAAAAGCGAAACCCGTTGCATTGATCCATGGACGCATCCATCAGGACCGGTAGCGGTTCTGGCCAATCCCGGTCCAATTCCAATTCGAAGCCGTGAAACTTTTGAAATCCGCACTTGGTTCGCAAGTCGGGCCGGGCTCCACGACAATCGACGACTGTCTTCGCCTTGAATATCTCCGCGTTGACTGTCTTAATTTTAACCGCCTGTCCGCCATCGATTCTTAGCGTGTGTTGATCAACAATCGTGGCATTGGATCGAGTTCGAATCTGCAACTGCTTGCGGCTCGCAATCTCCTGGATTGCTGCTCCCATTTGGTCCGACGAAAACGAACAGTAAGCCAAGTTGATGCGCCGTTCCATTTTTGGAAACTTGACGGTGTACGCAGGCCAACGGCGATAGGCAATCGCATCTAGCCAAGTCGCCGATTCAGGTAAATCCGTTTCGTGAAACGACCAAGTGTGGTTCCCGAATAGACGCTCGTTCTTTTCAACGATCAGAACAGTGGCCTGAGGTTGATGGTGGTTAATGGCCAGCGCCAACAATCCGGCTTGCAGCCCTCCGCCAACGAGGATGAAATCATATTCCGCAGTTCCTGTTGCCATTAGATCGCCACTCCCGAGCTATGCTCCAGTTTGTGCGAATCAGCAACGATGTGTAGCAATAAGTGAGGAATCGCGACGGCACTTAGGCCAATGAAAACCGTCTGAAGCAGTGCCGGAGTCACGAAATTTTGATTGCGGCTGAGAAGATAGCCGGCACCGAACATTCCGATCGCAACCACGCTAATCGGGATCAATTTCGGCAAGAACTGTGCTGTGTCCAATCCAGACTGCTCACGCAAATGAACCAGTCCGCGGATCGAATGCCAGCCGCAGAAATAGATGCCAAACGAAACCAATGGATCCGCCGTCGCAAACAGAATCGCAAACGCAAGCAGTCGTACACGGTGCTGCCAAGTCGACCAAACGCCGGCCCGATCTTCTGACTGTGGCATTTGAAAGGTGAACGCGTCAAAGATCGTCAGCAAAGCCAACAGCGGGGCAATGATCGAAATCGCAACCACGATTTGCGTAGCGACCTGTGTGTCACCCGAAGGCAAAATCAAGGTTAAAAGTTTCGTGATCTGGTCGCCTTGGAACATGGTGGGAACCCATATAACCATTCCTCCTCGCGCCACCATCGCCAGCCATTGCAAACGCGAATCAATCCGTCTTTCATCTTCCTCCAGACCGAAGTGCCAGGCGGACAGGCAAAAGAATCCAGAAATCGTTAATAAGGGTGATACGAACCAGCCCAGAACCACGACCGCAGCAACGCCTAAATAAGTCATAAAAAATAGAATCATAGCCGACAGGGGATTCAACGAACGAAAAAGCCGTTGTCCCACCCTATGGTCAAGCGCACCGTGCGGGAGACCAATCAAAGCCACGCCCAGTGTCAGAATGACACCCGTCACCCAGTACGGCAAACCCAATCCCAAAGCCCCAGCTAGTAGCGTGACGCAAACGATAGTTGTGACTATGAGTGAGTGCATTGGACTTTCGATGTGGGCACAGGACAAACGGAAGTTGTTAAATTTGGAATGAAGATTCGATAGTGGGGGCATTGCCAGAATCCCCAGAGCCCACTGGCAATGCCGTTCCACTTCCGAAAGACTAACTCTAGACAGGCATCGCAAGCGCGTCAGGCGAAATTCCATTGGCAGCATCTTCGCGAGTTTTAGCCATCGCGATGAAGTAAATCAGAACGCCAAAACCAGCTTTTGCCGCCATATCAGCAACCGCATAGCCGATTTGCAATCCAACGATCCCGCCGGCGCCTTCGCTGCCACCGGAAGCTGCCTCGAGAGCAGCAGTCGTGCTGCCCAAACCGTAAGCAATTGGGTACACCATCCAAGTGATTAGAATGACATAGCGCGCCAGGTTGACTAAACTCCGCACAGCGGGGGGCTGGGTTTCAAGCGACTTAGTCAACTCGACCCAAAGAACATACAGGATGTAAATGAAAGGGATACAAGACAATCCACCCCAGACCAAACGCATCATCTGACCATCTGGCGAGGAAATGACTTCGCCTGGATAACCCAACGCAATCATCGCTGCAGCGGCGATGACCAGTTTGGTCAGCATCGGGGCGGCCTTCGCTCGGGCAAGCCGCATCACGATGACTAGTTCAACCAACAGCAGAGGTACGGTCAGGATCCAGTCAGCGTAGCGATAGAAGTCGTTGAAGGCGGCGCCGCTGCCGGTGTAACCATTTTCGGTTAAAACGAACGCCTCTTGCCAGCTGTCCCGGATCATAAAATAGTGGTAGCAGGCTATCGCAACGACGATCCCAGAAACCATCAAGGCAGGCCGATACGCCGCACCAACGGCAGATCGTCCCAAGAAGAAAAACAAGGCCGCGGCTCCCATCGTCGCCACGGTCATCGAAAAAATGTTGTCTACGAGACTGTACTGCAAGACGGTGAGATCCGGCATAGCCCCCAGCAACGTCGGTGAATCGAACATCATTAACCTCTCCATTAACTTCCAAAAGAACAAATAGTTGAAACAATATAAGTTTTGGGTGACGAAAAACTACCAAAACTCTCAGTTGATACCTTGAACCGGCAAGCAAATCGAAGGAATAACCCATGAGCAATAAAATCTTCGCTTTAAATGCCTTAGCTAAGGTAGATATTTTTAATTTACGATTGCATCCACGTAGCTGAACTCGCCAGAGTTCAGGAGAAACGGATGAGAAGGAGAAACGGATGAGAAAGAGAAAGCCCGAAGTCTGGCGACTCCGGCTACTGGACGCAAACGCAGTGGACGCGATTGATATCTTCGAGGATGACTACCTAGCGAAGATCGAAAAGATCAAACTGCCCAATACCAAGAGCA
>JBDNHU010000165.1:0-12308 GCA_041688615.1 Mariniblastus sp. | reverse complement strand
GCGGATATCACGACGCCACTGACTGACTTGTGGTGATTGCCCAGCGGAGAACAGAACGCCGTCTAACACCAAGTCCGAGAGTCGCGCCAGCCAAAGTTCCCGGTCGAGGCGATCCGGGTTTCCGAACAGAGCCTCGTAGATGCGGCGGACGGTATCACGCAATTGCTTCTGACTTTCTTTCTTCTTAGGAGCCAAGCTCGCTTCGTCGATGTACTTCGCTTCGGACACGACAATCGACAGAAGCAATCCGTCTCCTGCTTCTTGAGGACTGACGATCATCAAGTCGGCGATCTGCTCTTCCTTTTGACCCAACCACTCAGCGTAGTCGTCGAGGAAATACCATCCAAAGTAGCGGTCGCCGGTGAACTCGTGCCGGATCAGAAAACGACTCAGCACCACTCCCATCAGCTCATAGGCACTTCGACCTCGCTTCGCGGCACGCAAAGCCAAGTCACCTGAAATTGAATTGGCGTCTTCGATCAACCGTTCGGCAAGTTCGTGATACTCGATGTCGGTGAGATCGAGATTGAGTCGGCCCAGGCGGTTAATCAGCATCGTTCTCAACATACCAGAGCTGGCCGTTGACGAGATAATCAGATTGCGTCCCTGAGTTGCCGACTGCTTGTATCGGATGATACGGACGCTTTGGTTTTGCAGTTGTCGGCGATCGAGAAGCTCGTCGTAGTTGACGACCCAGTTTGCCAGGTTGTGTGTCTCTTCAAAAATCTGTCGTGTTTCGTTGTTGCTGAAATCAAGCTGGCGAACTGGCAGAAGCCGCGATTCCGTGTTCCCGTCCCAATCGCCACCACCTTTACGAAACGTTGTCACGGCAGTCAAGAACGCCCACGTTTCATCACTCTGTACCGGGCAGCACAGGTAAACAATCGATTTCAAATCGTCCTTCGCTGCTGGCCTTCGTCGCGACCAACGGGGCGGTATCAGTTCATCGAGAGGGATGGACGAACAAATCTCGGGACACCATTCCAGTTCTGCATGACGTGCTATCACGTCTTGGGAGAAAGATACATCGTGTGGGCAGCCGTCCATTGGATCGGGTGCCGCAGCTTGATCGACGAGAATCCCAATACGAAGTCGAGCAAGAAAATCTTGAGTCGCCTCACTCGGACTGTACGAATCCACATCTTCATCCGCCGACTCGATAATCTCTTGATAAAGGTGACGCAATCGCTGCGGGTTGGTGTGCCGCAAGATGATTTGGCAGTGGACTTCTTCGTCGTCCTCGTGCAACGCACCGATCTTATCGACAACGGCCTGCGGCAAACGTGACGAGTCGCTATTGAACAACACCAGCGAAAGATTTGCACGTTCGTGCGGATGCAGTTTGACGTACTGAGCCAGCAACTCCATCACTCGCGTTGCGGCTGGAGCAGGGTTCTCGTTTGTCGCTGCGATCCGTTTCTTCTGCAAGATGGGCGGTTCGTGCAGGCTGTAATCGCTGACGGTGTCGGTCACCGACAAGATATGAGCTTCGCTTTCGGTCCATCCGACGACCACTTCGGGATAGAACGGATGTTCCAACTCTCGAATCATTTCCTTGAAATACAAACGTTGATCGCCAAACTCAACCTGCTTCTCCGTGAGCAAGCGTTTGATGATGTCGGAAACGAGTTGAGCCTTGCGAGCGATTGCCGCCATTCGTAGCGGATGCCAGGGAGCGACAATGACGGTTGCTACGTCGCTGTCGATACTCACAGCACCGACTTCGAGCAAGGGTCGAAGCAAAAGTTGTCGGTTACGGTCGCCTTTCGCGTCGGTGCAGATGGTCGTAAGCAAAGTCGAATAGGACTTCAGTTGATTCGTGAGCGACGCGCTAGTGACCCCTACGTCTGTGAAATGCTCGATCGCGTCCGAATAGTCGCGGGCGAACTGATCGAATTTGGCTTTCAAGTCGGAAGCGACCGAATCAGAAACGAAGCCGTCTTTCAACGCAGTTTCGAGGTTCTGCTGCCACTCAATCGCAATGTCGAGATTCTTCTTGTACGCTGCAACGAACGATCCCTTCGTTCGGTCGTAGGACGGTTGAAAGGTCTGCACGTCGGACAGACTGACCGCCTGATAGATACCCTTGGAGCTGATCGGATCGAGACCGGTTCGACAGTGGACCAACGGATGCTTTACCAGTCGCCGCCAGTCAGCAACGAAAGAACTGCTCACGGCACCAACATCGTAAAACCAAATGAGCTGGGTCGAAGTTTTGTCGATCGTTCCTTCGGGAGCCTCCGTTTCCACTTCCAAATAGAATTTGAGTTGCAACGCTTTTTTAGCTTGCGACGTGTTCAACTTGTCTTGCTTCTTGTTGCTATCTCGCCACTCCTCGACAAGTTCAGTGAACTCAAACAGCTTTCCAACATCCCATTTCACCCGGCTGCCAAGCGATGACTTCAATCCGGCGTAACGCATCGCAAAGTATTCGCCAGCGTGATAATTCAAGTCTCGCAAATCACGCTTGTTCGCACTGTCGCAACGGATCAAGAGTGTTCGCTTCTTCGCGTCGGTAACCTGGTTGAACAGCGATTCGATACTGGCAGCCAGTCCGATCACGAAGTCTGTGCATTCTCGTGGCCGACCGTAGATGAACTTGTCCCATGCTGATCGGAGCTTCCGTTCGTCCTTGAGTTCGTTGCGGTGCGACTCGTAGAACTGTTGGTCTTCCTCGGTTGATTCGCCAGGTTTCTTGCGAGTTTCAAGGATATCGAGGTAGTCGTTGTCCTCTTCGCTGAGCAAGTCAGGATTCAGCTCCTCAAAAAAATGTCGTGTCTCCTCGCCCAAATTTAACTTGACTCTGCGAAGCCCATCGAACAGCAGGTGAATGTCTTCCCATTCACATTGCGAAAGAGCGGCAGCTTGTTCGTTCCATCCGCTCGGAGCTTCAATAAATGCCTCAATCGTCGGATGATAGCGGTCGCCGATCTCGGACTTCACCTTGTCGAACGATTTCCGCAAATCATCTTCGTTGAGGATGAGCTGTGAAGGCGTGCGTTTCTCAAGAAAACAAGCGTTCTTTCCGTAAACTCGTTTGTATTCACGGTTCCACGCTGACTTGTGCGTCCGTGTTCGTTCGCTGATGCGGTCGAAGAACGACGAATCTTTTGGGAAGTGGAGAGCTGGCAACGCTTGACCGAGTGCCTTTCCGATCGGAAGCCCTTCGACTTCAATCAATTCTCGCGTTCGGACGACGTATTCCGCCAGCCGTTCGAGTGCTACGACTCGCAAGTCGCAAAGACCGGCAAGGGCTTTTTCCCACCAAGTCTTGTGGTCATCGATGATGGCAAGTCCGCCGCTGGCAGCTTCCACCCAGATCGCCGGACTCGATTTCAGCTCGTCTGCCCCAATGCGAACAAACTCCTTGAGCGATTGTTCCTCATCATCACCGGTTGCTGCGACCAGCAGGATTGGTCGGCTGCATTTGCAGTTGCGAAAGTAGGTTGCTGGGTCAGTTGTCAAAACCACGCTCGGCAAATCGGATTCACCTACGAAGTCTTTGTTGATCCTGAGTTCGACGACATTGCCAAGCGAACTATGCTTGATAACTGCTTTGGCAATTTCAACCGTTTGGTGCGCCGACAAATGGTCGATCATCAGTCGCGCCGTGCCCTCATCGCTGTCTTTCTCGTTGGTGGAATTGAGATACCGGGCGAAGACATCGCCGATCAATTCAGTTGGATTCATCGGCTCGCCTCTGAGTAAGGGTTCAACACGTAGGCACAGGCATCGGACAACCGCTTAACCATGCCAAGGCTGCTGAGCCGTTGCTCCAGTCTCGCTGCGTTTGCCTGAAAAGATTTCTTGTCGAACTCGGTATCGTCCATGACGGTTTCTGCCTCACGCTCGCTGACGACAATGCCGTAGCGATCAAAGAGCAGGCGCAGGAACGCTTTGAACTCCATCCGGTCTTTGACGTTCGCGAGTATCAACGCCTTCAAAAACGCATCGTTCGGAGCGTAGCGGAGCTTATTGGTGCCGCGTTTTGAAACAAGTCCAACGGATCGGCCAAAAGTACGATGGACGTTCCCTGCATGTTGCCGATGCTTCGACAACGCACGCTGGCGAAGATTTTTTAGCAGGGCGTCTGGATCAGGAGCACCACCGTAGTTCGAGTCCTCCTTCGGCCAACCGATTTCACGATTCAGAATCGCTTTGCATTGTGGGTAGGCGTCGGTTGCGGATTTCGCACGCTGCCATTCGTCAGATGAAGCTATGCGTTCAATGAAAGCAGTAACAGCAAGTTCCGACAGTTGCCCATTATCCTGAAAGCTCCTGATCGACAGTTCACGCACAAGTGTTTTTCGCGGAGCGACAATCTCGCAAACCATGATTGGACGTTTTGCCGATGTGATCTCTTGGGCGATGGTTAGCTGATAGAGCATGACGTGAAATGCTCCAAGCAACGTGATGTGCGGGTAAGCGTCAAAGCGGGGTAGCTTCAATTCAAAGACGTGAAGCCAATCTTCGCCGAGCAAGTCAAACGTCTTATGGCTCTTGTAAGGCAGAAAACTCTTTCCCTTGGCATCAGTGTGATCGTGTTCGCCATGCTGGAGTTGTGAAACAAGAGCGTTCCAAGGATTTTTGCTCGTGACAACGTGAGCGAGGTGATGGCGGAGTTCGCTGGCAGAACTTGAACGGCAAAGCATCAGATACAGAAGTTCGCCAGTGCGGCCAAAGTTGATGTATTCGCGTGATGGTGTACCAGTGGGTGAGACACGCACGTCTTCGTATAAGCAATCTCTTCCGAATGGAAACAGAAAGCGTGACGACCACCTCCGATTTGACTCACTTTCAACGGTTGCCGATCGCAACATACCGATCAGCTTTGTGAATTCTTCAAAGCTGCCGAAGCGTTTTGCGATGTAGCTGAAATCTCGTTCAACAATACCCATCGCATTGTCGTTCATCCATTTCTTCCACTCGTCCCATGCCCGACTGTCATCTGGGAATTTATCCAGCAGATACGGCATGATCTGATTGTTGTAAAGCACGTTGCGAAGCATCATGCGACGATTGGGATGGAACAAAAGCGGGTAGAACTTTCCGCGTTCATCCAACAGGGTTCCCTTGTTGTGGGTGTAGTCGGCAATTCCGAGAAGTTCAAGAAGCATAAGCCACGGCGTCTGGTTGTCCCAAATGCGGTGGCCCCAAATCTGTTCCTCAACCCAATAGTCCAGTGAATGATCTTGGAACGCCGTCTTGATTTCGTCCTTCAACTCATTCATACGTCCAGCTCCACGGTCTTCGGTCGCGGGTAACCCATTTCGTCGAGTTCAACGAATCGAAACTCGGTGTGTGATTCTTCGTCGTCGCTGAACTCTTCTTGTCGCTGTCTTGCTGCTGAGAGCAGACGTGACTTGAAGGCGAGTATGTCTTCGTGACATTCTTTGGAAAAGCTGCCTGGCAAAACCCCTTCCGCAACGCGACTCAGAAACTCGAATCGCGTCAAAGTGAGTTTCAATTCAACGACCGTCTTTTCATCAAACGAGACTCGTAAAACGGGGAAGTCTGTCGAATCCGCAACGATAGTGACGCAACGATGTGAATCCCTTGCTACAGAAACCCGATCTTCCAAAACGAAACTGACTTTCGCGTTCGACCCGGACAGCCCGGTCGTCAGCCATAGCTCGTCGTCAGACGCAACGAGCATCCCGATAAAGATGCGATTCAAGCCTTGGGTCAAACGCGCGACGACCCGCTTTTCAATCTTCTTTCCGTCAAACAGTCGGCGGAGCACGCGATCAAGGTACTCTCCGGCGAAGGAGAAGACGGTCAAATCCCATGGTGACAATTCATCTTCGAGCGACTGAGGGATTT
This sequence comes from Mariniblastus sp., assembly GCA_041688615.1. Classification (GTDB taxonomy): domain Bacteria; phylum Planctomycetota; class Planctomycetia; order Pirellulales; family Pirellulaceae; genus M30B19. The sequence continues at coordinate 6,485 of JBDNHU010000165.1, read as the reverse complement.
TGAAGAACAGACCACGCCTTTGCGAAACCAGCATTTCCAAGAACTGCTCCGTTTCTTCACCGCTCTCGTCAGCACCTTCGATGTACGCCATCTGCAAGGCACGGTAGCTTTCGTTCGCCCCGTAGAATTCGTCGTTGGTTAAAAATCGCTCGAAGTGAACTTTCAGATCTTTATCGGTGTCTCCGTAGATCAACAGATTGTCGATTCGGTTCGACGTTTCATGCCCAATTCGGAATCGCCCAAGCTGTTCGTAAATATCGTGCGATGTGCGTCTATGCTCGGTCAGGTTACCGCCGAAGATATTGTTGTAGATACTTGCTTTGGCTACTTGTTGCGATTCGATGACCCGTGGGATATCAATCGCTCGCAGCAAGCGATCCAGGATTTTCTTGCCCCCCGCTGCTTCGTCACCGGCGAATCCAAGAATCGAATTCGCAAGCAGCATCAGGACACGGCGAATGGAAAGGTGAGTGTCATTGTGATCGCAAAGCTCCAGAAGCGAACGCAGGCGGCTTCTCACCTGGTCCGACTTCAGCAGCTCGTAGTTCTGCCTAATCGGACAGAGTTTTCCGAACAACTCATCGTCCGCACTTGCTTCGTCTTGGCAATGCTGCCAGCCCTCGTGATTTACAAACGCTTCGACAGCGCGATCGAAAAGCTCTGCCGACGAAATCCTGCTGAGGTTGAACAGTTTCAAACGACTGCCTTCATCCTCTCGGCGATCGTTAAATAGGAGTTCCTCCAGCAGTCGCCCGGTTTCATCGACCCGATCTTTGTCCCGGTTGAGCCGTGCCCAGGTATCAACAAGCTGACCGTCATTCGCAGCGATTAGAAATACGCTGCTTGAAGACTCGTCGAAGATCGTATGGGAGAAGAACTCCAGCAGCTCTGTCTTCGTTAAAAACTTGCCGGTCTTTCCGGTTTCAGGCAAGCCAGTGAGGTCGCGAACAATATGCACCGTGGTCTCCTCCCCACCGATTTTCGCGTTGACATGGAAGTAAACGTCGTCGGATTCCCAAGCCTCGGGATCGCCTCCGAGCTGAATCCAAACCTGACGGCAAAGGTGCGTTTTCCCGTCCCCCGCTGTCCCGGTAAGAACTACCGATGTCGGCGACTGTACAGATTGAGAAAACAGCGCAAGGAGTTCGTCTTCAATCGGATGCTTGAAGAGCAACGGATCGAGTTTGCTGCGTGCCGCCGAGGCACGAATGTGCTCGTCGTACATGTTGTCGTTGTTCGCACTGGGTCCGTAGTGCCGCAGAAATCGAATCCACTGTGGTCCTTTTTTCGCCATCCACCAAGCCTCGAACTGTTCGGGTCGTGCGCAATCCTAACATTTGGACATGCAACGACGTGAAAGCGCTCGACTGTGAGCGCAGCGCGCGTGACAAAGCCGAGCCGATTTGGTACCATCATTACGAAGTTTCATGCAAATCTCAACTAGACTGCCGATGGGAATCACATGACGGAGCCGAATTACCGTTTCAGCGGTCACGAGTCGTTCACCTGCCGGTATGCGTGGATACCGAAGGCAGTTGAGGCACTCCGAGCAAATCCGCTGCTTTTCAGCGATATCGACGAAGCAATGGTCCAGCTTGGCCTGGGGAAAAACATGGTCCAATCGCTTCGATTCTGGATTCAGGCAATGCAGGTCGCCAAATCAGGCGATGGAAACTCGATCGAACTTTCGGAGTTCGGAAATCAAATTTTTGGCAACGGCGGCCTCGATCCATTCTTGGAAGACGTTAGTACGCTCTGGTTGCTGCATTGGCAGCTATGCTCACAAACTGATAGCCCGCTGTTTGCATGGCACTTCCTCTTCAATCGCTACAACGAGCCCGAGATTGTTAGATCGGATGTTCTTGATGCGATTGAAAGAGAATCACAAAAGCTGGCCCGTCCGTTGGCGAAGGCTACGCTAGCCCAACACTTCGATATTTTTATGCACACCTACGTTCCTACGCGGGGAGCGAAGAACGAGATTTTGGAAGACAACTTGGATTGCCCGTTGGTTGAACTTGGTTTGATAGAGAAGTTGGGTGAGAAGAGAAATAGACACGACAAGCTGGAAACGATCTACGGGTTCAACAGGGAGCCGAAGCCGGACTTGTCAATCGGCGTCTTTCTGTACGCAGTAGATGACTACTGGAGAAAGTATAAACCGGATGAAGAAACGCTTTCGCTGACAGAACTAACTGTCGGCTTAGGAAGCCCAGGTCAGGTATTCAAGTTGCCTGAAGATGAGGTTCGCTCGAAGCTTCAGACGATCAGCCAATGGGGAGAGGATTATCTCTTCAAAGAGTCAGCCATGTTCGACCAGCTTCAATTCGTTCGAGAAACATACACGCCAAAAGACCTTATCGACTTTGCGTATGACGGAGTAACAGCAAATGCCTAGTGCAAACCGAATTGAAAAGCTACTTCAGCCGAGTCAGCGATTTTCGCGATCAGTTCATCTTGAACGCGATTTCTACGACAGCACGGCTTTGGACCAATACGTTGTAACAGACCGTGTAACCCAACTGTGCCGTCGTTTTGCTTCCTCGTTCGGCGATGGGTCAACAGAGCGTGCTTGGCGGATCACAGGTGACTACGGAACGGGGAAGTCCTGTTTTGCATTGTTGATTGCGCGTCTCTGTAACAGTAAATCAGGTCGCTTACCTCCTCAGCTAACTAACTTATCAAAGACTCTCCCGCAGACGGACGCACTTCCGGTGCTGGTAACCGGTACGCGCGAACCGATTTCAACGGCAATCATTCGTGCGATTGAAACAACACTCAGCAATTCGAGATCGAACAAACGCCCACCCGAACTTCGCAACGCGAAACGGATTCTTCGCGAGGCAACGCCGACGGATCGCGATCGGTATGCAATTGAGCTACTAGAAGCAACGACGCAATTCGTGCAGCAAACCAAACAGGGCAATGGAGTGCTGTTGATCCTGGATGAGCTGGGCAAGTCGCTGGAGTTCGCGACCGAACATCCCGACCAACAGGACATGACGTTTCTGCAAACGCTCGCTGAAACCGCTTCACGAAGCGGTTCTGCCCCGTTGGTTGTCCTCGGTATTCTGCACCAAGGTTTCTCGGCCTACGCGGATCGGATGGAAGCAAACGACCAGCGTGAATGGGATAAGATTGGCGGACGTTTTGAGGAATTGTTATTCGACCAGCCTCTGGAGCAACTCGTTTCATTGGTTTCCAGTGCGTTGGGGGTCAAGACCGATCGGATTCCCCCGGCAGTGGTGAAGGCTGCCCGCAGGAACATGGAGCAGGCAATTGACCTGGGATGGTTTGGCGCGGTGAATGATCGAAAAGCGTTGCTGGACCAAGCGGCGTCGATCTATCCACTGCAACCGATGTTGCTGCCGGTGCTCGTCAAATTCTTCAGCCGTTTTGGGCAGAATGAACGATCACTGTTCAGCTTCCTGTACTCAGCCGATGCGAACGCCCTGAGAACTTTTGCGGTCGGGCACGATGTAGGTGACGGTTTCTTTGGGATTCATCACCTCTACGATTTCGTCCGGTCAACGATCGGCCACCGCTTGCATACGCGGGCGTTGTCAAGTCGTTGGAGTCAGATCGAATCGGTGATCGACGCCTCCTTAAGCCAAGCACCCGAAGAAGTCGCAATGCTCAAGACCGTCGGCGTACTCAATATGCTTGACGATCAGAAACTTCGCGCCAGCGAAGACGTGCTTGAGGCGGCACTTAACCAGACGTGCATTCCCGGTAAGTGGGGTTTTGATGCCACGCTGAAGACATTGCGAACCAAGAAGCGAGTGCTGTACTATCGTGGTGCGTCGGGCGGTTACTGCTTGTGGCCTTACACCAGCGTTAATCTGGAATTGAAGTACGCTGAGGCGGAAAAGGCCGTCCGCAAAGATTCTAATGTTGTCGATGCTGTCGCTGAAAATCTCCTGGAGCGTCCGATCGTGGCGCGTCGCCATTACGTTACGACCGGCAACCTTCGTCACTTCGATTTGATCTACGTCAAAGCGAGCGAACTGGAAGGCGTGATTAAGCAATGGGAGCCGAATGATGCGGATGGGGCGGTGTTTGTGCCGCTGTGCCAGACTGCTTCCGATCGCTCGCAGGTAAAGCAGTCGGTCAGTAAATTTGGATTGGATCAACGTCCCGAAATACTTGTTGCCGTGCCACAACCGTTGAGCGGTTTTTCCGGTCTTGTTGCGGAGCTTCGACGTTGGGAATGGGTCGGCACGAACACGTTAGAACTTGACGGCGACAAACACGGACGCGAAGAGGTGTCGCGGCAGATTTCGGCAGCGAGAGCAGTGCTGCTAGAACGAATCAACCGCGTACTCGATGTTCGGTCGTTTCGTACTGGCGAGGGAATTGAATGGTTCTACTGTGGTAAGCCGATCGAGTTGGCAAGCTCTCGTGAACTGTTTGCTCGGGTATCTACGATTTGTGACCGAGTGTTCTCGGATTCGCCGAAGCTACGAAACGAGTTGCTAAACCGTCGCAAGCTAAGTTCCGCAGCGGCAGGCGCACGAATGCGATTGATCGAGCGGGTGCTGGACAACGCGACCGAAGACTTGTTGGGAATGAACCCTGCCAAGAAGCCGCCCGAAATGTCGATGTATCTTTCGGCACTGAAGAACTCCAATCTTCATATCTCAGGCCGCAGCTCTTCACGGATTGCGATTCCAAAGGAAGACCAAGACATCTGCAATCTGCTTCCTTTGTTCAATCGGATGCGAGAAGTGCTGATTGAGAACGAGGGCAAGCGTGTTGCATTGTCGGACCTGTTTGCTGAACTGCGAAAAAAACCTGTCGGTGCCCGTGATGGCCTGCTCCCCTTGATGCTTGCCGTCTTCTGTGTCGCGGAAGCCCAGCACATCGCGATGTACGAGGACGGACGATTCTTGCAAGACATCGGCGGTGCCGCATTCCACCGACTTTCAAAAGCCCCTGAAACCTTTGAGCTGCAATACTGCAAGCTCAGCGGCGTGCGTTCGGAGGTCCTCAATCAGCTTCTGACGGTTGTTGATGCGGAAACCGACGAAACACGACCAGCGGACTTGATCGACGTGGTGCGACCACTGTGCAAGTTCGCGGCAATGCTTCCCGACTTTGCCCAGAACACCACCGGGCTAAGTAAGTCAACATTGGCGGTGCGAGATGCGTTAATGAACGCTACCGAACCAGCGACACTGCTGTTCGAGGAGCTACCCGCCGCGTGTGGTCAACCGCCAATCGCTGGGCGACGGCGAGCAAAAGACGATACGGTCAAGAAATACGTTCGAGCGTTAAAGAAATCGCTTGGGGAACTGCGAAGTGCTTACCCCGATTTGCTGTCCCGTATCGAACAACAACTTGCGGTTGCTTTCGATTCAAAAGCGAATCCAGAGAACACACGCAAGCGACTGCAACAACAATCAAAGGATCTGAGTGTTCACGTCACCGAGCCTACACTCAAGGCGTTCTGCCTGCGGCTGGCCGATGGAAATCTACCCCGTGATACTTGGCTGGAATCGCTAGGAAGCCTTGTTCTCGCCAAGCCGCCGCGACGATGGCTCGATCGAGAAGAAGCTGGGTTCAGTGAGGCGTTAAAGGAACTGGCAAAGCGTTTTAACGAAACCGCGAGTTTGGCCTTTGCAAAGGGAAACAACGATTCAACTGACTCGGTTCGACTAAGCATTCTTCAGCCTAACGGCGTAGAAGACAGTTGTGTTCTGCAAATCAGCCCTAGCGATGCGAAGGCAGCGAACAAACTCGAAGACGAAATGCAAAAGCTGTTCAGCAAGCACCCAAAGCTCGCCGCAGCGGTAGCTTCAAGGGTCTTGTTGAAGCAGTTAAGTGAAGGTAAGAGGTAATCATTTCACATGCCATTCAAAGTATCCGCACGAACGATTTTGCAGTTGGGGTCCGAGCTAATAAGCTCCGATGGAATCGCGTTTTACGAATTGATTAAAAACGCCTTTGATGCCAAAGGAAATCGAGCAGTTGTTGAAGTCTTGGTGCGATTGCCAAATAAGACTTGGGCTGCGGCAGTCGCTCAGCTTGACGAATGGACAAACCTCAGGAAGAAGGACTTCGTCCCCAAAACACGGGAATTCAAGCAACAGATCATCGACGCCACTATTGCTACTAGGGCTTCTAGCAAATGGCTGAAGGAACTCAATGATGCAGAGACCGTCGATGAACTCCGGGCGGTGATCTGGGATGCGAACTATATTCAGTTCTGTGACAGCGGCGAGGGAATGACGCTAAAGGAACTTGATAGTGTTTACCTGACGATCGGTACTCCAAAGCGATTAAGTCAGCGGGCTGCTGCCAAGAAGGCTGGCAAGCAGGAAGTGATACTTGGCGAAAAAGGCATTGGTCGTCTGTCTGCAATGCGTCTTGGCGATCGTCTCAGCGTGATGACGGCGACTGAAAGCGACTCACATTGGAACGAGCTAAACATCGATTGGCGGGAATTTGACAAGATACCAGGTCAGCTTGTCGAACAGGTCGAT
>JBDNHU010000164.1:0-12041 GCA_041688615.1 Mariniblastus sp. | reverse complement strand
TTGGAAGTAGGTTTGGGATTGGGTTTTGGATTCATCAAGAAACTCCGTGGTTGGGGAAGAAGAACTTCACACAAAACAAAGAGTCAATGATGCTTAAAAAAAGCTGGCAACCGTCTGGTTCACCCGCTACAATATCAAAAATATCCCCCGCCGCCCTAGCGGCTTACTTGAACAAACGGATGCACGTGAGTCGCCGAGTTGAATCCATTGAAGTGGTTAGTCGTTCGCGGCGACCACGTGATCCGTAACGTTACATGGAAATCCAGATTTCGAGCTTAAGCATGACAGACCCATTCCGCCACCTTCGGAGCATAACCGACGAACTAAATCGCTCGTTTTCGGTCTACGAGAGCATGACTTCCCAGATTCTTAAGTCGGCTTCAATAAGTAGCTCGCTGCAACAATCGCTGGCTACACAGCGTGCTCTGGACCGCCGCCTTATCGCTTCTGCGTCATCGGCGCTTGCTACTTTTCGTCTGGCAGACTTAACAACTAATTACGGTGACCTACTATCCGCAAACAAGATTTTGTCCCAATACGTGTCGCAAGCATCGATCGCAGAATCCGTGTTGTCAAAGGTGTTCGCAGACCACAACAACCTACGCAAATCGCTTGAATCAATCACATCACTTTCGACAACTCGGGACTTGCTATCTTCACTTGATACGACTCGCCTGCTGCACACATCTCTCAACAGTCAATATCGGCTTTTAGAACTTGAATCGCTGAAATTCGGTAGCATGATTGGTGCATCAAATGTTTGGGCCAATGACCTGGCTGCGACTTTTGGGAAGTTGACTAGTTCTTATCGAGATGTGGTCACCGCGATTACGGTTGTACCGCAGAATATCGCCCCGTTTATCGCAACCTATGCACCGATTGAATATTCTCTAGAACTGGATGTCATCGAGCGTGTCACGATTGCGCCCGATGATGACGCTAATGAAGACGCGCTACCATCGATTGATGAAGAGCTTGCGTCCTTTGATGATAGCTTGCTTATTTTGCTGAACGGAGCACGTGACTCTTTGAATTCCAGTAATCCCGACAAAGCTCGGCACGTTACGACCTCGGTGCGAGAGTTGTTTACTCATATAATTCACAGATTGGCTCCTGATGATGCAATTTCAAACTGGTCAACAAACGAAAACGATTTCCACAACAAGCGACCAACGCGTCGAGCGAGATTGCTTTACATTTGCCGTACATTTTCATGCGATCCCTTAACAAAATTCATTGAAGATGATGTTCGTGCGGCTTTGTCGCTTGTCGATTCTCTTAATTCAGGAACTCACGTTGTTCAATCCAAACTCACTCACTCCCAGTTGCAGGCCGTTGTCTATCGAATGGAGTCTTTGGCCCTGTTCCTTCTGAAAGTGTCAAGAGGTTAAGATTGGCTCGAAAACCATGTAACAAAGCCGTTAACCGGAGCACGCGATCCGGCGTTTTTGAAATGGAAGCCTTACTAGCGCGTGCCCGGTTACGGCAGTCGTTCGCCGAACCTAACCGCCCGTTTCGTGTTCCTAACCTTTTCGCCACTTCATAACTCAACTGGAGACACGATGCCATCGCAGGAACCCACTCGACCGCAAAACGTTCAACTACATCAATTCAAGATGATGGTTGACGTATTTGGCCCAATTCGCCCATCACAAGAACTCCATCGCCAAACTCGACGAGCGTTGAAAGGTCACAGTTCTGGGCGTGACTTTTTTACTGACATCACATTGCATGATGTCAGAAATACTGGCGGCATGCGCGTTGAATACACCGTAACGGCATCTTCCCCAACTGGTGCCGAACGTGCCGGTGCCGTTTACCTCAGTCAACTTTGCGATTTATTGAGCGTTGTCACTCGATCGCCAGTCTGGTTCTACATGCCTGATGAGGATTCGCGTGACGAACGGATGCGTATTCACCGCCGCGCGTCTTCGGTCGATCGAATTCTCACAGAGGAAGAATGGACGTGGATAACGGGCAATCTTGTTTTTCTGCGCCGAGAACACCCTCGATTCTTGGCCGCTACAAGCTGGTACAGAAAGGGCCTGATTGGTCGTGACAACTTAGACGATTTCTGCTGCTATTGGCGGGTGATTGAGCGATTGGCATATTCTTTCGCTGATCGAACGAACTGGAAGGAAGAAGATAAAAACGGAGGTAGAGACTGGCCCGTCAAACATTACATTGCCCAACTTGTTACGGAACTGTTTTCGGACGATGTTGCCCCGGAAATTCTGACTGATCCGAAGACAGTTGCGACAATTAAGCGTCTGCGTGATGATCTGTCGCATGGCAACTTACCAATAACGCTTGAAGTAATCGATGCCGCGACTGCTCATCTAAAACCACTTGAGCACGCGGCGTTCAGCGTACTTCAAGGCGTCAGAAACCGAAAACTCGTTTGCCCTGACCCGATCTAACGCGAGAACCGGCGAACCAAGCCATGCACCGGAGCGGCGGTGGCCAGCGTTTCCTGAAATCAAACTCAACTCCCGCCACCCGGTGATGGCCACCGTTCTGCCTCAGGATCGCGAACCCGTCTCGGAATGCCGGTGTCCAACTCAGATCGTATTTCCAACCGACAATCAATCGCAAGGAAGATTCCCCGATGGGTCATGCACGCGTTTATCCATTCGCTCACATGGGTTCGGCTGCCCGCCTGTACCTGAAGACCGCAGAAGAAACTGAAGAATGTCAATTCTACCACTGCATGAGCGCCATTCTTTATTCGGCCTTCACGCTTGAGGCATACTTCAATCATGTCGGCAACTCGCAATTCTCGGATTGGGCCGCACGTGAGCGCAAACTGAGTCCCTGGGAAAAACTTAAACTAATCGGCGATCACTTTACGTTCGCAATCAACTTTGGCCGCGAACCCTTCCAATCAATTCGCCTTGCCTTTCATTTTCGCAACTTCGTCGCGCATGGCAAAACAGAAGACATGGATTGGCCTGATACTCCACCAACCGCACCAGCGACGAAAAGCATGCCTGAGGCGGATTGGGAACAGATCCCCAGCCTTGCCAATGCCCAACGAATCGTTGAGAACACTCACGAATTGATTAGAATGCTCAACCGTGCAACCGGTGATTCCCACGATCCTTTCATGGTTCACAAATCAGGTGCGCGTTGGGGGCCGTAACAATACGGCAGAACAAAACGGTGAACCCGAGCGGCGGATCGGGCGGAATTTGAAATCAACGGTTCTTGGCCGCCGCCGGGTTACCTTGGACGTTATACGGCAGCAGCGAACCCACCCATTCTCCGAGTGTCCTATCTGAATTAGAAACGGTCCCACCTCCGAGCGGCACATGGATGACACGACAAAACGCGAAGCTATCAACCACTTTTTCAAGGTTCATCGTCTCTCAACAGACCACTGCCATGAACCGAACGAAGTGTGTGAGCAAAAAGCCATCCGTGCTCACTCAATTCCCAATGGTACCGTCCTTGCTGCATTAGCCGACGATGGACACGTCGTCATGCCGCAGATGAAACTCAAGGTACCGCCACCGGCTGAAATTGAGTTCAAGCGTGTGGGGCGAAACAAGGCCACAACATTCACCGGTTTGTGCTCGGCCCACGACAACCACATCTTTCGTCCAATTGATGACTCGATACCCGATGCAACCGATCTGTCGCATTTGTTTCTGCTTGCGTATCGCGTGCCACTAGTGCGCCTGGCACTTATAATTTATTCTTATTATTTTTTATGATTTTATAATTTTGAGCCCGATAGTAAGCGTCAACAACTAGTCGAAGGATGCACGATACCTCGGGTTGTGGTTTTTGTTCCGTGTGTTGGTTGCCGTCGGAGTCTGAGTCGAGGACCGGGTGGGTGATTTTATCGCTAAGTGGCATCCTGCAGACGAAATAGTTAGGCTGTGGAGGTGCAAGGTCCCGGCGGCAATGCTGAAACCGTTTCAATGTCGTTTCGGCTTGAATCTGTTTCCAGCTGCTGCCGCTAGTGAGATTTTCAGTGGAGACGACCCTGCGTGCGATTCGCCGATAAGTCTTATTGGTCGCTGCCATATTAACTGCTGGCAAATTGAAGGCAACGCTGGTGATGCTTGCTGGCTGTCACGCTGCGGCTTACCTGATAAAATGTGTGGCCCACACTATAATTGATGGTCGCGAAGCGCAGCCGCTCGGGGGCAAAGTTCGGTCTTCCATCGTTTGCCGATTCGCCCAGTAAATATTTAGCATCGGGAATTGCCTTGGAGCAAGGACGAAGGCAAAAATCTGGTGGCAGGATTTTTTTGGTAGGTATGGGATGTTTGACGGGAACCCTGGTCAGCGCTGATGCTGCTGAAAATGATAACAGCGGTTTTGATAATGGAAACTCTATCAACGGATAATGGAAACGGCCATGGCACGAAACGAACAGTTTATTCGACAACACAAAATTCTGCAGATCCTGGAACGTTCGCGATTCGGCAAAACCATAAAAGAAATGAATCAAGACTTGGTTGAGGATTTGGGTTTGGATTCATTACACGATCGAACGATTCGTCGCGACATGGAAGCGCTGCAAGCTTCTGGAATTGATGTCGATGGACACGACGAAGCACGGGGTCGTGTGTGGAAGTTAGGGCCCCGGGCCAAAGAGACGTTTCGGATTACTGCCACTGCGTCCGAGTTGATTTCGCTTTCACTAGGTCGAGATTTACTGTTCCCCTTAGTGGGTACACCGTTTTGGACTGGCATTGAATCGTTTTGGAAAAAGATTCAGGACGAATTGCCATCTTCGATTTGGGAACATTATGAAAAGTTTCGCCGGATTGTGCATGTGTTGGGTATGCCTAGTAAGTCCTACGAGGCTCAGCATGGAATCATGCAGGCAATCAATCGGGCGATCCTGCAGCATCGATTGGTCGAAATTGAATATCAAAGCTCCAATGATGCAGCGCCAAAGAGTAGAAAGATTGAACCTTATGGATTGGTCTTCTACCACAGTAGTTTGTACATTGTTGCCGCAGCGCACGAAGATCAGTCAGAGAATCGAATTCGCAATTGGAAGTTGGATCGTTTTCGTAAAGCGGTTGCGATGGACGAATGGTTCAAGGCACCCGAGGACTTTGACCTAGAAGAATTTACGAATCGAGGACTTGGGATCTTTGCTGGGAACCATGCCAAGCAATTTACAATTCGTATTCAACCCAAAGCGGTCAATTGGATTATTGAAGATCCATGGCATCCGCAGCAGGTGGTCGACAAACAAGATGATGGCACAGCTTTGCTAACCGTGCCAGGTGTCAATGAAATGGAAATTATTCCGAAAGTTTTGCAGTTGGGCATATTGGCCGAACTGATTTCGCCGGTCGAGGCCAGGGCCAGCATTACGGCGATGCTGGTTGAATTGAATCAAAAATATTCGTCGTGATTCTATTAGAGTGCGTTGGGTGTTGGGCAAATTTGTCGAATCTGATCTGTTTAGTTCGTACTCTTAGGGTGGCCATTAATTGCCAGCAATTGTGCTGTTTGTACCTTTGAATTTCACTTTTTGGCGACGCAAATATTGCGATATTGTGGTCGAGTGACTAGTGCAATGTACACGTCAATTTTATTGGTCGTGAAAGTTGTCAAAAATTTCGGATGCTCCACAAATTGCCGAACGTTTTTAAGACTTTCGCTCCGCTCTCGATTAGTAAACTGGATCCGGACACATCACTTGCGTTTGGCTTTTTTGTGCAGGGTCAATCGAATGCTGCCTGTAGTATTTGCCTGTGGGAAGAAGGTGCGGGGAGTCGCCGCAAGATTTCCCAGTCAGTTTCGACTGAAGTATAAAGATCCTGGCGCAATCTCATTTGGCAAATCCAACTAGCAAGTTCGCCGCCAAGGTCAACGCTGCAGCCTTTGCCAATGACTTCGGTTTGAACGTGAAAGACCTAGCGTCCAGCTGGGCGTATTCGACTTTGCGTTGAGTTTGTCTTGCTGGTTGAACCGGCCTTTGACGTGAGTTGCTTTTCCACGAAACATCTTCAGTGACGGCCGGTTTCGTTGGAAAGCCACAGGCCACAGGCCACAGCATCAACTAGCCTTGAAACAGCCGGTTGTGTCCGTTTAGGGCGGCGACACGGTATGCTTCAGCCATGGTTGGGTAATTAAAGGTAGTATTCAGGAAGTACTTTAAGGTGTTGTGTTCGCCAGGCTGAGCCATAATCGCTTGGCCAATGTGAATGATCTCGGCCGCATGAGGACCAAAACAGTGAACGCCCAGCACCTCTAGGGTCTCGCGATGAAATAGAATCTTTAGCATGCCAACGGCTCGGCCTGAAATCTGTGCTCGCGCAAGACTCTTGAAATGCGAATGTCCGACCTCATACGGGACACAACCTTCGGTCAGTTGTTTTTCGGTTTTTCCGATGCTACTAATTTCCGGGCTGGTATAGATACCTGCTGGAATTTCGCCCAAGTTGTGTAGCATGTCCGGTTGTCCCAGAATGTGGTTCGATGCGGCGCGGCCTTGAGTGTACGCAGCACTGGCAAGACTGGGGAAGCCAACGACGTCGCCGACCGCGTAGACATGTTCGGCCGCTGTTTGAAAGCAATCATTGGTCTCCAAATATCCACGCTTATTGGCCTCCAGACCTAAGACATCAAGACCTAGGTCATCAACATTGCCGACCCGTCCTGCGGCCCACAGCAAGATGTCGGTTTTCAATGCTTTACCACTCTTTAAATAGACAACTACTCCGTCATCCTTGGGTTCGACGCGATCGATCATTTCGTTGTGCCGGATCAAGACACCACGGTCACGAAGATGGTAACTTAAGGCGTCAGTGATTTCGTCGTCCAGGAATTCGAGTAATCTAGAACGAGTGTTCACTAGATTTATTTTCACATCCAAGTTTCGAAACATGGACGCGTATTCGCAACCGATCACACCGGCGCCGTAGACGGTCATCGAATGAGGCTTGACGGCAAGATCAAGAATCGTGTCGCTGTCAAAAATTCTAGGATGCTGGAAGTCGACATCGGCTGGGCGGTAGGGACGCGAGCCAACCGCTAGAATAAATTGATCGGCCCGAACGGTGGTGTTGGTTCCAACTTGGACCACATTGGGTTCAATGAATTTGGCCTGCCCGGTTAGAATTTGAACGTTGTTTCGCGAATAGAAACTTCGTCGCATACTTTCTTGTTGCGAGATAACCGTTTGAGCACTTTGTCGCAGATCGGCCATCGACGGATTAGCTTTGACGCCGGCCCTAACCATCATTGGATTCTTCAATGCTTCGGTCATTTGATAGATCGAGAAGCGAAGAGCCTTGCTGGGGATGGTTCCCCAATGGGTGCAACCTCCGCCGATACGGTGATAGCGTTCACAAACAATGACCTTCTTGCCACCCTTTGACAGTTGCATCGCAGCGCCCTCGCCGCCCGGCCCTGATCCTATCACTACAACATCGGCGCTCATGACAGCCATCGTTTACTTGCTCCGTAACATTATGTTTTTGTGTCGAACAGGCAGCTATTCGACGGGTTTGAGTTCAAAATTCTATTCGTGGATAACCCAATTTATCCTGGGCCCATGCGATATCTTCGACCCACACAACATCGTCGGCCAAAGCTATGCTAATCCAAGACTGATTTTCGGCCAATTCGCGGCATCGTTGCTGGAAACCCAAGCATTTTTTGGCTGAACCTTAGGACAGAACCTGCTGGCAACGACTCTTCAACGGTGCACTTCTACTTAATCATTATCCAAATGTTTAGTTCTGGAAACCGGACGTAAGACCTAGGTTCGATGAATCTACATTCGTAACCACCATCCGAACCGGGTCCCGTTGTATTCATTGTAGCGACTATGTTCCCCAAATTGGCAGACTAGCAACGGGGAATCTTTCTCAAATGTCCAGTCACTGCTTCAATGTCGCATTCGTGACCTATGTTTGATTGCATCACAGCACTGGGGAGTGGCGTGGTGTTTGCGGTGGGGAAGATGACAAGCTCAAGGGGCCCCACCGCATTTTCTTTCATTCACATGTTCTCGCAATGGTTTCAAACCAGGAATTTCGTGGCCCAAATTTGTAAGTCGGCTCCACTATGAGAAGTTCAAAACGTATTCCAATCACTGGGAAGTCTGACCGTACGGGTTTCACTATCATTGAAGCCATGTTGGCGGTGATGTTAATGGCCGCCGCGAGCGCGATGGTGTTCTCGGTCACGATTCCTTCGATGGATCAAACCTTTAGGCAACGCGACCATCAAATCGCCAAGTCGTTTAGCGACACGTTGTTTGCCGAAATCCTAATCCGACCCATCATAACAACGTCTCCCAACGTGGCAGGCCAGACGCCAGACGGCTACCAGTCACGCTTGCGCTTGAAGTCAATTCGTTCGTTCCACAATTACGCGTCCAAGTTGTGCTTGTCTGACGGCACCCCGGTATCTGCTCTGGCTGCTGGCAGCGCCTTGCCCAGGATTGATTCATTGTTCTGTAAAGTGACCGTGGTTGAAGTTGGGAACGATCTCCAGCCAGGAAGTGGGACGAAATTTCTAAAAATCACCGTAGCCATTTTTCGTCAACTGAATGGAGATTCAGTCAGTGAAAACGGCAGCAACTTGCATACTCAATCCATTTGTGTGGCGATTTAAGATGGCTCAAAATTTTCCAAGCAAACCTGCGGGTCGTCAAGGTCTGACACTTGTCGAATTGTTGGTCGGCGTTATGTTGGCAGCAATGGTATCGGCGGGGCTTTCGGTTCTAAGTCAACATGCGATGGATGTGACTAAGACGGTAGAACGGGTTAGTCAATCGAACCAAGTGAGTTTGGCAGTCGATCGCTATTTGACCAATCGAGTCAAAGGTTCAGTGAAGACCTCTTTCTTCCCCGGCTACCGAGTGGTGCCAATTGACGAGCGTGCAGTGTGCCTTGCGATTCGAGTTTCTGGAAAAGGGGACGAGCCAATGCAGAAAGAAATGGTGTTCGTTAGCTTTTCACCTTCGAAGCCCAACGAACTGCGCGAGTTTTCCGGAAGCGGTGGCACTAAGCTACCTGCTTTGAATTTGGATTCCGATTGGAATGCGGTGGCCAGTGGAATCGTAAAGGGTGGCGGGCCATCGGAATTAATAACCGATCAATTGGCAACGACTGTTGAGCGAGGGACGACGATCGGACTATTTTCGCTGCAACAGATCAGCAGTCCATCTGCGGTAGAACTTCAAAGCCACGCTGACGGATTTACGGCGTGGGAAGACCTGCCATGGCCTCAGGGTAGAAGCGGCGATTCATATGGTATTAAGCAGCAAAATACCACGGCGTTCTTTTTCGTCAGTGACGACAAAGGCAATGCGATTCCATCTTTTTGGAATTTTTCGCAACTAGCAACGATTCAAAAATAAGCGAAGGTGACTTGTGAATAAACCAAATAACCATTCGTCGCTCGTTCGATCGAGTCGGGGTTATGTAGCCGTGCTGGTTTTGGTCACGATAACGATTGTCGCTGGCCTATCTTTCGTGCTTTTGCGGGCTGTGGAAACCACGGGCGTGATCAGCCAAAACGTCAGTAATCGAGATCAGGCGTATTCGTCGGCGATAACTGGCATGACGCATGCGATTAAGCAAATGAGTGAGCCGACTTGGAACGGCCCAGCATCAGACTACCTATTTTCTCTTGGTGAAGGATACGGTTTTCGGGTTGCCTATTCTTACGATACTTCTATAGACAGTTCGTCACCCGATTTTTGGCAACTGCCTTACAGGGTGAACGTTGAAGTACAGGGGTTCGACACGATTGATTCGAAGACCAGTCAAGAGTTGAAGTATTCGATCCAAGCCACGGTGATGTTAAGCAATGTCATCTTGAACCCGCTCAAGGATTCTTTCGCTCAAAACCCTCCGGTAAGAACAGTAACTTCTGTCGAGAGTGGACTGGCGTTGCTTGTTCGGCAATCCAACGTTGGTTTTTGGAGCCGGATCGATGGAACATCCGCAAGTGCAAATGGACTCAGTCTTTGGAGGAATGTCGCAAGTGGCTATCGCAAAAGCTTTCTTGCCCAGATCAAATCGGAAAATCGCACGAATCAAGTGCCCTACAATGGCCGAGGCGACGTTGCAGGTTCTATTGTGTCTTCATCTCATATCGATGCGATGACCATTTTGATAATCGACGTTTTTGTCGTTGCCAACATGAAGTCTGGAAAAAAATACTCGCCGGCAGTGTCGTCTTACCGACTTTACCGAGGCGGCCCGACCTACACTGCCAGTTCCATTGGTGGCAATCTGAAAAACACATCTTTTGGTCCCACATCGACAAATCCTTTGGGGATCTTTATTGGTACCGATGGAATTGAATTGGGAGAAGGGCTTAACCTTTCGGGCAGTCTTGCAATGGTTTCAGGCGGACAGTTGCGGATGGAGAACCGCGACATTTCTGTCAATAAAATTTCGACGCTGCTACCCAATGGAACGTCGTTTGAGATGCCCGTAATTATGGCGGATCGAGTGACAATTGAATGCGGAGAAACGATTGAAATTAATGGAATGATTATCGTTGATGACGAATTTATCAACGAACCCGCGGAGAATGACGCGAAGACTCGAGTCAATGGTCGGATCTATTGCGACTATTTGGCATTGTTGGCTTACAGTGAGGATGATAACCATACAAAGAAAATCGCACCCAAGGACTTGGACGACTACATTAAGAAATGTGGTGTGGGTAATGAGCAAAATTGTATTGTCAAGGATGTCCCGCCTGTGAACTTGCATTGGCAAGATATGTCGAAGCCGATCTTGGTGCCAGACACGTTTTCTGGCGATGGCCACAAGTGGCAAGTGTTACAGATAAATGAGAAAGGGTGGCAATGATGTTTGGTAGTATTCGCCCTTTACGATCCGGCCTTTCATTGCTTGAGGTGATGGTCACGCTTACGATTCTTGCTGTGATCGCAGGTGCGGTTGCACAAGTGGCCTTTAGTGGTAACGGAAATCGGCAGGCGGTTGCCTGGAGCGCTAGGAACACCGTGGAACAAGTACGCGAATTGGCACTGCGTCACAATTGCAACGCCACAGTGATTTTTTCAAGTGATTTCGTTTCCATTCGTCTATTCCGAGATGACCATTCGCCAGTGGAATCGACTCAGTTGCAAGCGATCATTGGCGGATCGGCAAAGTCAATTTCATCAGTCAACTTGAAACTAAGCGATTTGTTAAACACCACGGCTGGCGCGACCGGGAAAGTGGTCGATTCCAAAGGTAAGAACGTCGGTGAGGTTGAATTCAATTTCCAAGGCGTAGTGGTGGGTTCATCAGATCTAACCATGCAAATTGATGGACCGTCGTTCCGTCCAACGATCGAGATTGAAGTCAGTCGACTGACCGGTTTGATAAGAACACTGTGACCAGTGGCATGGCAGAAAAGCTGAGCTAATCAATCGTATAAACCTTGCCTATGGACCTGGATTTGGTTAAGTAATGTGTCGTTTGGTTAGGCCAGGATGTCGAATAGCGATCCAGCGGTGCCTTTTGCTTTGAATGGAACTTAGCTTCTTTCCGCGGGAGCACTGCGTCCACTGACTTTGGTGGCTTCTAAAAGTGACTTAAGTTCCTTCACGATTTCCGGGTGTTCATTGTAAAGATTGATTTCTTCACCTGGGTCGTCATCCAAGTTGTACAATTGCCCTGGCGCATCTGGTGCAGTTTCAGGTAATGAAAAAGGCGACATTTGTCCTTGGTCGTAGCGATTGCCTCCAGAACCGCGGTGGTCAAGGTACTTCCAAGGCCCCTTTCGAATCGCCAGTGCCAAACTGATGGTCTGGTGCAAAGTGTAGGGACGGATTGGATCCTTCGCTTCTTCGTTCAAGAGAATTGGCAGGATGTTGAAACTGTCTTGTGCAGAATTGTCCGGAAGTCCTGCGTTCGTGATTTTCGCGCAGGTTGCCATGATGTCGGTAAGGCAGATCGTCTGATCGCTGGTACTTCCTGCGGCAATGTGGCCTTTCCACGAAGCGATAAATGGAACACGATGCCCGCCTTCCCACTGGTCTCGTTTGATCCCGCGCCAGGGACGGGCGCCGTCGTGCTGATGGTCCTTTC
>JBDNHU010000163.1:0-15190 GCA_041688615.1 Mariniblastus sp. | reverse complement strand
TGAGTCGTCTTCATAACGGGCGGGCAAGTTCTGGCGTGCAATCGAACTAAAACGTTGACAAACTGCTGCACCGGTTCCTCGTGACCCGGAATGGCTAAGTAGGCCAACGTAACGTCCTGCAGGCAAGCCCAAGTCGGGTTCAGGCAACGTGATGACTCCCCATTCGGCGAAGTGATTTCCGCTGCCGCTAGACCCAAGCTGCTTCCAAGCCCGATCTTTGTTTTCCCGCGTCACCGAGGAAACTGTCCAGTCCTGGTCCATGACCTTATGTTGGTTAGGCTTCTTGAAACGGCCCCCCATTCCGAACAACGTTCCATCAGTCAGCGCCTTGTCCAGTTCGTGGCAGGCTTTAACGTCGTTGGTTTCCACCAGATCAGGATTAAGATCTGTGATTGATAGTCGCATTCGACACGCAATGTCCACGCCCACAGCGTAAGGAATCACAACGCCCTCGGTCGCCAGCACGCCACCGATTGGCAGCCCATATCCCACGTGCGCGTCGGGCATCACTGCCGCGCCACGGGCATACGGAACTCGACATGCGTTCTGGATTTGATGAATCGCACCCGAGTCGATATCGTCGCCCCAGATTTTGTAACTGATGGGTGGCGGGTCTTTGAATTCACGCTCTTGGATCACGGATTGTGCCAGCGGTCCAAAATGTGTGTCGTCTAAGAAGCTTTCTGGAGTGTCGATCAATTGAGCGATCACCACTTTGGGTTTTCGCTTATCAAACTTGTCAGCTGCCGCTTCTTGAATGCAGGCAATTGCCGTTGGGACACTCATGCGAGGTAGTCCCAAATCGATCAGTTTTTTCTTATTCATGAAAATGGTTCTGGCTTGGGGTGGATTGATCTCAGAGTGAAACTAGTTTCAAAAAGTTTGACCTGGACCGAATGATTTCTGATCTTGCCCCGATGGATAGTGGTCGTCATTCTACGCTGACTGGAATTCGAAGGTGGTTATCCTATTGACAAACGTGTTCAATACACAGACACAGGCCTGTTCCAGTGGTTCGCCGCCGAGCATCGTTTTTCGCTGTTTGCCAGTCTTGCGTTGGTGGCCAATTCTGGTCGGGCACTCAAGCGGTTTGCTGGTTTGCTAGGATTGTATCGCTGTTGGGTAGACTGGGAAGAAACGGTCAGTCTTGTTCTAATTAGGATCTAACGAAGCAAGGGGGACGTTTGGATCTTGAAGACGATCGGAAAGTATTAGGCGAATTGGCAGATGAAACAATACCTGGAATTGATGAAGCTGGTTTTAGATTCGGGTGTGTCCAAGACCGACAGGACAGGCACTGGAACCAAGAGTATCTTTGGGCATCAAATGCGTTTCAATTTGGCGGCAGGCTTTCCCTGCGTCACGACGAAGAAGTTGCATTTGCGATCGATTATTCATGAATTGCTGTGGTTCTTGAAAGGTGATACCAACATTGCCTATTTAAAAGAAAATCGCGTTTCAATTTGGGATCAGTGGGCCGACTCGGAAGGGAATTTGGGACCTGTTTACGGTTACCAATGGCGAAGTTGGCCAACGCCTGATGGAAAGCATGTGGATCAGATTAAGCAGGTCATGGAACAATTACGCCAGACACCTGATAGTCGCAGGATTATTGTCAGTGCCTGGAATGTTGCTCAGATTGATCAGATGGCCTTGCCGCCTTGCCATATGATGTTCCAGTTTTACGTCGCGGATGGACGACTAAGTTGCCAGCTTTATCAACGCAGCGCGGACATCTTTCTGGGGGTGCCCTTCAATATTGCTTCCTACGCATTATTGACCATGATGATGGCTCAGGTTGCCGATTTGCAGCCGGGCGAATTTATTTGGACCGGCGGTGATTGTCACCTGTACAACAATCACCTTCAACAAGCTCAACTGCAACTCAGTCGAGATTTTCGGTCATTGCCAACGATGAAAATGAATCCAGACAAACGTGAAATTGACGACTTTGCTTTCGATGATTTTGTGTTGGAAGACTACGATCCGCATCCACATATACCTGCAGTGGTTGCGGTTTAAGCAAGCTTTATCCAGTTTTCTACCCATCTTGATGAACCAGCGACAATGGAACTTTCAATTATTCTAGCCGCTTCATTAAACGGAGTGATTGGCAAAGGTAACGATCTGCCGTGGCATATTGGTGCGGATTTGCGACGCTTCAAACAATTGACAATGGGGCATCTCATTGTAATGGGGCGTAGAACGTTTGAATCGATCGGGCGTCTGTTACCGGGGCGAACTAGCGTAATCGTGACCTCGCAAATCGATTGGCAACCTGACGTGTCTCTGGGACGTGACGTGTCTGAATGTGTGGTAACCCATAGTTGGCCGAAAACGTTGCAGTATCTTGAAGCTGCGGGTGACCCCTCTCCGTTTGTTATCGGCGGTGCACAGTTGTTTCAATCGGCGATCAACGATGTTCAACGATTCTATTTGACTCGAGTTCTAGCGGAAGTTGACGGCGACGTGTTTTTGCCTTCGCTGGATTGGAAGAATTGGGAACTTATCGATCGCCAGGAGTTCCTAGCTGACCAGAAAAACGATCACCCGTATGCGTTCGAAAACTACATGCGCCGCAGATAGCATGCTTGCCGGCAAGCGTTTCTCTACATCGCCTGCTGACCATTCAGGTCGCCAGCCGGTGTCTGCGCCTGAAAGAGTCTGGCTTTGGCGGGTCAAGATCTATTGAATGATGAACGGTTTGCCTCTGATCTTGGCCCAGCGTCTTTCTGGATCTGTCGACAGTTTTTGCACTGCCTGCTGCCGATGAGGCTGTCCTTTAGGATTGCGCAGACTGTGATGGCAAGTCTGTAGTTCTTTGGCGTTTTGGCGGCTGGCTTCCCGTCACAAGGCAGAGTGAACTGTTGACATATTGCTGGACGACTTATTGATCAGGCGGCAACATCAATTGAACGTTTTTTCGACGTCGCGTTGACCGTTTATTGGCAGTGCATCGACAGTTTAACAACAGGTTATGCACAATCAATGCTGCGTGGAAAAGGACACGTTTACTGCCTGTTTTAGCACTCAGCGGGTAGTTCTTGGCGGTGTGTGCGAACCGTTAGTCGGAAACTTATTGTCACAACAGTGTCAAATGGTACCCACAAGTTTGC
The DNA here is from genome assembly GCA_041688615.1 of Mariniblastus sp. Lineage (GTDB taxonomy): Bacteria > Planctomycetota > Planctomycetia > Pirellulales > Pirellulaceae > M30B19. The sequence goes on along the minus strand of JBDNHU010000163.1, from coordinate 12,074 downwards.
TGAAGTTTGCGTTGCGCGCTATTTCGGGAAGCCTTCGACAAAATTTAAGAGGTCGAAGGCATAAGTGATACAAAACAAATGCTTTTCCAATTTCGTTAATAGGTCTTCAAAGTTGCGTCTTCGCTGATAGTCTATTGCCCAGCGATCGCAGCGTTACAGAACCAGTCCAAGCCAAGTCTTTGATCTGTTTTCGTTTCAGCGTGGGCCAGCAGGGGCAGGGCGACTTACATTTTTGGTTTGATACGATCAACAGTGAAGGAATACAAAATTCATGGCAGATTCCAGAGACGAACATCAGGATCAGGTAGCAGGCGAAACCAATTACTTGCGTGATTCGGGCGTGACCGCAGTCACTGACCATCGGGCAGACGATGGGGTGTCAGGTGGAAAACGTCACTCATTGGCAGATTGGTCACCTGACTTCGTGTTTCATGAGAAGGCCAGTTCTGCATTCGTTGGTCAATGGAACCAGTTGGTTAGCCAGACCAATTGGGAGAAGGGTAAAGTGATTAGTCAATGGCGCGAGGCGCTGGAGGAAAAAGAGACTCCGGTGGCCGAATATTCGGATGAGGCGTGGAGTCGTTTGGTTGGCGGGGTCACCAGTCAACACGTTGGTCGTTTGCGCCGAGTCTATGTTCGTTTCGAATTGGTTAACGCAAATTTCCAAGAGTTGTACTGGAGCCATTTTCACGCGGCTTTGGATTGGGATGATGCGGAGATGTGGTTGCAAGGCGCAGTCGACAGCAAGTGGAGCGTTTCTCAGATGCGAAATCAGCGTTGGGAAACGATGGGCAAAATGGCCGATCAAAAACCCGATCCTGCGGATGTAGTTTCTTCCGAACTTGATGAGGATTTAGAAACCAAGGACAGGAAAGGCAATCGCGATGATATCGGTGATTTTGAATCGAGTCCTCGATTGGAAGGACCTGATTTCGGAGATGAAGACGACCCGAAGGGTTCTATGAAAGATAAAGAAGGCATCGAAGGCGTTGCATCGAATCTGGACGAAGGCGATCGGGTTGCAGTGACGAATGAAGATACGGTGCCAGGCTTGCGACCCTTCGGCCAAGTCGGTGATTTGCCAGAAGACTTTGAGAATCTGGTGGAGGACTTCAAGCTTGCGATCATTAGATTCAAGGCCGACAACTGGGAAACCGTTAGTCGTCAGCAAGTGTTAGATGTGTTGGAAGGATTGAAGTACGTTGCTAGTACAAATTCTGATTTGACGATCGCGTAGGCGGTTGAACTTTCAAGTCGTTTAGACCGTTGACGGGCGATTTCCAATCGGGAGATCGCCTATCTTCTTTTCTTGCTGTTTTAAATTCAATGTGACGTCAGGCTGGGTACAAAACGAACGCCTGCAAACGCAGCGGAAACGACAGTGGTTCTTATTTCGCTTGATTTTGTCCGGCAATGTTTTACTTGGGTTTTTGCGTTATATTGATGTCGTGTATCGAGCCACTTGCTGCCGGTATGCTGATTTTTTCAAAAGTGAGCAGTTGTTTTTTTGAACCGTTTGGGAGTGGAAATTCGATGGCAGTGAATGAACCTTTGAATCGTAAATTGAATATGGCCTTGGTCGGTGGTGGGCAAGGTTCGTTTATTGGGCGTGTTCATGCGACGGCAGCGGTATTAGACAATCGCGCTTCGTTGGTGGCAGGCGCTTTAAGTAGCAATGCCGAGCGATCCAAGGCCAGTGCTGCTGATTACGACATCTCCGAACGCCGAGCGTACACCAGTTACACTCAAATGATCGAAGAAGAAGCAAAGCTGCCAGAAGGGCAGCGGATTGATTTCCTTTCGGTCGCGACCCCTAATCATACTCACTTTGCAATTGCGAAGGCGGGTGTTGAGGCTGGATTTAACGTGATTTGCGATAAGCCGATGACGTTTGATTTGAAGCAGGCCGAAGAATTGATGGCAGCGGTTGAAAAGTCGGGCGTTGTGTTTGCAGTATCGCATAACTACACCGGATATCCCTTGATTCGCCAGGCGCGGGAAATGATCTTAGCTGGTGAGTTGGGCGAAATCCAAGCGATCCGCTCGCAATACATTCAAGGTTGGCTACGGACCCGTTTGGAAGCCGAAGACCAGAAGCAGGCCGCGTGGCGCACCGATCCAACCAAGAGTGGTGCGGCCGGTGCCTTTGGTGACATCGCGACTCACGCCTATAATCTTGGTCGGTACATGACTGGATTATTGCCCGACCAAGTTAGTTGCCATTTACGTTCATTTGTTCCAGGACGCGTCTTAGACGATTATGGCACTGCGCTGATTACTTATGAAAATGGTGGGCTAGGAACAGTGACCGCCAGTCAAATTAGTCATGGTCGTGAAAACGATTTGGAAATCGAAATCGATGGCACCAAGGGTTCGCTACGTTGGCGGCAAGAGGATCCTAACCAGATGATTGTTCGCCAGAACGGTCAACCTCATAAAATTTACACTCGTGATCCAAACGCGGCGCACATGACCCCCGGTGCGGCCGGTTCCTGTCGTTTGCCTGCGGGTCACCCGGAAGCTTTCTTTGAAGCATTTGCCAACATTTATAGATCGGCCTATGATGCGATGAGTGCTAGGGCTGTCGGGCAAGCATTTGAAGCCAAAGATACGGTTTACCCAAACGTGTACGACGGTGTCGAAGGAATGTACTTCATTCAACAATGCGTTGCCAGTAGCAAGGAAAACGGCGCTTGGTTGCCGCTTAAGCATGCGGCTGCCCGTCGATAGTTAGCGGTTTTTCGCGTTGGCGAAGGCCATCAAAATTCTTGATGACGTTTGTATTGTTGGCTCGACTTGGAAGATGTGGCCCCAAGTCGAGCTTTTTTTACGTTGCCGATGTTTCTTCGTCGGTATTGGTGGAGTGTCGCTTTCCTCTTTCCGCTTTTAGGTGAATAGGTTTTTTAGGTATTCGGCAGCCTGTTGGCATTCTAATACTGGGTTGGGCGAGTCGGATCGGCCGACCGTCGCGTACCCGCTAAAGTTGAATTGTTCTAGCCGAGCAAGTACTTCAGGCCAATCCACCGAACCGCGTCCCAATTCCACTTCAACGCCCTTGCGAATGGCGAAGTCACGCACTGCATCGCGTGCATGTAAGTGTAATGTATCGGCAGTAAGTCGCTCCAACGCGGGCTTGACTTCATGTTCGTGTAAAATGATATTGCCTGGATCCAAATCGATCATGATACTGCCGGGTTCTAATTCAGTGATCATGTCAGCTAATTCATCGGCGGTTGCTTGACCGGTACGGGCTGCCAAGAAAGCGCCCTCTTTATGCGAGAAGCGGCCGATTTCGTTCAAAATGTCTCGTAAGCGAACACGCTCTTTCTCTTGGGTCGGTTCGGGGATGCGTCCAATGTCGCACACGACGGCGTTGGTTCCCAGTTCATAAGCGGTCCGCAGCGTATTCTTGATTGCATCTAGACGTTGTTCCAAGTTCTTGAGTTCTACCAGCGAGTGCCGGGTTTGGAAGGTCAGGCAGGCGATCTTTAGGCGATAGTCGGACAAGTACTTTTGGATATGTCGAACCGCTGTTCGAGAGATTTCAGAGGGTAGTTCTTGGCGCGCATCGATTTCCACGGCGTCGGCACCCAAGTCCGCAGCAATCGTAAATGCCGTTATTAACGGTTGGCGAAGACAAGCGGTATTGATCGACAATTTCAGTTGTAACAATGGTTTATCCTTTATTCCAGTTTGGCCCGTCAATTAGTGACAGTTGGTACCGATTGTCGGTCCGGCGGGCTTGAAACGATAGTCCATGTACCGAATCTTCCGAATTCAATTGTTAGGGACATCTTCGAAAATACCTACCGTGGGGAATAGGTCGTTCATGGCAATCCAAACTACGGTGGATTGGGCGGTGGGGATATTAGGAAGTAAGAGAATCGTCTGAGCTATTGCTGAACGCGAAATTGAATGGTCGTTGATAGCGAAATGGAGCCTCTTACTTGCGAAGTTGTGCGCGATTCCGTAATTATGTTCTTGCCTCAATCAGAAGCAAACTTATGTCTGGCGAAATAAAACAAGAGCGATTCGGTTTCGGTTTTCACTTTGTTGAAAAGGTGCTAAGGCTATTTTATCGTGCCATGTCTTTTCCAGCGTTCAGTAAAAGCTTAGGAAACTTGTGTCTCTTTTTGGTCGGGTTAGCGACCGTTTCTTCGTCTGGGGACGTCGGTTGGGCTAAGACGTATCAGGAGGCCGAAGAGGATGCCGCAACCGATGATGATCGGCTGTTTGTGTGCGATTTTTCGGACATTTACGATATCAATTACGATCTTTGGCCGGACCATTGGCGACGACAATCGGGGTTTGGATTTCCCAAGTACAGCGAGCTCAAGATAAAGCCAGCCCCTGACGCAAAGGGCAGTGCGGTCATGGAAATCGCCTTGGATGGTGGGCAAGCGGCGATGTACTCGCCAAAGATTAAAGTGGGGCAGCAGTATAGCTACGTCTTGAAGCTGCGGGCGAAGTTGGAAGATCGTGAAGGTCATCATTGCAAGGCTTGGGCATCCATTGAATTTTTTGATAAAGACGACAATAAAGTGTCTTCATTTCCGTTTCAGACGATCCAGGAGTCAAATCGTTGGTTAGAAGTCACGACCCCGTTATTGGCTTTGGACCATCCTTCGATTACTCACGCGGTCATCGGATTGCATGTCCAGCCGTTAGAGGAAACCAGTTTGTTCGGGCGAGCGTTGTTTGATGACGTCGTTCTGTACCAACGGCCCAGAATTGTTTTGGAAACCGGACAGCCGTTAAACGTTTTTACGGACGCCAAACAGGTGCAATTAAGTTGTCATGTTTCTGGCGCGCGACGGAAAGATGCAGGCCTTCAGATTGAATTGTTTGATGAGCATGGCAAGTTGTTGCGTTCTAACTTGCAGTCACTGATGCCATCAATGACACCGGGCAAGGTCTTGATGAACGCCGATGGTACTTTTCAAAATTTCGCCGTGAAGCATCTACTTTGGAAATTGACCGACGGGGAAGCGAGTGACCCTGATGTGGATTATCGAGGCTTCTACAGGCTGCGAATTACACTTTTGGATCGCGAAGCCTCACAATTGGTTAGCGAGATAACTTTCGTCGTCGTGGAACCTACTGAGGCGGGGCCGCAAACGCTGTTTGGCTGGACTCTAAACCGGTCGATTTATGACATCGATTCCACGGTTCTTTCCAACACGCTTCAGCAGTTAGGTGTCAATTGGATCAAATTGCCCGTTTGGATCGATCCACAAGATCCTTCGGCGTTAGAGATGCTGGGCACTCTTTTGCAAAAAATTAGTCGACATGATATCGATGTCGTTGGTGTGTTTGACGAACCTCCATCCACCACGTACGAAAAATACTGGCAGCATGAACAGGGGATGGCCGCTTTGACGACGGACATTCAGACGTTTCAAGACGCGATTGAACCTGTGATGACTCAATTTAGTTTGCGAATCGGAAGTTGGCAGGTGGGAAGCGATAGCGACACCAGTATTGCCGAGGATCTGTCCCACATTGAAAAAATGGACAAGATGAAATCGTTCTTCGCCAAGTACGGCGAAGACGTAAAGGTGGGCTTGCCATGGACTTGGTTGTTGCAACGGATCCCTGATTCCAAGCAGGCTTGGGATTTTACAAGCACTGTGGCTTATCCTGAATTAACGGCTGGAGAACTGGAGCACTACACCGGCGATTTCGCAACGGACAGTGGTAAAGAGCAGTACATTTCATTGCAACCGCTTCCAGTGGCCAATTATTCTTTGCTGACCCGTGTACGAGATTTGACTCAACGCATTATTGAGGTCAAGCGGCTGAATATCACCCGAGTCTTCGTTCCTGAGCCCTTGAAACCGCAGGCTGGTTTTTTTCTTGAAAATGATATGCCTACCGAGATTTTGTTGCCGTGGCGGACTTTGGCGACCAAGTTGAACGGGGCCACTTATTTAGGCAAAATTCGACTCCCTAACGCCAGCGAGAACTATTTGTTCGCCAGAGATGGTAAGGCGCTAATGATATTGTGGAATGATCAAACCGTGACTGAGGAACTGTTTTTGGGGACTGACATTCGCGTGGTGGACTTATGGGGACGGAAGGTCGATTTTCAGGCAGCCGAAAATCGGCAACAAATTCAAGTGGGTAGTTGGCCTTTCGTTGTCGAGAACATGGACTTAGAGGTCGCTCAGATCCGTCAATCGATCGCCTTTGACCGCGAAGCGATTGATAGTGTCCTGGGTCAACGTCAACCCTTGAAGTTAGGGTTCTTGAACGGTTTCGCGCGTGGTGTCAGTGGTAATCTTACGCTTTACAATGAAACTTTATTCGCACCCGAATACACGCTACCATTCAAGGCAGCCAAAGCTGAGCAATTTGAATACACGATACCATTGCAGGTTCGACAAGACGCATTAACCGGCAAGCAGTTGATTCGTTTTGATTTTAAATTCCACAATGAAGATATGGTGCCGTTTAGCGCATGGCACCCGCTCACGATCGGGTTGGACGACATTGAGTTTGCGACTCGTGAAATGATGGAAGAGAATGGGCAGTTTACGGTCAAAGTGACGCTAATAAATCGAGGTGAGGGGCCAGTAACCTATGTTGTCTATTTGTTCGTACCTGGTAGAAAGCGTCTAAGTGTTCAGTTTCACGATGTCATGCCAGGTCAACACAGTAAGAACTTGGTACTGCAACGAGCTTTGAACTTGAAAGGCGAGACCCTTTGGATGAGGGCGCGTGATGGTCGAGGTGCGCGGAGTTTAAACTACAAAATCGTTGTAGAGTAGTGTCAAAGTAGTGCTTCGCTAAACGCCGAATGGCCCAACACCGGAAAGCCCAACGGTGATCGGGTGAGTGCGTGGGTTTCCAGCCGAGCGGTGTTGAACAAGTGTCGTTCAATCGCTGCGCTGCCATTGCCTTTGAATTTATTTCGTTTGGCTACTTACTAAGGGAATCGACGCCAATGATTTTAGTCGGAGCGGTTTGCAGTTACTTGGATCAGTTTGCTCCGGAATTCTTAGCCGAATCGTGGGACAACACAGGACTGTTGTTGGGGCAGAATGATCTTCAAGTTTCCAACGTGATGACTTGCTTGACCATCACCCCCGAAGTGGTTCAGGAAGCTATCGACAACGGTGTGACGCTGATTGTTTCTCATCATCCCATGCCGTTTAAACCGCTTTCAAAGATCTCTGATGCTTCGTATTACGGGGCGATGGTATGGGACTTGGCCCGAAATGGCGTCTGTGTCTACAGTCCTCATACTCGATTTGATTCGACCAAGGGTGGCATCAATCAGCAAATTGCAGACGCGATTGGATTGGTCGGCACGTTGCCCTTGGAAGTTCGTGAGCCTTTGGAAGTTCGTGATGCGACCGCCGAAACATCGCAAGCTATGCTGATGGATGATAGCGCTGGTGGTGCTAGCCAGGCGTTGGTGGGTCGTGGTCGTTGGGGGCGATATGAGCAACCCGAATCGATCGCGGAAATTGCCAAGCGTTTGAAGTTGGCACTGGCGTTCGAGCATCTGAAGCATGTTACGGCGTCGGATGGACGTCCGATTTCAAGGGTAGCGATTGGGTGTGGTAGCGCCGGTGATTTTCTGCGTGATGCCAAGCGACTGGCTTGCGATTTGTTGATATTGGGCGAAACGACCTTTCACACTTGTCTAGAAGCGCACGCTTTGGATGTGGACTTATTGTTGGTCGGGCACTATCGAAGCGAGCGATTCGCGGTCGAACAGTTAGTCTCCGTGTTGGCCCTGCAGTTCCCGACACTCAAAATATGGGCCAGTCAATGCGAACAAGACCCAATCCAGTGGCTCTAGTCGAGGGCCTGCCGTTGGTTTCCGGGCAAAATTTCGGTGAAACGGCGTAAGGCGCCACCGGTTACCACTGTCAAATCGCATATTTCAACCCAGGAAGTTCGCACCAAAAGTCCGTATTGGGTTACAATAAACGCCACTTTACGGGACTTCGCTGGGCGAATTGTTGTCAAACCGCTGATCCGCCGTTTCCGGCCCAGTTCATGTCAGGCCCAGTTGACTTTAAGTCAATGTATTGACTTACCCAGTGGTTTGCTAATGATTGGTTGATTGCCGCAGAAGCCTGCTATCACTTTCCGACAATACCAGGTGCATCGGTATTTTTGGACAGGCGTTGACATGTAGGCGTTGACATGTACGCGTTGACATGTAGGCGTTGACATGTGGTCATTTTCCGGCGGAAAACGGCTGTGATGGAGAGTATTTTTGCTGGAACAGGTGTGGATAGTTTGTACCGTTTCGGTAATAGATGTGTGTAAACATCAGGGTCGCAGTCTAGCTAGATTGCCGAGTAAGAGGAGGAATAAAGCAGATGGAAAACAATTCAAAAATTTTGCGATTCCTCACAGCTTTGCCCGTTTACAACGAAGTGCAGCACGTAGATGCCGTTTTAGAGCTTGTAAAGGCTCATAGCCCGCATGTCCTAGTCGTTGACGACGGTTCGACCGATGGAACTACCGATCGGCTGTTGGGCCGTTCGGACATAGAAGTGTTAATCCATCAACAGAACCAGGGCTACGGCGGCGCGTTGGCCTCCGCTTTTCGGTATGCGGTTGATCATGATTTTCAGTGGCTAGTCACCATCGACTGCGACGGCCAGCACCAACCGCAATTGATTGGCGAATTTGTCGCCAAGGCTGAATCGACTCAGGCGGATATTGTTTCGGGAAGCCGCTATTTGAAGAGGTTTGAAGGTGATAGTGAACCGCCCGAGCAGCGGATGCGGGTCAATCGCCAGATCTCTGCGGATCTGAATCGAATGTTTGGCTTTGACCTTACTGACGCTTTTTGCGGTTTCAAAGCCTACAAAGTTTCTGCTCTCAAAAAGCTGAACATTACTGAATTTGGCTACGGCATGCCATTGGAACTTTGGGTCCAAGCGGCTTGCCATCAAATGCAGGTTGTGGAACTACCCGTGCCTCGCGTTTATACTCAAGAGAACCGTTCATTTGGCGAGCATCTGGATGACACTGCCACTCGATTGAATTATTATCAAAGCGTGATTGAAAAGAGTATCGAATATTTGCCTTGTGGTTGTTCGCAAGGATTTTTGAAGTCGCAGATTTAGGATCTTAAGGTAAATTGCCGTGACCTTTGAGGCGAGTCGACTAAAGCAATCCGCCACAGGGTCGGGCGAACTGAAACAATCTGCCATAAGGGCGCCCGAAGGCAATGGCGAGACGCTGTTAAAGACGACGCAGCGACAGACTTTGTCGCTGGGAGCGGAAGCGGTCGCAGGGAAATCATTGAACGCGGAAATTCTGCCATCCGATTCCTTGGAGTTAAGCCCGGGTGGGCCAATTTTAAGAGCAGCCCGAACCGCAAACACAGCTGCGGGTTCGGAAGGACCAGGCAATAGTTTACAAATGCCTGATCAATGTGATCCGCTCTCTTGCCTCTGGGAAGCGAACGGGCGATTGCTCCAATCCGGCGTGACCCCGACGAAGATCGTTCCAGACGCGCAGGCGGCCAAGCGAGAATTCTTAGCGTTGGCCAAACGTTGGAGCGGGCAGTATTTGGATCTCCCTACGTGCCAGGATAATCAATGGGGTCCCGAAGGCCTTGCAGCAAGACGCCATGTCGGAAATGAGCCGAGAATAATCGTATCAGGGCACCAGCCAGAGTTGTTTCACCCTGGCGTTTGGTTCAAAAATTTTGTCCTGGACCGTGCTGCTGATCGGCTGGGAGCGATCGCGATTAATTTGATTGTGGATAATGACCTGGTCAAGTCAAACGGCTTGAAGTTTCCTGTTTTGCAAGGCGAGCGTTTGGTTTCTAAGCGATTGAATTTCGATTATTTCGGATTAGGAATCCCTTTCGAGGAGCGTCAGGTTTATGAATTTGACCTGCTGCGTAGTTTGCCAAGTCGGTTGGCTGCAGTGCTTTTGGATGGCGGCTATCATCCGTTGTTGCAGTCGATATGGCCCGATGTTGCCAAGTATTCTTTGCAATTGAAGCGATTAGGCTACGGGTTTGCGGCCGCTAGGCACTGTTTGGAATCGCGGGCCGGTGTCCAAAATCTGGAAGTGCCGCTGAGCCTGTTATGCGAAACGAATTCCTTTCACCACTTCTTTGTGTCGATACTTGATCGATCCGAAGATTTTGTTTTTCACTACAACAGTGTGCTGGATGACTATCGGCAAATCAATTTGATTCGAGGCCAGAATCGACCGGTTCCTGACTTGCAACGTGTCGATGATTGGTTCGAATTGCCGTTTTGGATTTGGACCAAAGCGTCGCCGCAGCGGAAGCGACTTTTTGCTCGCCGCTTGAGTGGTGAGGGAAGTTTGGGGGTGTGGCACCTGAGTGATGGGCCGGGGCGGACTCAGGCCAAGCCGACTGTTGAATTGCGGTTGGATTCGGGGGATGTATTTGACCAATTGGACAGCTTAAAAGGGCAGGGCATTCGCTTGCGGACCCGTGCGTTAACCACCACGATGTACTGTCGCGGTGCCTTATCGCAAATGTTTGTGCATGGAATTGGCGGTGCGATTTACGACCAAATCACCGACGAAATTGTCAGACGGTTTTGGAATGTCGAATTGCCAGGCTTCGTGACCACGACTGCTACTTTGCACTTAGATGCGGCGGGTTCCAACGCGTTTGGATTGGATGCGATTGCCAAGTCGAAGCCGCAGTCCATTGCCGACATGAAGCAAATGCGGCGGCAATTGCTTTACGCGCCCGAATTGTTTTCGCAGTCGGCAACGGCAAAAGATTTAGGTCAACGTAAGAGTCGCTTGCTGAAAGAGATTCCTGTGCCAGGCCACAAAAAGAAGTGGCACGACGAACTGGTGTCGATTAATTGGAAGCTTAGGACTTCGCTGCACGAGCAGTTGTCGCAATTAGATCAACAGATTCAAGAATGTAAGTTGCAACGCGATAATCAAAAGCTTTCCAAGAGTCGTGAATGGAGCTTTGTTCTGTTTTCCGAAGCGTTGCCCGAGAAGTTAAAGCAAATGGCTCGGTCGGCAATTAGCAAGCTAAGCAACGAACCCAAGCGACTGGTGAAGTCCACTTCTCGAAGCACCGTTGTTTGAAAATAGAAGAGCACTTAGGTTGGGAATCCATGAGTACAGTTTTGCGCAATGAACGATTTGCCAAGGGGCTGTTCGGCAGATAAGTATGCCGACTGCAATGGGGATGGCAGGCAGGCCTGATTCGATAAAAAAACGCACTTGAAGGAATCCTTCAAGTGCGTTTTAGTTGCTAAAACTTTCGATAAAACCCCAGAGGGCTCATCGAAAGTATTGTCATTCAATTATTGAACAGAAAAACCAGCAAGATGTTCGTTAGTTTTAGCGAACTCTTGAAGCTTCGACTTGTAATCCACGTCTGGTTTGGTTAACTCAAAACTACAAGTTCTAGCACCTGTGTCTGGCTTGATATTGACAACGCCATCAATTTTTTCCAAATCGCTGCGGACCGCAGCGGCGCAACCGCCTCAGGTCATTGCTGGAACGCTAAGCTTTACTAGCGTTCCTTGAACAACACCGTCTGCTGGTGCTGTCGTTGTTGTCGTCTTTGTTTCTTTTGTCTCTGGAGCTGGGGCGGTTTCGCCACCGCAACCTGAGAACGAGGCTGTTAGGGCAACTAACAGCGCAAATCCCAATAAATTTTTCATGGACCGTCTTTCGATAAACTTGAGCCCTCAAGCGAAGGCCCGTAACCAAACCAAAGGCAGACGCCAACATTAGCGCCAACCAGACCTCTCTATTTTCGACAGTTCTTCGCCAAAGGCTACCGCAAGTTGGGATGAATATGCGTTTTTTTAGGTTTATCTGGCAAAACTAAGGACAGATCCCTGGCCGTTTGTCCGGAGTGGGCTGGTTTCCAGCATTGCGTGGTAACCGACCTGCGAGATCGCCGTCAAATAAGTTATGGGTTTAGTGGAGGGGCGCAAGCGGTGCGATGCCCCAAGGTCTGGTGCCCGGTTGCTTGACAAAACCGCAGCTTAAGCCAGGGAATCGGTCGCGTCACTCGCTTCCACCCTGCGGTTGCTTTGGAATTCGCTAAGTTATTTCGGCGGAATTCCTTAGTGGTTTTT
>JBDNHU010000162.1:0-7073 GCA_041688615.1 Mariniblastus sp. | reverse complement strand
ACCGCACCTGGCAAGCGTCAGGACTTCATTCCAAACCTTCAAGCCAGCGCGACGCTACAGAAGCGGCCTGAAACGCTAGTCCAAGTCATTAACGCCCACCAGTGGATCGCCACAAAGCTAATTTTTGAATTAAAACAGGCGCTGCATCCTAGAAACGATCAAAACTTGATAACTTCAAGACTCAGTACGGGCTAAAATAGAAGTACGAAATCTAACCCAGACAGCTATCAAAACTTCAATCGCCCAGCGACTTTTTACCCTGTCCAACAGGCAAACGATTCACCGAAGGTGATGACTTCGCTGATAAATTTTGCTGCTTGCAGGCCAATTCCCTAGCGATAGCACTTTTTCGCTGTTTACCTTGCAGGGTTCTGCGGTCCTCGGAAACGGTTAATTCCAAAGAGCCAAGGGTTTGGCCGATGCGACAGGCTTGCCCTGTGTGTTTATAAACTTTTTTCGTTTGACTTCCATCCGTTTCACTCCCACCCGTTTGAAAGCCATTTATGAAATTGGATCGACCACTGATCACTCTCGCGGTTGCCAGCGCAATTGCCGGTGCGTTAGGATTCTTGACCACTACTTTTGCCGGTCCCATCCACGGGATGCCAACGCAAGATGCTGCCGCAGCAGATTCTACGGTGGAAGTGCAAGACGATGCGCCGGATGACAAGCCCGACGATCCGAAGAATAAAGATGCGGACGAAACAGCTGCCAAACCGATCGATTGGCTGAAGGATTTTTCTTGGCGTTCGATCGGCCCAACCGCGACAGGTGGTCGAGTCGTTGATATCGAAGTCGATCCAAACAACGATCACCATATTTTTGTCGCCAGTGCTGCAGGCGGACTTTGGGAAACCATCAACAATGGTACGACTTGGAAGTGTATCTTCCGGAACGAGGGTAGCATTTCGATTGGTGACATCGCGATCGACCCAAAAGATATCAACACCATTTGGATTGGATCGGGCGAAGCCAATAACCAACGCAGTTCGATCGCCGGAGACGGAATCTACAAGACAACCGACGGCGGCAAGACCTGGAAGAACATGGGACTGAGCGATAGCCACCATATTGGACGAGTCGTTGTGGATCCAACAGATTCCAACACGGTCTACGTGGCAGCACTGGGCCATCTTTATTCGGCGAATGAAGAACGAGGCCTGTTCAAGACCACCGACGGAGGTGCAACCTGGACCAAGTCTTTGTTTGTCAGTCCAATGGTGGGTGTGGTCGACGTGGTCGTAAATCCAAACGACAGCAAAATCATTTTGGCTGCCACGTATGAACGTCTGCGAAAAGCCTGGGACTTTGACGGTAATGGGCCAGGCAGTGCAATCTATCGCTCAACTGACGGCGGGACTAATTGGAATCGCATCGAAGATGATTTGCCAGGCGGAGACATTGGCCGAATTGGCCTGGCGATTTATGCCAAAGATCCGAACGTCGTTTATGCGACCGTCGCCAATCAAAATAAGCGAACAAGACCTGTGGCTTCGACTTCCGGCCCACAACAAGAATCAGATGCAGGCCAGGAACCCAGCGAAGGCCAAGACGAACAACCGATCGACGACGATTCCATTGAACAAGATTCCGAAGATGGTGAGAATAATGAAATTCAAACCGAAGGCAAGCAAACTGACGATCAAGACCCGGCCCAATCACTTAAAACGGGGCAAGGATTTTCGTTAGTCTTGAAAGACGGCGCTTTAATTGTCGAAAAATTGGACCAACGTAGTGAAGCCAGTCGAGCGGGGATTCGTAACGACGATGCTCTGTTGTCGGTTGCAGGAAAGTCCAATTGGGACATTGATCCCCTGGCGGCTTTTCTGAAGCGAATGCAGCCTGGTGATCGCATCCAATGGATTTTTCAACGCGGCGATGAACAACCTTCGGCGTTATTGGCAAAAGCAAATTCGTCGGTCCCTGGAGAAATTGGCGGTGAAATCTATCGCAGTGACGATGCCGGTGTGACTTGGAAGAAGACCAACCAGCAATCCGTAGGCGGAAATCCGGCTTACTACTATGGTCAAATCGTGATCGACCCGCAAAACGATCAACAAATTTATGTCCTCAGCGTTCCTGTCTATGTTTCCAAAGACGGAGGAAAGACTTTCGCTCCAAATGGTGCGACCAGTACTCATGTGGATCACCACGCGATTTGGGTCAATCCTAAGAATTCCAATCATGTGATGCTGGGCAATGACGGTGGTTTTCATATCAGCTACGACCGCTGCAAGACCTGGGACTATATTTTCAATATCCCTTTGGCCCAATTTTATGCGATATCGGCAGACAACCAACAGCCGTATCACATCTACGGCGGCTTGCAAGATAACGGATCTTGGGGCGGACCCTCCGAAGGCGCACGCTCCGTGCCTCGTGAAGCTTGGTACCGCGTTGGTGGCGGCGATGGGTTCTATGTGCAAATTGATCCCAACGATCATAACTTAATTTATAGCGAATCTCAGTTCGGTGCACTTGGACGCCAGAACCGCGCCACAGGTGAACGAGCATCCATTCGTCCGCCGCAATCCGAAGCAGATAAGGCGGACGGTGTTGCCGACCGATACAACTGGAATTCACCCATCCTATTATCACAGCACGAATCACGAACAATCTACTTTGGCGGCAACAAGCTGTTCATGTCTTACAATCAGGGTGACGAATGGTTAACCATCAGCCCCGATCTTACGACCAACGATCCCAAAAAGGTGACAGGCAATGTACCGCACTGCACGATTACAACGATTGCCGAATCTCCGCTGGATAAGAATTTCTTGATGGTTGGAACCGATGATGGCAAAGTGCATATCACGCGGGATCGAGGCCAAAATTGGAGTGACATTTCGACGGGCTTTCCATTGCAACCAAGTCGTTGGTGGTGCAGCCGAGTTGAATTTTCACATGCAGCAAAAGAAACGGCTTTCGTGTCGTTTACTGGCTATCGCGAGGACGACTTTCGTGCGTTTGTGTTTATGACGATCGACGGTGGAAAGACCTGGCAATCCATCGCCAGCAATTTGCCTCAAGAATGTGTGAATGTCATTAAGCAAGATCCAAGGAACCCCATGACTCTTTATTTGGGTACCGATCTAGCCGCTTACGTTTCGATGGATGAGGGCAAAGTTTGGCACAAACTGGAAGGTCTGCCCACAACCTCGGTCCAAGACCTGCTCATTCACCCGCGTGAACGCGACCTGATCATCGGCACGCATGGTCAAGGCATCTACGTTATGGACGACGTAACGCCATTCCAAGAGAATACTGAACTGCCTGAAGATCAGCCCGGTCGCTTGTTCTCCATCCGTGATTGGGTGATCACTGGTTCCGATTCAATCGGCAGCAGCTTTGCGGGAGACCGAAAAGCACCCGCCGCCAATTCGCAACCCGGTGCAGTGATTTGGTATCAGATCAACGCTTCCGCGGATACCTCCAAAATGTCTTTGGTCATCCAAGATCTGGACGGCAAAGAAGTTGCCAAGCTGTCGACCAAGAAAGAAGCCGGATGGCATCGAGTCATATTCCCAGAAAGTCGCGGCGGCGGTTTTGGTGGTCGAAGGGGTGGAGGACGTGCAGGTGGGCGGACCGGCCCATCAGGACCAGGCACTTACACAGCCGTTCTGACCATTGGAGACAAATCGTATTCCCAGCGTTTCCAGATTAGCAACTAGCAACGGTCCAGGATAAGCCGGTCGCTACCTACGCCCCAAACCCTGGAAAATTCACACCGTTGAACCTTCGATTGGGCCAGCCAGACACGAGTTTTAGGTACTTGGGCTGGTTGCCCTGTTGATTCAGTCCAAACAATTTGAAGCTTTCGATACCAGAGTCCACTTACCGGGGCTCTGGTTTTTTCGTGCCTAAATCGTGTCGTTTCAAGCATTTATGGCTATTCTTCCCGATTTTGCCATTGCCTAAGTGTGAACATTTCTTAATATTAAGCTTCCAAACCCAAGGAAAAAAATTTAGAAAACCCGAAAAACATCGATCTTATCCTTTAGATTTTCGGAATTTTTTGTCCTCTCAAATGGCTGGCGTATTCCAAACTTCAACCAGTCGCCACTTTCGATAAAGGAACAATGCAAATGAGTCTTGAAGCTATTTTCTTTGCCGTCGCCGGTTCGTTTTTCTGCCAATTCATCAACTATGGTCGCTTCACTATGCCGCTAACTCGCGCCCGCAAAATTTCCTCATAACATCACTGGGTCGCTCTTATATTCGAGGCGATTGTTTTCGGTGCCAATGATTGACTGCAACGGGACAGAGCCTCTCAAATTTTTTGTCGTCTGGTATTCGTTTGAAAATCTCAAATCGTGAATGACCATAGCTGTGATTAAAGCAGCTTCGCGTGCTGCCTTGGCTAAGAACTCTAAGCCGCATTCTGACTCAGTATCGCCAACCTTCTCGGGCGAAGCTAATTCAACGCTAGATAGATTAGACCAGTAGCAGCCCAACTAATCAAAGTAAGCAAAAGCCACAGCAAGACCCCAAAACGATAAACCCTCGATACCTTCTGATCTTGCGTCTGAAATTCAGCCTGAGCTTGCAATATGCTGTTCTGCCGATGCCAGCAGTGAAGCAGAAAAAGTAATACAATGGCGTCGCAAAATACGAGGTAGACGATAATAGCAAACCAAAATCAGCCACGATCGGGACAAGCGTTTCTTTGAGTGATAATTGAGAAGCAATCCACATTAAGACACTTAGAAGAGAAACGATCCAGATAAAATCCAACAACCGGTATTTAAGCTTCCAGCCCGGAATCACCGTTGCGGCTATTGCAATCAATGCCAAAATACTAACGCCAACAAGGTTAGTAGCCGCAATTAGAAATACGAAGCCAAACCCGGAATCTATAATCAGTAAGAAATTGAACCCGATCGCTGCGGTAATACTACACCCTAAGCAAAATCGCACCCAGAAGTCACCGATCGCTTGTGGACGAATCGCGACCTGCACTGCGCCGTAAATCCCCATCAGAACTTGCAAATCAAAAACGATTCGATAGCTCACCGGAAATTGGCGGTGGACATCGAATCCGCCGTTTACTGAAAGGGCGATTACCGTAACATCGATGATCAACGCAATGATTGGAGATAAGATTGCAACCAATTGTTTAAAGTTGAACTTAACTTACTGCTGCCATGCACTCGCTTTGTCAGTTCTGACTTTGTCAGTTCTGACTTCGTCAGTCAGAAGTGCTTCACCCTGGAGCGAACTCGTTTGCGAGTTACCGCGATCTTGCGGCCCGATCGTAGTCGCATGGAACTTAGTTTCAGAGAACCCAATATCCTTGGGTAGATCCACTGAAGCATCAGAAACTTCACCTTCGTGTCGCCCGTTTTCCTGTGGTTCGTTGGTTGGCCGATCATGATTCGCCAATTTTTTGCCCTCTCCGCTTCTGCCCGCTCCCATATCTAGATGCTGGCCCAACAGACTCAAGCCAATGCCCAGGCACACTTTCCCAGACACGCAAACGTACGGGCTAGACGTTCAACTTCTTCGACCCTGCTCACCAACGGCACGAAACCGCCTGTCTGGTTGCGTTATAATTGCTTATCTATGTTCGATCACAGCCCACCAAGTTCCTAACCACTCCTCTTTTGCTCGCTAAAATGCTGAAGCATAGACTCTTTACTTCGCTTTCGGCTAATGCGATTGACTTCAGCCCAATGCATTGAACTTCGTACCGTTTAGCTTGACACGGACCGACCTTGATGCGACCTGCACGCTGACATCCTCCATTTCGACTGTTTGCATTGCCACTATTTTTTTTTGTTTCCTCGAATTCACGACCAGCGGACGCAATAGCCCGAACGCTTAGAATCCGTTTGTCAATCGTGAACCAACCACCGCTTTATCGGATTGCTTACCACTGGCCAATCCTGATCGCACCGGTCAGCCTTACCGAGTGCGACGGACGATCAAGCGTGGTGGCTGTTCATCCAAATTGTTGGCAAACCAAAAGTTACCCAACCAGTCCATCGAAGGGGTCGTCAGCATTGCCAGGTGCAAGGCCGACGGCAAATAGATCGCTTGCCAGTGGATTTGTTCAACATGAGGAATCTGGACGGTGGTTGTGATGATCACGTCAATTTGTCCAGTGCCCAACTTGCCGAATACATTGGTCCAGTTAGAGAATGGGGAAGCCAAGTGAGTTCGCAATTTCAAGGCCGACAAGCGACGATCAATGTCCATCGCCTCTTGGTAATCTGCAACGTGAATCAGCATTGGACCGGCATTTTCATCCTGCAATTCGTAACGTAATGACAAAACATGGTCCACCAAATCCATCAACGTTCGTTCTTCCAAACATTCGCATCGCATCCGATAAGAGTGAACGGTGTCGCTGGGACTTGCACTGGCCAGACTGGCATCCACATCGACCACTGCGCTGCTCATGCAATCCTTTACTGTATGGTTAACAATGTCGATGCGGTTGATCACAAACTGATCTGAATCCAACGCGCCCGAAAGACCCACGGCGGACGCGATGTCATGATCCAATCCAGCTTCGGCACCTGCTTCGACAACTTGGTTGTTCCGAACCAGGACAGCGTCGGCAGGGCCGCGATTGTCCGCATGGACAGATAATGTGTTTTGAACAAAAACGGTCGAGCCAAAGTTTTCGGTTTGAAATTTAGTTGCGATCATCTTAGGGTCTCCAGGTTAAGTTTTTGACTTCTTCGAGAAGCCGTTCTTTTTGGCGATGGACTTAAGCGAACCATCGTTGGTTGCTTGATACTTCTATTTTCGCTGGAGCCCGGACACAGAAGGTCCGACCCCAACTGAAAATTTTCAAATTCGCAAAAATCGAAATAACGCCTTGTTTTTCAGGCGATTCCAGACGAGTCCAGACGATTCCAGACTTCGTCGTCGCCACCAAACTCGCTCTGATTTCCTGTTTTACAGTCCCAAGTGACACAGCAGGTCCGACGGTGAATCGATTGGTTCAAGTCCACAGCGTCCCAGAATCTAGATTCGCGAATTTAACTGGGTCTAGCGGTTTACACGAAGCAGCGGTGTCACTGCTGATGACAATCCGCCTCGCAAATCACAATGCAAGCCGCTGT
>JBDNHU010000161.1:0-9876 GCA_041688615.1 Mariniblastus sp. | reverse complement strand
TGGACGAACCGACCAACCACTTGGACGTGGAAGCAATCGAATGGTTGGAAGGGTTTTTGGGGCGATGGAACGGCACTTTGATTTTCGTAACGCACGATCGCGCTTTCCTGCGGAAATTGGCAACCCGAATTCTTGAAATTGATCGGGGTCGTATCTTCGATTGGCAATGTGATTACGAAACATTTCTGGAGCGAAAAGAGGGTGCGTTAGAAGCCGAAGAGAAGCAGAACGCTCTGTTCGACAAACGACTGGCCCAAGAAGAAGTGTGGATTCGCCAAGGTGTAAAAGCGAGGCGGACCAGGAATATGGGGCGAGTTCGAGCACTAGAAGAAATGCGGGAACAGCGACGCGACCGGCGCGGAAAAGTTGGTCAGGTGGATTTGAAGATTGATTCGGGGCAACGCAGTGGTCAACTGGTTGCCGATCTCAAAAACGTGTCGTTTCGCTACGGAGATCAAATCATTTTGGAGAATTTTTCAACGACTGTTATGCGTGGAGAGAAAGTTGGAATTATTGGTTCCAATGGCGCGGGGAAATCGACTTTGTTGAAGCTAATGTTGGGGAAGCTAGAACCAACGTCGGGCTCGGTTCGATCGGGAACGAATTTGCAAGTTGCTTACTTTGATCAATTGCGTCAACAATTGGACGAAGAAAAGACGGTCGAAGAAAATGTGGGTGATGGGTACCAGAATATCACCGTCGCGGGACAGCCCCGGCACATTATCGGTTACCTATCGGACTTCTTGTTTTCCGCTGAAAGGGCTCGAACACCCGTCAAGTTCCTTTCAGGTGGTGAACGGAATCGCATTCTGTTGGCAAAACTTTTTGCTAAGCCTGCGAATGTGATCGTCTTGGACGAACCGACCAATGATCTGGACTCGGAGACCTTGGAAATGCTGGAAAGTCGGTTGGTGGAATATCAAGGGACCGTCTTGATGGTTAGCCACGATCGTTCGTTCTTGGACAATGTGGTGACCAGCACGATTGTATTCGAAGAATCGGGCGTCAACGAATATGATGGTGGGTACCAAGATTGGCAAAGACAGCGTGCCAACCGTGTGGCAGAAGAACAGCGTTTGGAAAGTGAATCCAATTCCAAGAAATCTGGCAAGAAATCAAGTGGAAGTGCGGCAGCAAACGCTGGCGGAAAGTCAGATAAGGGGGTAGGCAAGCAGGGCGGCGATACGAATCAGCGAAAGTTGAAATACACCGAGAAAATCGAATTAGAGAAATTGCCATCGTTGATCGAAGCGATGGAGGCGAAGATCAGCAAGCAACACGAAAAAATGGCCAATCCAGGCTTCTACAAATCGTCTGGTGACAAGATCACGCAAGAACAGTCGGCTTTGTCAGAAATGCAAATGGAATTGCAGAAATTGTTCGCCAGATGGGAACAGCTTGAAGCGATTTCCCACTAAAGATTGCCGAATCCAGTGCCAGCCAAGCGGTTTGCTGGACGATGTTTCTGCTTTGTTTCTTCTTCGTGGAATAAATTTGAAACACGCCCCGTCGATGGGTTGACGAACTTAAAAAGACTTCGTGGCACGGGATTGTCCGCAAATAGGTTCTGGGTTCAGCGGATCGACGATCGCGGGCAGTTGAGTTTCGTGCCGCCGAATTAGAAGCCTGCAGTGCCAACAAGCGAGTGGGTTATGTCACTCACTCACTTGTTCACTCACTTGTTCACTCACTTGCTCACTCACTTGCTCTTCGTGCTTTTATTGCGTCATTGTTTTTCGAAACACGAGTCACACGACAGGCCGCCCGGTATCGCTTGGCAATGTTTCAAGAAAGCAATATTCAAAAAAGGCAATGCTCGAAAAAGCCGAGAACGCTTGGGCTACTTTCGAATTCTGGAAGTTATTTCGGGACAACGGTGTAGGTACTATTTCATGTGCATTTTGGCATGAGTTATGAACTCTTGCCAGTCGTACGCAGTGATGTCGTGTTTCCCGGTTCTTAAGTGATATCCTATTAGGGAATGGCAAGGCGTCTGGGGCACGGGGAAGGCTTCCAAAGCTAGTCCTTGGGTTCCTAACAACTTGTAGACGGGGTTGGCGTAAAAGGCTGACTGGAATTCTCCTTTGGGATCGGCCCATTGGTCTTGGGTTGCACTGGTAATGTAAACCGGTCTAGGTGCGAGACTGGCGATTAGCATATGTTGGTCGATTGGCGCGGCGTCTTCATTGTCGTTGTAGAATTTGAATCGTTGATTGAACCAATGCGGAAACGATGTGTTAATGCGTCGGACGGATTCGCCAATCCTCCGTCGGCTTAGCGCTGCCCCGCCACAACCGGAATTGTTAGACACGATCATGGCAAACCGCGAATCAGTTGCGCCGGCCCAGAGTGCCGTCTTGCCCAGTCTGGAATGACCGACCACAGCGATTCGTTGGGCGTTAATTCGGTGATCCGTTTCCAAGTAATCCATGACTTTGCTAAGACCCCAAGCCCAGGCAGAAATTGTGCCCCAATCACTGGATTGAGCGTTATCTTGGTTGTCATCGCCCGGGTCAGAGTCGGAAGATGTTTCAGCGCGAAGCAAGTCATGCACGCCACCGGCGAAGTTATCATCATAATCGCTGTCAAAATCGCCACAGTAAACCGTTGCCACGCCAAACCCAGATTCGATTGCTAGTTCAATTGGCCAGCGACTTGACGAGGTGCCTCGCATGCTTTCAACAGCACGATGGTCATTGATTTGGCCTTCCCGGTCGTTTGGCACCCACGTGGTGGGCAATGAAATTTCAGAATGGTTGCAAACGGTATGATTGCCGTTAAAATTCGGACCCAAGAAAATAGGGGCAGGTTGGGACGATTTTGGCAGGAACAGCAGGACTTTTACCGCTTGCGATTTCGTGCCTGCGGTCAGGGTGATTGTGATCTCTTGAATCAGAGCATCAAACGGTAATGAATCGCCCGAGAGGTCGCGAACCGAATAGGTTGCGGTGGGTTGAGTGGAGGGCCGCTTCCCAAACATCTGGGAGCTAAATAGATCAATGATTTCTCTCCTGCGACCTTCCCACTGCTGAGCCGTTGAAATGGGCTGTCCGTTGTTTGCGGTTAACACGTCAGGCAGAGTGAACCCCGGGATCTTGGATTCGTCGTAATTTGCATCCTGAAACGCGACGCTACAGTTTTCCATAATGAACCCAATGAAAATGAAAGAAGCCGTGGTTAAGCCGCGAATAAAAAAGTTCAAGTTTCAGGTCCTTGGAAAAACGGTCCGGATCTAGATTCGAAGTGAAAGTGGTTACTTCGACGAATAGACGATCGTACTGCGAATCTTCCCCCTTAGCAAATCGTTCGCATTTTGATGGGCATGGTTAGCGTGGCACTTCGTGCTGAATCAAAGCCTTGGAACCGCCGTTGGTAACCCGGCTAAGGGGTTGGGACAGTTGGATGACTTGCGCGAGTTTTTCAGGCGATATTTCACCGGTTCGATTTTCGGTACAGATCGCCGAACGAACGCCGGCAATGTCAGCATCCCATTGGGTAAGTTGTTGTAATTGTGAAAGTGTCAACTTGCCAGCCCAGGCCAATCGTGTGCCTTGGTCCTTAGCCGTCTGGATTATTTGGGGAATCCAGTCGCAAGCATCACGTTGTGGGAACACATGGAACAAACCTACCGCATTTTTATCAAACGTATCGACCAACAGGTATGGCAAGCCGAACTGACGACAAAGTTGAAGTGCTCGGCAAATGCTGAGTCCCTGGCAATGGTCAGCATCGGCGTAAGCGACCAGGACGGGCGTGCAACCGTCGGGCAGATTCTTGGACCACTCGATCCAATGTTGGAACCAGCCGTGTTTCACTTCTGCTGTAAGGGATTCGGGGTCTGGGGAGGCTGGTTGAATTGTTTTTTCCAATAGCGAGGGGGTGGCTGGGGTTGCTAATTCTAGTCGCTTGATACCAGCGGTTCCCAATTTTGCGAAATGGAATCCGGGTAATGGAATGGGAAGTCGCGGGCCGGGTAGATAGTCCGAAATTTCGCCCAGTGCGACGCTAAGTATAGAATTGGTTGTATTGGGGCGAGATTGATTGGGCCAGGTTTTTTCAGATTTGATGTGGGCAGTTTGGCGGTTCTTGCAGTCGTTCAAGGGGGCGTTTTCTTGTTTGGCTGGGTCGCCCAAAAGTGCCAACAGCACTTGTTGCTGAAATTCCTGGGAAGCGGCCCCTAGTGATCCTTGGGATGGATCTTTGATGTCAATCCACTGGGCACCTAATTGACTGGCCAATATCGCCTGACTGGTTTGATTTACACTGACCAAAATTTGCATGGGAATCGACCGATCTAGTTATCGTGGCAACGCAGTAGGCAGAATTGTAGAGCGATTTTTGCCCTTGGCGAAAGTACCAGAAGCACCAAAAATCAACCAATTAGCCGATCTTGCCGGGAACACCGGATGTCTTTTTGTCGTCAATCGCTAAATTTTCGGGCCGGTGGCGCAGCAATGTTAGGGAATAATATTGCAGGAGAAAAGCGATGCTGGGCGGCGTTTTTCTTTGATAGTGGAAGCTGAGTCGTCAGTGTGTTGCCGTCGAATTCCAAATCGAATCGAGTTTCCGGACAGGAAACTTCGAGGTGGCCGCCCTCTAAACGGGCACAGAGTGGGGTATTTGGCAAAAAACAATGGGCGACCCACAACGGCTATTCAAGAGTGACGGCTACCTCCTTGGGGTTGAAAATTCACCCGTTTCGGGGACAAGTTTCTTTGGAACTCAGGTTTCTGATGGAACCGGCTTTCTGCTAAGTTATCTAGTCTGACGATACTGAAAAAGTGCGGAAGCCGCGAAGCGTGGGGGCAAGATCGCTAAACTTTGGCTCATTGACGGATCGATTGGTTGGACTTGCAGCCAATTTCTGAATGAATGGACCGGCTTAAATGAATTGACAGGCTAAAGAGAGTGTCTTTTTGTTAGCGGTCACTGATTTGGATAGCAACGACGCGATTGATTTTGAACGACACGATTGATTTTGAATGACACGATTGATTTTGAACGACAGTAAAGCTCCTCCCAACCCGACAGTGCGAAATTGAGCGATCCCTCTCTACCTTACGAATTTGTTGCGACGCCTGAACAATTAGCCAGTTTGATTCAGCGAATGCGATCGCAGACCTTGATTTGTTTCGACACAGAATTTGTCTCTGAAGATTGTTATCAGCCCGACTTGTGCCTGATTCAAGTTGGCTTGTCTGACGGGATCGCGATCGTCGACCCTCAAACGGTTGGGGATTGCACCGGATTTTGGCAACAATTGGCCGACGGTGATCATGTTTCGGTGGCACACGCGGCGCGAGAAGAATATCGATTTTGTCACCGCTACGTCGGCAAGGGTCCAGCGAACTTAATAGACACCCAAATTGGAGCCGCGTTGGTGGCTTTGGAGTTCCCGGCTGCGTATTCAACACTGGTGACTCGATTTACGGGGAAGTCCATTTCTAAGGGTGAAACCCGAACGAATTGGCGTCGCCGACCCCTATCGGAATCCCAATTAGTTTATGCTGCCAAAGACGTGGAGTACTTGCCTGCGATTTATAAATCGATCATGGATTCTTTGCAAAGTCGCAATCGCACATCGTGGTTGATGAGTGAAATGGAAAATTCAGCGATTCGTCATATGGATTCCGAAGACGAAGAACGTTGGCGTCGCGTTTCGGGAATCGCAAATTTGAAGCCTCTAGAATTGGCAATTATTCGCAATTTATATGTTTGGCGACAGAATCTGGCGGCGAACCGAAACCAACCTGTACGCAGAATATTGCGTGACGACTTGATGGTCGAGATGGCTCGGTTGAAGAGCGATGAACCGCAGCGAATTCGAAATCTCAGAGGCATGAACTTTAGTCGCCACCAAGATCATGTCGCGGAAATTGGCCAAGAGATCAGCAACGCGATTTCGTTGCCAACGGATCAACTGCCCAAGCCTGCCAAAGGGAAAGCCAGTCATACCAAGTTGAATCAAGTAATTCAATTCGCTCATACGGCGTTGGGTATTGTCTGTCGCAGAGAAATGGTGGCACCAGCATTGGTGGGAACGATGCAAGATTTACGCGACCTCGTGGGTTGGAAGTTGGGCCTGACAAAATCGCAGAACTTGCCGCTGCTGGCGACCGGTTGGCGGAAGGAAATTGTGGGCGACGTGATCAACGATCTATTGGAAGGCAAGGTTTCGATCAAAGTGACCGACCCGATGGACGAGTTTCCATTGGAGTTTGATCGAACCAAAGATTAGTGTTCGCGGCAGGGTTTTGGGCTTCGCTGTGATCACCGATTCCAGAGGTAGGTAGGACGATCGGTTCCCCAAGTTTGCCGGGGCAAAGCCGGGCCAAGTTGAAGATTGACCAAGTTGTCGATCATGGAAGTCTTGGTCAACCTAGTCCTGCCGCTAGAGTTTGGAAGCAGCAAGTGGATTCCGGTCGACGGGCACGGAATGCCATTGTCCCATCGCGGTGACGTGACGCGTTTGATACGACGCGGTGACGTGACGTGGCGCGTTTGAGATGATTGCTGTGCCTAGGTTCGTACAACGGTTCTTTACCATTTGCCGGCGCATAAAAAATGCGAACCAAACCTTGGCTATGTTTACCATGGATCGGTTCGCGAATGTTCTTTTAACGCTCGGTTTTTTAAAGCAGTAGGCTTTCCATCAGAAGGCGATAGGTTCGCATTTCTGACATGTGGTCGATATCGTCCACTGGTGGGAAATGGGCACAAAGCGATCGGTTATAGTTTACCTTCCGCAATTGATTGACTAGTTTTCCAAAGTCGATAACGCCCTGCCCTATGCGAACTTGCAATTTCTTATCCGTTGAATCGCGAAGGTAAACTTGGAAGGCATACTTTAACAACGGTTCGATATCCCGATTTGCGTAGGGGCCGCAAAGATATTGACTTGGGTCGAACAAAAGCCCAAGGCCTTTGATATGTTCGCAAATCACCTTTACGGTATCGGGGTCCTCGGTCAAACAGCCCAGTTGACCCTTGACTGCGACTCGGACACCCTTAGTATCCGCAATATCGACCAAGCGTTTTAGGCGTTCGACTTCTTCGTTAAACGGGGTACCCAGTGGACTTGAGGGAACCGAAAGCGTGACCACCTTAATGGCCTTTGCGATTTTGCAGCACGACTCGAACTGAGCGAAATATTCTTCGCCTTCGGCCTTGATGTCGACCGAAAATCCTACGATTTCCAGGCGTAATGTATCTTGGCAGGTGCGCAGACCCCACTGTAAATCTTCGTGAATTCTGGATGGGGGAACGTGCCCGTCCTCGTGCAAATCGATTTCGATTGCCGAGTATTCCAAGTCGATAACCTTTTGACAGGCATCTTTGATATTAAGGTCGGGAAAACATTCCAGCGAGGCAGCGACAAACACCTAGTAACACTCCTGTTGCTTCAGTTGACATGGTTTGCCCAAAGCTGGGCAGATAACCAGAGCTTCCTATATTCTTGTACTCTGCATTGTCGCATGAAACGCTAAATGCGCAAATAGCAGTCTTGGCAGGTTTGTAACACAAACGGATCGACCGCTCCCAGGTGTTTCCCAAAATCGTCAAGCCGCGAAATTTTAGCGCACATGATGTCGCTTCGGCGGCAACCACGATCGGCAATGACCGCTTAAAGCGCCCCCTACCAGCGTCCGTGTTGCGGAAGGGCAAGTAAGTCGTCGGCCATGGATCTGGTTTGGCGAGGGTTTGGCCTGACGCTAGCGAGGTCGATTATAGACCAAGATCCCCTACTGACAGACCTTAGCCAAGGATAGTTTTTAAGAACGCGAAGCGGGCGGTCCAGGGCGGAATGCGGTTAGGATGTGACGGGTAATGGTGCCATCCGCACGCGAGAGTTTTACGGCCTGAAGCTATGGTATAGGTTCTGCGTGACACAAATTTCGGGGTTCTTTGTGATCCGAATGATGTTGGGGCGGGGTTGAAATGCGGCTGGATTGTGCCAGAGTAAGTGTTTTGATTTAGAATTTGGAATGACGGTGCATCGTGCACGATTCGTTTCTGAGTGATTTACTGCAAGGATTTACCAATGAGTCATCTTTTTGACGGTCGACGCGTTTTGGTCGGACGTGAATTATTCTTGACGGGACTAGCTACGTTGGGATTTGCTGTTCTAGGATTCGATCAATGTTTCGCTCATCCAGTCGCGCTGCATTCGGCGGCCGTTTGTGCGGAATTAAATTGTGTCCAAGATGAAGTTGCAACTACTGACGACAAAAAGGTAGACAGTGATGCCCAAACGGAAGACCAGAAGCAACTGATTGCCAAGTTAGAAAAATACTTGACGGGTGCAAAGTTGAAGGGGCGGTTTACGATGCTGGGCCGAAATGTGCCGCCTCAAGAAGAAGAGTACACAATTGCCAAAGCGGAAAAATTAGAGGAAGGTGATCTGTGGCTGATTGAAGCAAGGATCAAGTATGGAAAATGGGATCAGAGTGTGCCGTTGACTATGCAGATCAAGTGGGCTGATAAGACGCCAGTGATTACTTTGGAGAAGCTGACCATTCCAACGATGGGTACTTTTTCGGCCCGGGTTTTGTTTAACAACGGAATGTACTCTGGAACTTGGGCGCATGACGAAGTGAAAGGTCATTTGTTTGGCGAAGTGATCCCCGCCGGAACCGCAGAAGATTCCGAAAAAGAGGCGACTGAAAAGAAAGATGGTCAGTAATCGTTGAGTGCGGTTGTTAAGCTATTTTGTGCACCCGCTATGTTACGTGCCAATTACTACGCCTAGTCAATTACTACGCCTAGTCAATTACTACGCCTAGTCAATTACTACGCCTAGTCAATTACTACGCCTCGCTAATTACTACGCCTCGCTAATTACTACGCCTGGTCAATTACTACGCCTCGCTAATTACTACGCTTGGTCAATTGTTACGCCTGGTCAATTGTTACGCATCTTGGTGTAATGATTCCGTGGTGCCTACGGGCTTAGATGTCCCGATTTGAAGAAGATGCAACAAGCGGAGAGGTAGAACCGGCGGACCCACTGCTTCGCGAATCTGCCCTACGCAGTCCGGTCCGGAGTTCGCGACAGTTGTTTGTTGAATTCCGGCACTGGATTAAATTTTGAGGCCAAATCTTAGTTCTCAGCATTGATGCCCGAGATCGAAAATGCGGCAAAAGACATTGCTGCATAAGACATTGCTGCATAAGACATTGCTGCATAAGACATTGCTGCATAAGACATTGCGGCGATCGCTGCTGTTTCGATGCGCAGAACGGATTTTCCAAGGGATAAGGGTTGAAAGTTGGCACCGATTGCCATTTGAATTTCCTCATCGGTGAATCCGCCTTCGGGGCCGATCAAAATAATATGGTCAAAGGGGCGGGATGCCTGATCAAGTGAAAGGTCATCGATTGGATTGTTCAAGGGAGTGGCATCAACGGGTTGGTTTGCCTGGACGACCGCGCCATCTTTTGGAGTGCACGCGATCCAACGTTGTTGGCTTGAGGCAAATTGGCTGACCACCTGATTGAGCGACATTTCGGGCAGCAACATCATGAGTTGATTCCGCAGGCATTGCTTGCTGGCTTCGATGATCCAACGCCGCATCTTCTTTTCTAGGCCTGAATTTAGTCGATTGACCGAACGGTCCAAGCCTAGCGGCAAGTAGGCGGCGGCTCCCAATTCGGTTAGCTTTTCGACCAGAAACCTCAGGCGATCGCCCTTGGGGACGGCGGCAGCGACTAAGATTCGTTGGCTCAGTTCACAGTTGGACGATTGTTCAGAATTGACAACAACCAGGACTTCACTGCGGCTAAGCTGTTGGATTGTCCCCAAGAATTGGTAGCCATTTCCGTCAAAGAGAGCCAATTCCTGCCCCACAACCGCGCGCATTACATTCAAAACGTGAT
>JBDNHU010000160.1:0-6343 GCA_041688615.1 Mariniblastus sp. | reverse complement strand
TTTCTTGAAAATCTGTAACAGAAAACCAAACAAACCGGGCCTGCCCTCGACCTGCGATGCCCGAACCTTATCTTAATGCCCGAACCTTAATCTTAATGCCCGAACCTTAATCTTAATGCCCGAACCTTATCTTAATGCCCGAACCAATCAGCGGTCGAGTCTTGTCACCAGGGTATCATTCTAAGGGCAAGTCCAACATGGAGTTAGGGTGAAAACGACCGGATGCGAGGAGATCGCCCAATTGAGGCACGAAAGTGAACTTTCTGCCGTCCCAAACTGTGCCCGCTCCAACCACCGATCGCCAAAGATCTGCGGGTGCTTGCAGCCCTCTAGGGCCTCGACCATTTGCCGCCTGTTGGGCAGAATAGTCGATGTCGTGGTCCATTTTTTGGAAAATAAAAGAGAATTGTCGAATGAAACACCCTAGGTATTTGGTCATCTCCGGCAGCTTGCACTCGGAAAGTCGCTCCAGATTGCTGGCAAAAGCCGCCTACCAACGTCTTTTGGAATTAACCGAAAGTCACTCGGTTGTGACCACACCCGACACCGCACACACGACCGAATCAACCGAAGTTGCATGGGTCGATCTGGCGGAAATTCCGTTGCCGCTGTGTGATGGCCAAAGTGCTTACAGTGATCCCAATGTAGGAAAACTTTCGGAACAAATCACACACGCCCGAGGCATCCTGTTGGCCAGTCCCATCTACAATTATGACGTGAACGCGGCGATTAAGAACTTGGTCGAATTGACCGGCCGAGCCTGGCAAGACAAGGTGGTCGGCCTGATGTGCGCCGCCGGCGGCAGCGGTAGCTACATGTCGCTGATGCCATTGGCTAACAGTTTGATGCTGGATTTCCGCTGCTTGATCTTGCCGAAATTCGTCTATACCACTGGCGACGCTTTCTCGGCCGATCAAATCGATGACGAAAAAATCGTAGCACGCATCAATGAACTAGTAGAACGATTTTATCAGGTCGCCAATGCCGTGCCATTACCGCCAAAAATGGTATGATGACGCGGTTTGTTTATTGAAGATTCAATCCACCACGCCGCAGTTTAAGCAAAAGCTTGATGCGTGCGGGGCAACCGGAAACTTACAGCGAGAGATTGCTGTTGGTTTGCTTACTTTTTTTACCCTTAAAATCCAGATTCGCTTAGGAATACCGTTCTATGAAGACTGTTAAAAATCTTATTTTCTCGGTGGCTTTAGCGACCGGTGTTGCCATCAGCGGCTTGGTACCCTGCCAAGGCTTTGCGGACGACTGGACTCAGTGGCGCGGCCCGAATCGCTCCGATAATTCCAACGAAACTGGATTACTGAAGGAATGGCCAAGCAACGGGCCTGATCAAGTCTGGCTAAACAAAGATACTGGGCTGGGGTACGGCGGGATCGCGGTTGCTGAGGGAACTATTTTTACCGTTGGATCACGCGATGACCAAGAGTTCGCAATCGCGCTAAGTGCCAAAGACGGTAAAGAAGTGTGGTCGACAGTGATTGGCCCCCTATTAAAGAACAATTGGGGTGATGGGCCGCGCAGCACGCCTACGATCGATGGCGACTTCGTTTACGCGTTGAGCGCCCAAGGACACCTGGCATGTCTGGATCGTAAGACCGGAAAAGTGGCTTGGAAACAAGCCATGGAAGATGTGGGGGGTAACGTTCCTTTTTGGGGCTATTCCGAAAGCCCGCTTGTGGATGAAAATCGAGTCGTAGTGACACCTGGTGGTGATCAAGGTGCGATTGTGGCCTTCGATAAGATCTCGGGAAAGCAACTATGGCAATCCAAAAACATCACCGATCCAGCAAACTACTCGTCAATCATTATTGCAACGCCTAACGGTCAAAAGCAGTATGTACAATTGATGCCCAAACAAGTCATCGGTGTGTCTCCCGAAACAGGCGAAATGTTGTGGACTAGCCCGTGGCAAGGCAGAACCGCCGTCATCCCAACACCGATCGCGAAGGACAACTTTATTTACATCTCCAGCGGCTACGGTGTGGGTTGCAAGTTGATCGAAATTTCCAAAGACAATCAAGCCACCGACGTTTACCAAAACAAGGTCATGAAGAATCATCATGGTGGCGTACTCTTGGTAGGTGATAAACTGTTTGGCTATTCAGACGGTGCGGGTTGGACTTGCCAGGATTTCAAGTCTGGCGATTCACTGTGGGAAGAAGAAGAACTGGGCAAAGGCTCCGTAACCTATGCGGACGGATGTTTGTACCTGTTGGATGAAAAGAGCGGCGAAGTCGTTCTAGCCGAAGCTTCGGACGCAGCTTGGCGAGAAAAAGGGCGCTTCACTCTATCTCCACAAACCGAACAGCGAAGCCGAAGCGGTGGCATTTGGACACACCCTGTGATTGCAAACGGCTATCTTTACTTGAAAGATCAAGAGATTTTGTACTGCTACAAAATTACCAAATAGAGCGGCCTGCAATGCTTTGAACGATTTGCATGCCGCGTTTTAAGCGAGCGGCATGCCGTGTTTTGAGGATAAAGGGCTTTAAAGATAAAGGGCTTTGAGGATAGAGATGCGGATAGGCAGGGTCTATCATTTCGCTGAACGTGTTTGAACGGATCGCCGGCTGGATTTACGAATCTAGCCGGCGATTTTTTTTTGTTTGCACTCAAAACCGAACGCCCGTTTAAATCAACCATCACAAATTAATCCACCGGTTCGGGCGAAAACTTGCAAAACTAATCTTGGAACGCAGTGTTCGGCTTAAACGGAAGCGATTGTATCTTTTTTAGCTGCACAGCCGTAACCGCTAGGACACTGGATTGGCCTGTCTGTGAAAAACGGAGTCGCGTTTCTACCCGCGCCATTTTTCAAGTGTAAACTAGAAATATCGGCAAGACCCACCACTGACAAGACACTTGGTTTAGCACCCCAGCTGTCAGACCCTGGAAAATTCTAACCAAACGCGTGTCAAAGATGAGTTGTGCGGAAGTAATCTCTTGCCTCCCAACTTGTCCGGTAGCTGCAAGTCCTGAGAAATACCTTGGGGGTTGGTCGGTCGATTGTCGATATCCATCCAAAAGTTAATTCAAAACTTATCATAAGTAACCATTTTCCTTGCCCGAGGAGTTTTTCTGCATGTTGATTCGAAGCCTTGTCCCTACTGGATTACTTGGTCCAGCTTTCGGGCGATTGACCACGCCCATACTCGGTGTAGCGATTGCAATGCTGGCCTTGTTTGGTCAGATTTCCGCCACGCCATTAGTTGCCCAGCAGACCGAATCGTCGGCCTCGGAAACCACGACTCAAGAAGAGACCACCAATGCTGAGCAGTCTCAAGAGACCTCAGCATCCCGACCAGAATCAGAAGCAACCGGACGTCGCCAACGACCAGGCGGCGGCGAACCGGATGCCGACCAAGATCGGGCAGCGGAGGGTCAAGCTACAGCGGAGGGCCAACCAGCACCGGGACGCGGCGGCCAAGGTCGCGGTGGATCGGGTAGAGGCGGACAGGGCGGACCCGGACAGGGCGGACCCGGACGAGGTGGACAAGGACGCTTTCAGGGGCAGCCCGGAAATAACTCGGCGACACCAAGTCAGGCGGCGGCTCTGGCAACCACTGTGATGCCCCAAGCTTGGCTGGATAAATTTCAGTGGAGCCCGATCGGTCCCGCAAACATGAGCGGCCGTATCACTTCGATTGCAGTGTACGAAAAAAACCCGACCACTTGGTGGGCGGCGTCAGCTTCGGGCGGTCTACTAAAGACAGAAAACAACGGCTTCACCTTCGAGCATCAATTTGATAAGCAAACCGTGGTATCCATCGGTGACGTACAAGTCTTCCAGGGCGATTCCAACATTGTTTGGGTGGGCACAGGCGAAGCGAATCCTCGCAACAGTTCCTCTTGGGGAAATGGCGTTCACAAATCGATCGACGGTGGCAAGACTTGGACGCACTTGGGGCTGGACAAGACTTTTCAAACGGGTCGATTAGCATTGCATCCGACCGACGCAAACATTGCTTACTTTGGCGCGCTAGGACGGTTGTGGGGTGAGAACGAAGAACGCGGTATCTACAAAACGGCCGACGGTGGCAAGACCTGGGAAAAGGTTCTCTTCATCGATTCCAAAACGGGCGTTGTCGACCTACAAATGCACCCGACAAATCCTGATGTTTTGGTTGCCGCAGCTTACGAACGCCAACGTGACGGATTCGATGGCAACGATCCCGACAAAAAGTTTGGGCCTGGTGCAGGAATTTACAAAACAAGCGATGCTGGAAAAACGTGGACAAAAATGTCTAAGGGACTTCCCACCTGCAGTATGGGACGTATCGGTTTGAACTGGTCGCGTTCCAATCCTGACCATGTTTTTGCGATTGTGGAATCCGAGAAAATCGGTGGTGGACCCGAGAAAATTCCTTACCTTGGTGTACGAAGTCAAAATGCCGAAATCGGTGTTCAAGTTTCTTCGATTGTTGACAACGGACCGGCCAGCAAAGTCTTGGAGGTCAACGATGTGGTCCTGCAAGTCGAAGGCGAATTGGTTCTAAACTCCAACGAAATGAACGCCGCCATTGGACGCCAGAAAGTCGATGATGAAATCAAGCTATTAGTTGTTCGCAATGGCGAGAAAAAGGAAGTAGCCGTCAAACTAGGTGCCAGGCCGCAACCGACTCCGCGACCAGGCAGAGAAGTGACGGGCCCCTTTTCGGCGTCATTGGG
Source organism: Mariniblastus sp. (assembly GCA_041688615.1). Taxonomy (GTDB): domain Bacteria; phylum Planctomycetota; class Planctomycetia; order Pirellulales; family Pirellulaceae; genus M30B19. The sequence goes on along the minus strand of JBDNHU010000160.1, from coordinate 1,657 downwards.
CGGTCAACAAGAGAACGTACAAGATCAACAAGGTGAAAATGCAGCGGAATTCGGTGGACTCTATAAGAGTACCGATGCGGGTGATACTTGGGAACGAATCAATAGCATCAATCCTCGTCCAATGTATTACAGCCAAGTACGAATTGATCCCTCCGACGAAAATAATATCTACATTTTAGGTACCTCGCTTTACAAGTCTAAAGACGGTGGCAAGACCTTTTCGGATGACGGCCATGGAAATGAAGTTCACGTTGATCACCATTCCTTGTGGATTGATCCTCGGGATTCAAGCCATATCATTTTAGGGAACGACGGGGGTCTTTATGTGACTTACGATCGCATGAAATCTTGGGACCATCACAACCACATCGCCATCGGCCAGTTTTACCATGTAGGCCTTGATGCAACCCAAGACTACAAAGTTTACGGCGGTCTGCAAGACAACGGATCGTGGGGTGGACCTCGCCGTAGTCGTAGTGGAAGTGTCATCAATAGCGACTGGTTTCGCATTGGTGGAGGCGACGGTTTCGTGTGTCTGGTAGATCCCCAAGACGCGGATCAACTTTACTCGGAGAGCCAGAACGGAGCGATGGGAAGCTTCAACCTGAGAACCGGCGAACGAGGGTCGATTCGACCACGAGGCGAACGTGGCGTTCGTTATCGTTTCAACTGGAAGACACCTTTCATTCTTTCTCCACACAACAGCCAGATCCATTACAGCGCTGGTAATTACGTATTTAGATCGTTCAGCAAAGGCAATAATGCGACTTCGATTTCACCCGAAATCACAAATACCGACGAAGGCGCCGGAAGTGCGATTTCCGAATCCGCGGTCGAAGCGGGAGTTCTTTACGTGGGTACAACCGACGGTGCCGTTTGGATGACCAAAGACAGCGGACAGAATTGGGAACCCATCTTTAGCCAACCCACGGCCAAACAAGAGCTCAAAGATGCACCCCCCGAACCGAAGAAGGACGACGCTGCCCCAGCGCAAAAGCCAGACGACGCTGCCGCGGACAGTGTAACCGCAGAAAGTGAAAATCCGGCCCAGACGGCGCCTGAGGAAATGAAGCCTGATACCCAAACCCAACCAGAAGTTGCCAAAGAGCAGGCCGATCCCATCAGTGGTACCTGGGATGGAACCTTCGCTGCGTCGGATGAATCAGCCAAAGGCGATTTCGTGATGGAATTAACCTTAGGTGAAGACAATGTGGTCGTGGGAAGCCTGACCGCTGAAGAAGAGACCATTAACCTGAGCCAAGGCAAATTCGACCCGGAAACCAACACGCTACAGTTTGCGGTGGAAACCCCCTTTGGTGCATTGGAACCGGTCATGTCGGTCAAGTACGGCAAGATGACATCCGAAGTACCCCTAGGTACTGGTGCGTCACTAAACATTGAAGCAACTCGCCGGAAGCCAAGTTCGGATCGAATCTTCACGAAATTTTCAACTCAAACCGCGACGCCTACGCCTGAAGATGTCGCGACCCAAGAGCCGCCAGCAGCAGCAAAGCAGGACGACGCCCAAAAGGCCGACCCCAAGAACAAGAGTGCCGCAGTGGTTGGATCTTGGTCAGGCAAAATGATTCGTGAAGGCCAAACGTTCAGCGAATTTACACTTAACCTGAAGGCCTCGCCTGAAGGCAAAATTTCGGGA
>JBDNHU010000159.1:0-9581 GCA_041688615.1 Mariniblastus sp. | reverse complement strand
GGCTGACTGCCGCGAAATTGGTAGTAGGAAATCAAAGAAACGTTATAGCAGTTCGTAGCACCGAATCCAAATCGCGCAATCGCAGGTAGAAATAATACTGGGGTGGCATCAAGAACGACTGCGCGACGAATCTGAGAAAAACTCGCAAAAACCCGATGACAACGCCATTCGTACTTGACACCTTATTCTTGTTCAAAACGGTACTTGACACCTTATTCTTGTTTGGCACTGGTATCCTCTTCGTTCTACCGAAATCAGGTATCGAAAAACGTGACAACGACTTGGTAAATTGACGTTTAACTTATATCTTGCGAAAAGCAGCAGTCGAAAATTTCACGTCGGGTTATACTCGCAAACTTCCAAAAGTCCACTAAATAAGTTCAAAATTTGCGACCCAAAAATGTAAGCCTGCCGGATATGTTTCAAAACGACTACCCTGCCGTGTTTCAACTAAATAAAAACGGAACTTAATCACGTCCATAACCAAATGATGCGACACCAAGGTCGTCAACCGATAGGGTTCAATCTGAATGTATGGCCAGCTTGCACTCACTTAATCGAGCGATTCTATTGTAGCTACCAATTTACATACCTTCGGACGGGGTAGCCGAATCATGAACATTAATTTTGCGCTCAGCAATCTTGAACCTTCCAGCAAACGCACCGGATACGATCTTCATTGCGCTGCGGTTGAGTGGTCGCTGGCCGATCCGATCATTATTAATTCCGCCGAAGACATTAAATCCCGGGCGGACTGGCAAGGGCGAGTCGAGCCGTACAAGCATCAGGTGGAAAACCTGATGCGATTCTGTCGAAGGCTTCCATGTACGCTGTTGGCCGACGACGTCGGGTTGGGAAAGACGATCAGTGCTGGACTGATTCTCAGTGAATTGATGAAACGAAACCGAATCAAACGCGTTTTTATCATCTGCCCGAAAATCTTGATTGAGCAATGGAAGGAGGAACTGGATTCCAAATTTGGAATTCAGGCGATTGGTCTGACCGGCTCAGAATTAAGAAGAATCGATGGACGAAATGAGCCAGTAATTCTAACAACCTATCAATCCGCAACCGGCTATCTTCAAAAGAAGAAGATTGGCGAGTTCGATATGTTGATTCTGGATGAAGCGCACAAGGTCCGAAATTTACATGGTTCAAGCGGAAATCCGCCTAAAATGGCAACCGCCATTTATGAGGCGCTCGAATCACGGGTATTCAAATATGTCCTGATGCTGACGGCGACCCCCATCCAGAATCGCCTTTGGGACATCTATTCCCTGATCGATTGCCTGGCCGTTGCCCGGGGACACCGAAACCCACTTGGCAATCCTGACTCATTCGCAAATCGATTTATTGAAGACGGACGTGCCAAAGCGAGAAAACTGGTGCCGCAACGTGCGGAAGAATTTCGGCAGGTCGTTGGGACATACATGTTTCGAACAAGACGGCTTGATGCAGAGTTGTGTTTTCCAGATCGAGTTGTTCAGACCCATCCGGTGAATCCGTCGCGAATGGAAATCGCCCTACAATATCTTTTGGCTGAACATATCGACCGGTTCAACCCACTTAACCGAGTAAACCTGTTGGTCGCCTTGATGAGCAGTCCGCAAGCTTTGGCTTCTCAGCTGGTAAATATGGCCAAGAACCAGACCGCTCCGAGCTGGCTTGCCAGAGAAGCCGACCAGCTGGCCAAATCTATTCCGATTCCAGCCAAGACTGAGTTTCTGTTGAGCATGGCAGAAACGCTAAAGAAGAATCGATCGGATTGGCGGATGGTCGTGTTTACCACGCGCAAGGAAACGCAGAAGACGATATGCGATGTCCTTGCCAGCCGCGGAATCAAGCTTGGGACGATCATGGGTGCGAACCCCGGAAACAATCGCAGGACGATCGAGAATTTCCGCTGTGATCCACCCGAAATTAATGTCGTTGTGTCGACTGATGCGGGGGCAGAAGGTATTAATTTGCAGGTGGCCAATGTTCTTGTCAACTACGATCTTCCATGGAATCCAATGATCGTTGAACAGCGTATTGGTCGGGTGCAGCGTATTGGATCGAAGTTTAGCAAAGTCGTCGTCTCAAACATTGTTCATCGAAACAGCCCAGAACAGCTCGTGGTCGCGAGGCTCTTGGAGAAACTACAGGTCATCTCGCATACTGTGGGAGACATCGAGGCGGTGCTTGAAGCAGCGGATGATTCGAACGGGGAATCGCTACAAAAGCAAATTTGCCGCATGGTTGTGGACTCACTGCATGGTCAGAACATGGAGGTCGCTGCCAGGAAAGCACTGGCAAGCATCGAGAGGGCTAAAGCCTTGATCGATGAAAACGAACGAGAGATCGAACAGACTCTCGGTTCCACAACTGGCGATGAATCGACTTTGACCATGCCTCGTTTGTCGACGAAGGCTCCCCGCATGCCTTTGAACCAGTTTGTTCTGGAAGCCTTGTACGAAGAGGGCAACACGATTGTCGAGCTGGGTAACGGATTATTTCGTGCAACCTCGGCAAATGTTGGCGAAGAGAAGTTCACCTTTGATGAAGAGACCGCTCGGAACTCCAACGCAACAGGTGTTTTCCACGGCCGTGGGCCAGCATTGTATGCTTACGGCAAGCCAGCGTTTGAACGGCTTCTGCAAAGGTGGTTGCAACGCGACAGTATTTGGATTGAAGAGAATGATAGTTCGCATGAGAGCGTCGAAGGTGTGGTTGCAGAGTGGCTCACCAAATTTGACGGCCTTCAACAGAACATCGAACTATCCCAGACCACCGGCCGATTGACGGGAAAAGCGGTCTGCAGGGTCCGTATTGCCAACTCGATGGATAGCTACGAGAAGCTTCTCGAGGTGCCTTTTAAGACTGCCGCGGTCAACACTTCGAAATTGGCTGAACTAGGTGGAGATCTGTTGCGCAAGTTGAAGGGTCTGGACAGATTCATCACCGCTACTGTGGAACGAGATCCGGACGTAGCCAAATTTCAGAAGTATTATGCAACCAAAAGAGACATCGATCTTGAAAAGAGTGATCACGGGCCCCGCCGAGATAAGATTCTGTTTGACTACAGGGAATCCATCGTTGCAGAAGTCTCCGCTGCGGAAATGGGAGTCGTGAACCTTCCAACCGCCACAGTACATTACCAGGTCGACGGACATTCGTACACGTCTGTGCTCACGGTTGAATCTGGACGCATTGTGCGAGAGCCAGAATTTGCTCAGTGTTATTTGAATAATAAGGCGTTTCCTGTTGAATGCCTTGGGACTTCATCCGTTTCCGGTAAAAAATGCCTGAAGCATTTGCTGGTTCGTTCGGACGGTAGCGGCGAATTTGCGTTGCCCGACGAAATGATTTCGTGCGCAGTCTCTAATGGCAAGTATTTGCCAAGTGAAATCGAGACATGTGCTGTTTCAAACAAACTGGTCTACTCCGAATTGATGTTTTCATCGGAAGTTAGTGGTCTGCGTGCTCACAGAGATTTCAAAGTAAGTTGTGAGCTAACCGGTGCCGGCGCATTCGAAGACGAACTCGTAAGAAGCGGAATATCTGAAAAGTCATTCCGAAAAGATCAGGCGGTTGAACTTGCGGATGGACTGCGAGGACATGTTTCCGAGGCGGAGCGGTGTCAATTTTCTAATCGTTGGTATCCCAAGGGCGCATGTATTCGTTCTCACGTATCCGACAAACTCATCGCTCCAGATCGAATCGTCTATTCCGAAACGTCGTCGCTGCCGGGTGATCAGTCAGAGGCGGTGACTTGCAGTCTTACGGGTAAACAGCTGCTTGTAAATGAAACTGAAAAATGCGACGTGACAGGTGACAGGGTCGTTCTAGGGAGTCTTGCCACATGTTCGGCGTCCGGCAAGCGAGCCAAGGAAGATTGTCTCGTTGTCTGTGAAGTAACCGGGAACTTGGTGCATCCCGAGTATACGGTCAAGTGCGAGGTTACAGGTAAGATGATCAGCATTAAGTCCGCGGCAAAAAGCGAGTTGAGTGAACGCTGGTGCATAAAAGGGAGTGAGGTCGTTTGTGAAAAAACTGGAAGACGGCTCATACCAGACGAAATTGGAAAATGTGAAATCTCAGGTCGATTCATTGCTAAAGATCGACTGCAAACATGCTGTGTCAGCGATCACACCGCATTTGATGGCCTTCTGACAAAGAGTGCCTATTCAGGCCGATGGGCAAAAAAAGAGCATGTTGAAATTGTGGATGGCCTGCATGCGATCAAAGGCGAAATCACAACCTGTCCATGGACTCACCTCTCAATATCAACAACGAAAACCGACGTCTGCAAGATTTCGGGAATTCGAATGGCGAAGGGACTTTTGAACGGTGAGTCGGAGATGCGTTTGCTGCGAAGTTGCCTTGACGGTCTTGAGCCGGGACGTCCCTTTCCAGCGATGTGGCTATTTCAGAAATATCGTCCCAAAGAATTCAGCAAAGTCACCGACGTGCGGTGGATAGCGTCAGAAGACGGCAAGACGCATATGGTATGTGGAAAGAAATCATTCCTAGGCTTTAACACCAAGCATTTTGCCTTTTTTGTTAACTGTAATGAAAAATCCATGATGCCATTTGGCCCCGTCATCTGGGGACGCCGAAAGAACGGCCACTGGATTCAGGATGTTGAAGAAGCGAAGTCCAGCATTTGACCAGGTTATTCGCAAGCAGCTCTTAATGAATAAATCGAAGCCCCGGAAGAAGCCATGAAAATTAATACTATCCTGGATCACATCGACAATGGGCACATGGCTCTACCCGAATTTCAGCGGGGTTATGTCTGGAATAGAGATCAGGTAAGAGGCCTTTTTGACTCGCTATACAAAAGGCATCCAGTGGGAGGGCTTCTTGTATGGGCAACCGAATCGAAGTCGGCGGCTGCTCGCGGCAATGGTCATCTCGCCGTCGGTGTAGTCAAGTTGCTATTGGATGGACAGCAACGTATGACAAGTTTGTATGGTGTAGTCCGTGGAAAAGCCCCAACGTTTTTTGACGGAAACGACTCTGCATTTAATGGACTCCGTTTCAACCTGGAAGAAGAGATCTTCGAGTTTTCCAACCGGTTAAAATGAGAGATGACCCGCTTTGGATCGATGTTTCAGCTTTGTTTAAGCAGGGAAACATTGGACTGGGTAGCTTTATCGCAGAGATAAGTCAAAAGCCAGAGCTCGTTTCAAAGGTCGGCGAATACGCGACGCGGTTGACCCGACTACTGGCCATCCTTGAAATCGATCTGCATGTTGAAGAAATTACTGGTCCCGACAAAACGCTTGACATCGTTGTTGACATTTTTAATCGAGTTAACAGTGGTGGTACAAAACTCTCGAAAGGTGATCTTGCCTTAGCTAAAATCTGTGCGGAATGGCCAGAAGCTCGGGATACGATGCGTTCAAGTCTGACGCGGTGGCACGAGAGTGGATACGACTTCAACCTTGATTGGCTACTGCGATCCGTCAATACAGTCCTGACGGGAGAAGCAAAATTTCAATACCTCCATGACAAGTCGGCGGAGGAAGTTCAAATAGCTCTCAAGAAAGCAGTTAAAGGAATTGACCAAAGTCTAATATGATTGCCGATCGAGTAGGCTTGGACCATGACCGAGTGCTCTTTGGCAAGTTTGGGATCCCAGTCATGGTCAACCTGCTGACACGAAGAAAAAATGGACTCGACGAGAAGGAGCGTGACAAACTCTTATTCTGGTTTGTTCAAGCTGGAATGTGGGGGCGATTTAGCGGTTCAACTGAAAGCAAGATTGATCAGGATCTAAATGTGATCGAAGATCTGGACGGCGGTATTGACCGCCTTTTGGAACAACTGCGTCTCTGGAACGGCTATCTGAGTGTAGAGAAAGGCCATTTCTCGGGTTGGAGCATGGGAGCGCGTTTCTATCCCGTTCTTTACATGTTGACGAGAGTCGGTGAGTCGCAAGATTGGGGAACGGGAATAAAACTCAAAAGTAACATGCTTGGCAAGATGAGTAGTTTGGAGGTGCACCATATCTTTCCTAAGGCGCAATTGTATAAACTTGATTACCGTCGCCCTGAAGTCAATGCGCTCGCCAATTTTTGTTTCCAGACGAAGGACACGAACCTGAAAATCAGCGACGCGCGTCCCGAAGCCTACTTCCCGGAAATCGAAGAAAAACATCCAGGCGCACTCGCCTCTCAGTGGATTCCAATGGACGAACGTCTCTGGAGGATGGAAAATTATCATGAGTTCTTGGAAGCACGGCGCGAATTGTTGGCCAAGGAAACCAACCGCTTTCTTAATGAGCTGCTTCACGGCGACGAACGATGGATGGTAAGTGGAGAGCCGGCCGCAATGCGGAATGATAGTGTTTCGGTGCCAGGCGGGATCGAAAGCGAAGAGGAAGAAAGACAGTTGGAAGAGATTAACGAATGGGTTGTTGGAAAAGGCCTGCCACGCGGTGAAATTTCATTTGATATGGCGAATCTGGAAACCGGTGCACAAGAGGCAATTCTAGACTTAGTATGGCCGAACGGTCTCCAGGAGGGATTAAGTGAACCGGTTGCCGTCCTACTTAATGAGCCGGCAGAAGTCATGAATATTGCCAGCAGCCGTGGCTATCGATGTTTTACTTCAGTAGCGAGGTTTAAAAAGTACGTACGAACGGAGGTAATGGCTGATAGCTCATGGCAGGCTAATGAAGGTTGAGCTCCCTGTTGGGTACAAACTGTTGTTTCAAAATAGACTGGTAACATTGAAGATGAGGACAAGTCGATCATGAAGTTTCTTGTGATATCCAAGGCGGATGGAAAACGTCGTGTCGGCGAACATGACTGCATGTCATTTGAAGAACTCAATGAGAAGCTCGAAGGAAGTGAAATTTAGCACGTATTGCTGACTGACCTTTAGTCGCAATCAATTTACTATTTATGGAAGGCAAGACATGTCAAAAAAAGATATCACTGATTTGGTACAAAGACTTGATGCATTTGAAGAAAGGCTGGGGGTGCGCATCGTAGCATTGTCGGCGTTTGAGGTGAAAGATGAGTATTCTGACGACGCGGACATCACCGTTCGAGGTGAGCTGCATGCTGTCAGTGGGACCAATCTAGCAAATGATCTTCAGTTGCAGATATCGGTCTACGATGCAGCGGGCCGTGTGATTCAAACGGACATTGATTATATTGACTCGGATTCCTTTTTTGGATTCCATACTTTTGAAATTAAGTGCTCCGTTGCACCGGGGCTGGCCAAGAAGATCCGGCTTGTTCCCAAGCCAAGCTAACGCCGCAAGATATGATTGGTTGAGCCGATGCTGGACAGAATAAGAAAATCACTTCTTTCCGAAGCGATGCAGTCGCCAAATCTGCTTGCTGATTTGGCAGGCTTGGAAACGTATGTCGCAGAAAGCTACGACGCCAGATCATTTATCGAGTTATTGCAAAACGCAGATGATGCCGCCGCGTCGAGATTCTACGCGGAACATTTTGGCAACTATCTGATCGTGGCCAATGATGGCAAGCATTTCACAGAAGTTGATTTTGAATCTTTGTGTCGAAGTTCGGCATCCGATAAAAGTCGCGGCGATTCGATTGGCTACCGAGGGATCGGCTTTAAGTCCGTTGTCGGAGTTGCGAGTCGTGTGCATTTGATCAGCGACGAATTGGCAGTAACTTTTTGCCGCGACAAAACGAAAGCGGAGATACCAACAGCGACCAAAGTACCGTTGGTGCGCATTCCCCACGGCCTCGATCTGGGAAATCGAAGCCTTGTCGAAGCAAAAATCCAGTCGCTTCTGACATCCGGGTTCACAACTGTTTTCATCTTTGAAAATTTGATTTCGCATGCCGTCGCGACCGAGTTTGAATCGTTTGATGCGGCTTCATTGTTGTTCTTGAAAAATATTCAAGAGGCAACCTTGATTGGTGCAAAGTCGCAAGAGATCAAGATTTCACTGATTAAAAAGGGGAGTGCCTTTCGGCGTGTTTCGGCCAAGACCCTTGATTCCATTCGGGAGTGGACGATTTACGAACGTTCTGGAATTGCGATTGCCGTATTGATTAAGGACGGTCTGGCTGAACGACTGCCACCCAACGACGCCGTGGTGCACGCGTTTCTTCCCACGCATGAGCCTTCGGGAGTGGGCGCGAAAATAAACGGTGACTTCAGTACGGACCCATCACGTACGAAAGTTGTCCTTGATGAACGCTCACAAAATTGCACGAAGCAAGTCGCAGGATTCTTGCTAGACCTTATTGACGGTTGTATCGCGAGTAATAAATTCAGTTTGCTGACGCCATTGATTCCCATGGAAGATATTCGCATGGTGGAATTTGAGCGACCTTCGTTCAAGAAGTCTTTCTACACCGAGTTACTAAAACAAGGGAAAAAACGATTTACCAATTTGTCACTTCGCCCAACTTGGTTTGATTCGTCTCATGATTTTCAACATGCTGCCAGTGCTAGTGGACTCAAAACACTTGATCAAGGATTTGAAAAAATCAATGGCCTGCCTGCGTTTCTTAGGGCACTTGGGGCGAAAGAGGCTCGTGTCGAAGAGTTAGGTGAAGGGTTGAAAACCTCAGGCTTATCCGCAACTGGCGCAGCAGAAGTGGCGTCAAGAATTGCTGAATTAGAGGCAACCAAGCAGCTGAATGTGGATTTCAGCGATTGGCGCATTTGGCCAGTCCAGGGAAAAGTCGTTTCAACCAATGAACTAAGACAGCAACCATGCGAAGTCGAGAACACAACCTTGCTTGCCGAAAAATTTGGTGGTGAGAAAGTGCTCAGTCGCTTTATGGATCGATTGCTCGGTGAAGACATTAGCAAGAAGGTCTTTAACCCTTCCGACGATCAATCGAACAAGGGGACGAACGTAATCAATAACAAAGCATCGTTTCTAGACGAAAGACTTTCGGCCCCAAAGGATCACACCGAGCAAAGAATTAGCCTGAATATGGTTAGCGTTGGCGCGGTGACCAAGTGGCGTAGCGCAGAGATACAGGTAATGGAGTACTTGCGTTCCCAAGGTTGGGAGGCCACGGATGTGAGCAAAAGAAACATTGGCTACGATCTTGAAGCGACCTCTCCCACGGGCGAGATCTTCTATTTCGAAACCAAGTCCATTTCGCGAGTCGGCGAGATCTTCTCGTTGTCAACCAATGAAGAGGTCGTGGCACGGCAATACGGAAAAAACTACATCCTGGCATTGGCTCACTTAACGAGTGACTATCTGGAAATAGATTTGATTCCCGATCCAGCGAATCGTTTGCCTTTCGTACGTCAATGCAAACAGTGGGCTTGGGTTTGCGAAACCTATCCGTTTAATCCTGAACGCGTCGAGTATCGAGATGAATAAGTCCAATTACGCTAATGAACCACTCAAGCCGGAGGCAACTGCAAACCTAGCCAGCACCTATTCACTTCATAATTCAGCAGCGTTCCAATGCTGGAAGTAGTACGGAAAGTCGGAAAAACAAAGGTGTCAGGGTGCGCCGGGATAAAACCGGTTTTGGATAGAGAATGAAAGTTTCTTACGAAGAACGAGTAGCCACCGACTTCGGCCTCCGGCGGAGGTGCGACTGCGATAACAACGTCGTGCTGAGCGTCCGTGCGGG
>JBDNHU010000158.1:0-5281 GCA_041688615.1 Mariniblastus sp. | reverse complement strand
GTTTGCGGGGCACATAATTACGCTCAGGCAACGCTTGGGACTGTAAGCGAACTTGAAGCACAGCCGACGTGCCCAAACGAGATGATAAGCGTTCGATCAAGCCTGATCGTTTTTGGATTCGATTCTGTTCATCTTCCTGAAATAGCCACTGCTGCTTGGGGCGGTACGCAACGGTTACAGGCACGGAAATTTGCACATGAGTGATTTCTTTGGGCAGTGGTTGGCGTTCAAGTTGTAGTTGAAGCAACTGCATTAAATAAGCCACATCCAATGTGGGCTGCACAAGTTTTAGCGTCAGTTCAACGGGCGGTTTCCGTTTGGAAAACAACTGGCAAACTAACGACAGAACGCCTTCTTGCTTTTGCCTAATAGGCTGAACGGTCTTGTGAATCGAAAGTTCAATGTATGCCTGAATGACTTCCAATTGGTTGGTGGGATGTTCAAGGCTATGTTGCCATTGATACAAGGAAGATTGGCGGCATACCTGGATCATTTCATCTACCTGATCTTGAATCGCTGCGATTCGTCGACTGGTTGTACTGCCAAAACGTGAAGGGAGACTGGCGGCGGGTAGCTTCAACAGTTGCCCAATCTTTTGAAGCCCCAGTTCATCTAAATCAGACAGGACCGCATCTTCCAGGCGTAGGGCAGAAACGGGCAACTGCAAAATGATCTGTGCTTGCGTGTGAGCGGTTGCGACACAGATTCCGCTGGCGTTCGCTTTCTCTTGCTTTGTAGATTTTGTTCCAGAATCTTGCGGCGATTGTGGTTGGTTTGACTCGGGGCCTGCGGCAATTAAATCAGCCTCGAGAGAGGCCACAAACGATTGATGATGAGCGATTGCCCAAGCCGCAGCGACGGAATCAGCAATGGCCAAATGAGCTTGAAAACCTTGGCGGCGCATAAATTGTTGCACCTCATTAGCAATGGCAACCTCGCCCCCAAATAGACCACAGGTCTTGGTAACGTCCATCAGAATGACGTCGTTACTGGCGGGATAAGGATCGGATGTCTGGATGCCAGTGATTGGAGTGAACCGCTGGCATTGGATGGCTAAATCTTCCAGGGCTTCATGGTCGGCCTGTAGATCCACGGGTAAACTGACGCCTTGAAAGTCTTTCCGGACTTCGACCAAAGGCATACCAACACGGACTCCCTGCGCAGCAGCATTTTGGTTGCACGCAACGACTCGGCGTTGAAGACGACCCAGGGTCCCGAACAAAAAGATCGCCTGCTGTTTAAGCTGAGGCTGATCGGTCGTCAATCTTTGGATCGGCCAGCCGTAAAGGCGGACGCAAAGAATGCGTTTCATGATCGGGTACCTCTTCGACAGATGAATGGGTCGACTGTGGCAATGCAGTTGCCGCGTTCACAGGAACGATCGCAGTTTGAGTGTTAGGCTTGGTAATCGATGGATCGTTAGGATGTGGTAAGCGTTCGGTCAAAAAGACAGATTCAACCTTCGCACTTTGCGAAGCATTAACCTTTTGAATCATGTTCTGTGCAGCAGCCTCTTGGGTGGAATCCAAGAATGAAAAGTCGTGCTCTCGATTCCCAGACGAAGGCAACGATTCGTGCATATTGGTGTTATGAATTTCAACTCGAATCGTCGGCTGTTCAAACAGTCCTCGGCACCGCACTGCCGTAACATCTAAAATCCAGTTCTCCCTCGTTAGACTCGGGCCAGTTTGGTAACGATGGTCGACAACGGAGTTAGAACCAAAACGCGACTGATAAGATCGTTGATTGCTGGTCAGAATCGAAGAGTAAGGGTTTGGGCGAATTTGCAGTTGCGCCAGTGCCCACGTGGGATGCCCCATCACGGATTCAGGGCGATGTAAAAACCCAATCGCTCCACTGCGTTGGGCCGCCAATTGCCAACGCCGCTGATAACGATTATCCAAGGTTTCGATTCGAGTCCAAACCGCTGCCACACTTGGATCGGCCAGCGACTGTTCCAACGCCCAAAGATGATCGTCGTCGTTTTCAGGACGCACAATCAACACATTTTGCAGGTCAAAACCCAGAGTCTTCAACATGGCAGGATAGAAATCGTGTCGTCGATCAATCACGACCAACAACCCGTCGTCGCCACAAACTTTCTTTGCCAAAATCAGTGAAAAATGAGTCGCACCGCCGGCTAGTGGCGGGCTGATGATTTCAACAATACTGCCCGGACGCATTCCCGCTTCGGGGAACCAGCGGTCAAGCGTAGCGCAGCCAGTAGAAATGGCTTGGCGAACCTGGCTATTGAAAACACTATACGCGTCACCTTCCCAAGCATCGTCCGGGCTTGAAGTTCGGAAAACCACCAATGAGTTACTGTCGGCCTGAGTCTCGATTGATTGAACGGTAATCGCATTGTCAATCGCATTGTCAATCGCATTGTCAATCGCACAATCCGTCGCCTGGTCATCTACAATTTCTTCGACCGGTGGATTGATCTGAATCACATCCAATCCATCAACGGAGAAGTTATCGCTGTCGTCTTGAAGTAAAAGTTCCAGATCCGCCCAAGGATCGGTTTGCGGATCAATCCAATGACTGGTTTGACTGTCGCCCGACGAACCCAAACGAAGCTGGCGAGATAAGTTGGTATTTTCGGGGTCAGGTAGTTCTTGGTCGACTTGCCCTACCTGTTGCAACCGTTTCCTTAATTCAGAAACGATGCTTAGCAGATGGGCTTGCTGAAGGGGCGTGTGTTGCTTCGAGGGCGGGTGTTGCTTGGAGGATTGGGCGATCGTGGTGCGGTATTCCTCAGCAGGCCGAGTGTTTGATTGTGATTTCATTAGAATCCCTTAACTCTCTTGAACGTCCCTGTAACCATTTGCTTGTTCAAGCTGGGAACTATCACAACAGGTGCCGTGGACACATTCGGTCACAGTCGCCACCAAAAATTAAAAAAATCAAGATTAACTGCTTCTGAGGGATCCCGTCTCAAAACAAAGCACACACAAAAGCCAAAACCTTGAACTTCCACCAAACACAGCAGTGCTAGCGTAATGGCAAGGCAGGCGAAATACTACCTTTTGAAGCAAAAAAGACGCTGGAATCCGAAGATCCACCAGGCATCATCGATTCATGGCAAAAAGCCGCACAGCCGCCGTGCTTAGGCGGATGTTCTAGGGACATTTCCCTTAGGGCACGTCCTGCCAAGCAGATAAGTCTCGCACAGCGGTCCCACTGCCACTTAGATCTAAATCACGCACTCTTCTGTCACGATACGGACAAAGCGATCACCCGTACCGGCGGTGAACGTTGCAGGCGTGTAAAAATAGTTACCGCCGCGGTTGAAGTCAGTTCCCGGTCCAAACAAGTGACCGCGGAAGGTCAAGTTCCTGAAGCCGCGTTCCTAAGAGGGTACTCCGATCATTGCTTTGATTTCTGGCCATGACCTGGTATTGACCACGTGTTGTTGGGTCAGGCCGGCGCGGCGAGCCTGGATGATTCCGTAACGCATACTTGCTAGTCCGTCAGTGCTATGAGCATCTGTGCTGATTACGATCCGAACGCCAGCCTGTCGGGCATGCGACAGATGAATGTCATTCAGGTCCAAGCGTTTTGAACTAGCATTCAACTCCAAGAACTTACCATACTTCTTTGCGTGCGAGATAACCGCAGCCATGTCAACCTCGTAAGCGGGACGACGATTTAAAAGTCGGCCTGTTGGATGCGAAATCGCGCTAACACTTGGATGCTCGATCGCTCCCAGGATACGGTCTGTGATCTCTTGGCGTGATTGTTTGATGCCAAAATGAATGCTGGCCATCACCCAATCGGCCTCTGCCAGAACATCGTCGGACAAGTCCATGTCGCCATTTTCACGGATATCGCATTCAATACTTTTTAATACCGTGAATTGCGTACCTAATTCGGCGTTAAGAATGTCTATTTCTTTCCACTGCTTCAATAATCGCGTTTCGTCCAATCCGCCCGCAACGGCGACTCTTTGTGAATGATCAGTGATCGCAATGTACTGAAGTCCCAATGCCTGCGCCGCCTGAATCATTTCGCGAATCGTGTTTTTTCCGTCGGTCGCTGTCGAGTGCATATGCAGGTCGCCGCGGATATCCTCCAATTCCAGCAACTTAGGCAATTGGTCAGCGTCGGCCCAGGCAAATTCCTCTCGGTTTTCACGAAGATGCGGGTCGATCCAAGGCAGACTGACGCTTTGATAGACGTCTTGCTCCTCTTTACCCGCAACCCATCCATCTAAAGAGGGATTATTCTCAAGTTCCGCCGGCGACCCTATCTGAAAGACACCCCATTCATTAATTTTCAGATTCTGCTGTTTGGCCCGGTGCCGCAATTCCACATTGTGAGTTTGGGAACCCGTAAAATATTGCAACGCCGCGCCAAAAGATATTTCGGGCACCACCCTTAGATCAACTTGAAATCCATTTTCAAGCCGGATACTCATTTTGGTTCCACCGCGAACGATTGTCGATGCAAGATCAGGAAAACTTCCTAGCCGATCCATCACAATTGTATGGTCATCACTGACGACCAAAATGTCGATATCACCGACCGTTTCTTTACCTCTACGATAACTTCCAGCGAATTCCAATCGCTTCAACATCGGCACGTCCTGTAGATGCATTCGCAACGCATCTACGACTTGGTCCGCTTGGTCCCAACGCATCCGTTGGTTTGCTTGTTCCGCAATTGCAATTCCATCAAGAATGGCCTGTTGAGTCTTGGCTGCAAAGCCCTTCAACTTTTGCACTTCGTTCTGTTGGCAAGCCCGTTTCAATTGCTCCAAGTTCTCAATCTGCAGTTCCTTAAAGAGCACGGCAGCTTTCTTAGGTCCCAAGTTGGGGACGCGAAGTAAGTCCAAGACCGTCGGAGGAACCTCTTTCTGAATTTCTACCAATTGCTGCATCGTACCCGTTTGCACCAATTCGATACATTTCTGGGCGACGCTCTTGCCAACGCCCACCCAGGCAGTCAGGTCTTCGTGGGAAGCAACCGCATCGGCGATCGATTGCGCGGAGTCACGAATCACTTGCGCCCCGGTGCGATAGGCCTTCAAACGAAACGGATTGGCGCCCTGAAATTCCAATAAGGAAGCCAGATTATCCAATTGCTGGGCGATTTTTGCGTTGTCCATGTTTCCGTTACAACTCTAGAGTTTCAAAGGGGTTTGAGGCAAAACTGGGCAGACCATGGGATTGAATTCCGCTACCCTCCATCTCGGGCTCCATCTCGGGCTCGGAGATTTCAAGTCAATTTCGACTTGGACCTGGTTTGGCTTAGCCGGCGATCAGTTCATCCCCGAAGC
>JBDNHU010000157.1:0-7806 GCA_041688615.1 Mariniblastus sp. | reverse complement strand
CAAGGTCGCTTCCTGACAAAAGCCTTTCAGGCGTCGATCGCCGCAGGGATTCGCAGCGGAGGATTGCCAACGCCAGTCAGAGTCAAATCGGTGATTGATTTAAAGCCCAGCTTTTAACTTTGGCGGCAGGTGAGTTTCACTTGGGCGGCTATTTCAAGGGGATGTCTTTTGGATTGGTTACCTATTGAAGTGGCAAATCCTGGAAGTTGGAACTTTTCTTGGGTTGCGATGCGAAATGGTGTCGTTTGCTTCCCTTGGCAATCGATGGCAAGTATGATTTGCATTGCAACGCAGCAAGCGAACCTGCGTTTTCGTCCAGCTGTTTCGCTGGAATCACACAAATTCTATTTCAGAGGGAATCGCCGTTGATGTTTGGATCAAATTTTCGCAAATGGGCTCTTGCTGCTTTCGTAATCATTGCCCCGGTTTCAGCCGGCGCGGCTGTCTTGTTGCCTGTTTTGGATGAGTACAAAAGTGGCACCGTTTGGCCAGAGCCGCAGATGGTCAAACCAGGGGTAGCGACTGAAAATGCATTCTGTTCGGCGCCTTCTGACGCGGTTGTCTTGTTTGATGGAACTGATCTGGATCAATGGCAAGGTGGTGATCGGTGGGAGTTGAAGGACGATTACGCGATCACTCGTGGTGGCGACATTCAAACGAAGCAGTCGTACGGTGACTGCCAATTGCACATCGAATTTGCCACCCCAGATAAGGTCGAAGGCAACGGGCAAGGTCGTGGCAATAGCGGCATTTATTTTATGAATCGTTATGAAGTTCAAGTGCTGGATTCGATGGACAATCCCACCTACTTTGACGGACAGTGCGGTTCGGTTTACAAACAAAGTCCGCCAATGGTTAATGTTTCTCGAGGCCCAGGTCAGTGGCAAGCGTTCGATATTATTTTCACGGCGCCACGGTTTAACGAAGACGGATCCATTCAGTCCAACGCTTTCTTAACTGTGCTGCACAACGGTGTTTTGGTCCAGAACCATTTTGAATTGAATGGGAAAACCCTTTGGGATGCCCCGCCAAGTTACGATACGCATGAGCTGAAGCAACCATTGAAGTTGCAATTTCACGGCAATGAAACCCGCTTTCGCAATATTTGGATTCGCGAAAATGTCCAGAACATGGTTGGCACCGCCGCTGAAGGTAAGTCTGCCCAGTAATGTAATGGGATGGTTCTTCAGGACGATTCAAGTTGGCTTGGGCGAAGCTTTACTGCATGTGGATTGTTTGCCGGTGGACTTGGTGTCCTGTTCTTTTTTGACAGTAGATTCATGTCAGCAGAAACGTTTGATTGGAAGGCCTTGGATGGTACCACTCTCCGCGGGTACTACTGGGCTGGGGAAGCGAAGCAAGACGGTGCACTGATAGAAGGTCCGCCTTTTGTGTTGATTCATGGTTTGGGTGAACACTCGGGACGGTATCATCGACTGGCTGCCGATTTGAATGCTGGCGGCCACAGTGTTTACAGTTTCGACTTACGTGGTCATGGCGTTACCGAAGGTCCTCGAGGCGATACGCCCAGTTTTCAGCTCTTGGTGGAAGATGTTTTACAGTTTCTGGATGTGATTTCTTTACGCAAAAAAAAGCTGGAAGCTGGCGAAACGCTGGAAGCTGGCGGTGTCGTTCGACCGATATTAGTGGCTCACAGTCTGGGGGGGACTATTGCAACCAAATTTGCCTTTCAATATCCCGACCGAATCCAGCAATTAATCCTGATCAGTCCTTACTTTAAGGCCGCGTTTGAACCCCAATGGTGGCGATTAGCGTTGGGGCGAATTTTCTACTATTTATGGCCTTCGTTTTCGCTAAATGTCGGTTTGCAGCTTCAGCATTTATCGGCAGATATAGAAGTTCAGCAGGCGATTAGCGACGATCCACTTAGTCATCAGCGATTGTCGGCCCGGTGGGCGATTCAGGCGATTAAGGCAGGGCAATTTCTGCTGGATAATCCGGAGCGTTTGAAGGTGCCAACCGACGTGTTGCATGCCGGTCCCGACAAGATCACCAGCGCCAAAGCTTCGCGGCAGTTTGTCGAAAATCAGAGACGATTGGGGGCCCAGACCTGTCCCGAAATTCGCTATTTTGAATTCGCGGAAGGTTATCATCAAATTCATAACGATTCGCTAACTCGCGACCAAGTACTGAGTTGTCTGCTGGGACGCGAAGTGATGATCTCGTAGAAATAGGTCTGGAAAAGGACCGTATCTGCGCGTCTAGATCGGATAGCCATTGATTACTGACCCATCGCCTTCTTGCAATCGCAGCGTGGCTTGGAAGCACGGCTCTGGGATGATTGGATCGAGGCCTTGTGTCTTGAAATTGCAAGCAGGAAAAAAATCTGGTATTCACGCGGCATTCCGCTTTTTTTGGTAGGCTAATCTTAGCCGAAGGATACTGTTTTAGCGATCTTTTGCAACGTTGCAACCACTGACCTTTAAGAGATATCGTAATGATCCATCAAAGCAGGAAATTCAATAAGAATGGCAACGAAAAACGTGACCTTCGCGTAGAACGCACCGCGTTTCTAAGCAAGACGATGCGCGGGATTGCCAGAGGGTTGCTAGTGATTGTGGGGTTGTTGATTGCCGATCGTGTGCACGGTGAAGATCGCATCACAGGCAAACCATTTGCGACTCGAAGTGAGGTGGTGGCGAAGCACGCAATGGCAGCAACTAGTCAACCCCTGGCCACTCAGGTTGCGATCGATGTGTTAAAAAAAGGGGGAAGTGCGGTCGATGCTGCGATTGCTGCCAACGCATGTTTGGGGTTGATGGAACCGACAGGCAATGGCATTGGTGGCGATCTGTTCGCGATCGTTTGGGATAACAAAACACAGCAGTTGTATGGATTGAACGCCAGTGGACGTTCGCCCAAGAGTCTGACCTTAAAGCACTTCCAGGATCAAGGGATCGAAATGGTTCCTGCTTTTGGTCCGCTGCCCGTTTCGGTGCCCGGTTGTGTCGACGGGTGGTTTGAACTGCACGGGAAGTTTGGCAACCTGCCGATGAAAGAGGTTTTGGCGCCAGCGATTGGGTATGCTGAAGAAGGCTTTCCATTGACTGAAGTCATTGCGTATTACTGGCGAAGTGGACGAAGGATGTCACCTTATCCAGGCTTTGCCGATACGTATTTGCCAGACGGGCGGGCACCAAAAAAGGGTGAGATCTTCCGCAATCCGATGTTGGCTAAAACGTTGCAGACGATTGCCAATGATGGTCGCGACGCGTTCTACAAGGGTTCGATTGCCAAAACGATCGATCAGTTCATGAAGGAGAACGGAGGTTTTTTAAGCTACGAAGATATGGCCAGTCATCAATCGGAATGGGTTCAACCGGTTAGTTCCAATTATCGTGGCTACGATGTGTGGGAATTGCCACCCAATGGTCAGGGGATCGCTGCGTTGCAAATCTTGCAGATTATGAAAGGCTTTGACCCGGCGACGATGAAATTTGGTTCGGTCCAGCACTTACATCGGTTGACCGAAGCGAAAAAATTGGCGTTTGAAGATCGAGCAAAATTCTACGCCGACCCAGACTTCCAAAAGACGCCGATCGATTGGCTGATTTCGGATGAATATGCAGCGCAGCGTCGCGCAATGATCGATCCTGAAAAGGCGGGACTGAATTTTCCAGCAGGCAATCCTGCTTTGGAGGAGGGCGACACGATCTATCTGACGGTCGCTGACAAGGATCACAACATGGTATCGCTGATCCAAAGCAACTATCGAGGGTTTGGCAGTGGGATGTGTCCCACGGGCTTGGGTTTTTGCTTGCAAGATCGGGGTCAGTTATTTGACCTGGTTCCAGGTCGTCCCAATTCGTACGCTCCAGGCAAGCGACCTTTCCATACGATTATTCCCGCGTTTATCACCAAGGACGGGAAACCTTGGGTCAGTTTTGGCGTCATGGGTGGGGCGACGCAGCCGCAAGCCCATGCTCAGATTGTTATGAATTTGGTGGATTACCAGATGAACTTGCAAGAGGCGGGAGACGCGGATCGTCTGGTACATACAGGTAGTTCGCAGCCGACCGGTGAAGTGATGAATGATGGTGGCAAGTTGCATTTGGAGTCTGGTTTTTCGGAGGAAGTACGCGGAAAACTAACGCAAATGGGACACACATTGGAACCCTCGCCGGGAATTTACGGCGGCTACCAGGCGATCATGTACGACAGTGTTAAGGGTGTTTACTTTGGTGCCAGTGAATCGCGAAAAGACGGTCAAGCGTCCGGATATTAAAACGGTTTGAAATCGCCTGCCCGGTAGGCCCTGGTCGTCGTTTTGATTATCGTGAATCATGGCGGTCAGGCCAGTTGTTTTGTTGGTGGCCGAAGTCGGTTTTGCGGGTCGTATTGAAAATTTGAAGTTTGTCATTTTAGGGAAAATGAATGTCGCAGTATCAAGCGGATCCTAATCGTTACGATGGTCGAATGCCGTATCGAAAGTGCGGTCGTTGGGGGTTGAAGTTGCCGTTGATAAGTATCGGTTGTTGGCACAATTTTGGCGGCGACAGTCCAACGGAAGCTCAGCGGTCGATGTTGTACGAAGCATTCGATCTAGGTGTGACTCATTTTGACCTGGCGAACAATTATGGTCCGCCTTACGGCAGTGCTGAAGTGAATGTTGGGAAGATTGTCAAGGATTTGCCTCGCGATGAATTGGTGATTTCGACCAAGGCCGGTTACGACATGTGGCCTGGGCCTTACGGGGAATGGGGCAGTCGCAAGTATCTGTTAGCCAGTTTGGATCAATCACTCAAGCGGATGGATTTAGAGTACGTTGATATTTTTTACAGTCATCGATTCGATCCCGAATCGCCGCTTGATGAGACCTTGGGTGCGTTGGAAACGGCGGTTAAAAAAGGGAAGGCTTTATATACCGGAATCAGTAGCTATGACAACCAGAACACTAAGAATGCGTTGGAGATTATTTCCCAGAATCAATGGACGCCACTACTGATCCATCAGCCAAACTATTCAATGCTAAATCGTTGGGTTGAATCGTCGCTTCTTCAAACGTGCAGCGATTCGGGTGTGGGTGTAATTGCGTTTTGTCCGCTGTACCAGGGGTTATTGACGGACCGATACTTGAAGGGGATTCCCGAGGGGTCGCGAGCGTCGCTAGAGAATAGCCCGCTACGCCAGGAAGAAGTTAGTCCTGAAGTGATTCAGCACATCCATGCGTTGAATCAGATCGCAGCCCAGCGAGAGCAATCACTGTCACAGATGGCGTTGTCTTGGATCTTGAAGGACCCGCGAGTGACCAGTGTGGTGGCAGGTGCCAGCCGAGTGGAACAGCTAAGGCAGAATTGCCAAGCGGTCACCAAGTTGGAATTTTCCGCCGAGCATTTGCAACAGATCGATTCGATCCTAGGGCAGATCCATTTGCCTCAAAACCTATGGGAAACCTAAGCATCGGAAGCATTTCACCGGGTTGAGGTCAGTTAGGGAACTTAATCCAGTGATAAGCATGCCGCCTGCCAAAATAATTAGGGAAGCCCTCGAAGCAATTCCACGAAAAAAGCCCGCTCCAATAGAATTGGAGCGGGCTTTACTATTTCTAATGGTTAACGATTTCTCAGAACGACGAACGTCCCAAGGAGCCGTTTAGGTCCATTCTGTTCGCTGGTTACTTTTCGATATCCAGCTTCAGCGGTTCCCCCGAACTGATCGTAACCGTCATTCCACCGGCAGTGGTTGAGAGAGCGGAATTGATTCGAGGTTCCGAGGTAACCGTTTCACCTTGGGCTGGTCGTTCCTCTAGCAAGTCAAAAAAGACCACCTTGTGTTGGCCAAGCACTGCTCCCGTTTCACCGCTATCCACAGTCAGCGTAAATTCGCCTTTGTCGTTCGTGGTAGCTGATGACGTAGGGCCCTTATTCCCAGCCACAATGTCAGGCATGCACTTGATCATAATGCTTCCCGCAGGAACACCTTTGATCGTCAGAGTGCCCGAAACAGGAACCAAGTTCGCGTCGGGTTCGCGGCATCCGACGAAACTGGCCAGCAAGCATACGATCAACCCAAAGGCCACGGGATTACGGGTCGGCATTAACAACACTCCAAGTAGTTCTAAACCAGGCAATAAGATCAAAAAAACGTACGAAACAAATCTGCCTCAACCGAAGTCTTACTCAGCTGAAATAACTTGGCCGTCACGACGTTGGCAATAAAGAGCCAGAACCGTTTGAGGCATTTCGTCGGCGATGAAACGGGTTGAACCGTCAGCCAACGTGAAGTTAGCACCTTGTGGGTGAAGGCTTCCAAACGAACTCAAGCGTTGGTCTTGATAAATGTACCAGGCGCCTTGCGATCCTGGGGCTCCAGCGTCACCGTGTGCCCAAGGAATCCGGTAATTGATTGGGGCAAACGAACCGGCCAAAATATTGCCTAATCCAATGTCACCACCCGCAGGATACCAACGACCCCAAGCCGCGATTCGGCTACCACTGTTCCAGCCCGCTTCGGTGAAGGAATCGAAGTTTGCGTCGAAGTGCGAGGTTTCGCCAAAGAACATGGTGTTGCTTGTGCCGTCAACAATTTCGGCAATACGAATTTCGGTTCCCTTTGGAGCGCCTGCTGCCCTTCGCGCACGCGATCCAGTTGCCATGAACATGCCATCGTTGGTCGCAGAGGTCGCGTAAATCGGTCGTGACCCACCATTAGCTTTGTAGCTGGTCATACCAAAATATTGAGTCGTCGAACCGCTGGTGTAAGGTTCTGCAGTCTGGGTCAACAGGTCCGATGGGCAGTATAAACCCTTGATTACCGCCGAGGTACCATTGCCATTGATAGCGGTTGAAATGTTGGCCTTGGGAACGTCCTTGTTAAAATTGTCATACAGGTTGCCTTGTTCCATGTATGGCAATAGGAAGTAGAACACCGAGTGGCCCGAGAAACCATTTAGTGAGCCGGGGCTTTGGCCCGAAACACGTTCCTGGGTGTAGCCTGGAGGGAATTTTTGGCGAGCGCCCTCGTAATTCATGGCCGCCAAGCCCAACTGACGCATATTGTTCTGGCAAGAAGCGCGTCGGGCGGCTTCACGAGCCATCTGGACTGCGGGTAGCAACAAACCCATCAAAATACCGATGATCGCAATGACCACCAACAACTCTACCAATGTAAAGCCGTTCTTCTTTAAGCGAGCGTTTCGAAACATGGAGATAACCTCAAATCGAGCGAATAAATGCAAAACCTAGCAAAAGCGAATCACCCGCCGCCCAGCAAGACCAAGTACCCGATGGGATGAACCCAAAGATTTGTTGGAATCACAACGCTATGGCTAGACTAAAATACCAATAGTTATCGCAATCAATGACTATTACCACCCAAGCGATAAACTCACGCGGTAACTTCAAATTGCGTCCGACTTCAAATTGCGTCCGACTTCCAAGTCGTAAGATTTGGAGGGCTCCCGAAGGCCGACCAAATGGTGCCATGATTTCCAGGTAAAGATGACTGAAACCCTGTCCCCGCTTCTTTGCCACCGAGCACGGACCGTCTTCAAATACAAGGCTGGAATTGACACCAAAATTTACCCAAATGCAACTTCTAAAGGTTATGTATTAGGCGATCGTTTGACAAGCAGCAAAACACAGATTTAGCCGATTGATGGCTTCTCTTCACCGTAGCTTCACAAAAGCATCGCCGTTTTCCAAGAAGTCCAACAACATCGACCCCTGAGCTGGCGCTGAATTCAAGTCGCTCAGGGAATGAATGCTTGTTTGATTTTCGAAGCCAATTCTTAGGTGAATCCGGTTAGTGACCTAGAATTTAAAGGATATTGACGCTGGTTTCTTG
>JBDNHU010000019.1:0-24287 GCA_041688615.1 Mariniblastus sp. | reverse complement strand
ATTTGTGGCTGGCTTTGGATGACTTTAACGCATTGATTGCAACGTCCAAATCTCCCGACGTTCCATTCTTGAAGCCAACTGGCATAGACAGTCCCGACGCCATTTCTCGATGCGTTTGTGATTCGGTCGTGCGTGCCCCGATTGCTGTCCAGGCAAAGAGGTCGCCCAAATATTGTGGCGTAATCGGATCAAGTGCTTCGGTGGCTGTGGGCAAGCCAAGTTCAGCCAGCCACACACCTAGTTGTCGAGCCACCCGCAAACCGTCCTCCATCTGACAGGAATCATCAAGGTACGGGTCGTTAATGTAACCCTTCCAGCCAATATTCGTCCGAGGTTTCTCGAAGTAAACTCGCATGACGATCATCATCGAATCGCCCAATTCATCGCTCAGCTTCTTCAACCGAGTGGCGTATTCTTTGGCCGCTTGATCGTCATGAATCGAGCAAGGGCCGACGATGACCATTAAGCGTTTATCTTTGCGATCCATGATGTTTTCAACCGAGCGTCGTGCGTGGGCAACCGATTTCGCCCCCGCGTCCGAGAGTGGATATTCGCGTTGAAGAATTTCCGGGGCAATCAGGATTGATTCCGAAATTACGTTAAGATCATGTAGTTTTTCGGGCAATTTTCGACTCGTTTGCAATGATCGCCGCTGCGACTGGGGAACGTGAACAGGTGAGTCTTGATTCTAATTCAGAATTGGAAATAATTTTAGTGGCGATCGAGGTTCGCAGACATCGTGGCTACAGTAATAGGCCGATTTTGCGGTTAATGAGTCCTCGTTGGCCGTGCGAACAGAAAAGTTTGCTTTGGTGGATTCAATTGCAGGCGAATTCTGGGATAATCCAGCAGCGATCCCCTGCGCGACACAAAACGCTACTATAGGGCTCGACCGACGGCGCCCCATTGACGTGACTCCGGGTGCGGTTAGGCCAGAAAGCGGGTCGTCGCCCTAAAGGCAACCGCGACCTCGGGACACGGATGAGGCGGGTAAGTGCGAAACGGTGTGGATTGCGAAGTTGCTTGGTTTTTGGTGCAATTCTTGGTCTGTTGCAAGCGTGAGGCCCCGCTCTCCCAGGCTCGCTGCTCAGGCTGGGGTTAAACAGGTTGGGATTAATTCAAAAATCGCAGTTAGGGCTTAGCTAAATCGTTTGGGGCAAAATGAATCTTTGGAAAGTGGCGTAATCGTACTGTGATTCAGCCACTCAAGTGAAACGTGCGGGCTTAGGGGTGTAGAGTTTAAAATTGGCGTCGGTAGCAATTGAACTGGAACAAGGGAATCGGTCGTGGCAAAGAATATATTTGGCGAGAATTTAGAGGAGTGCAGTTGTGCTCCGATGACGGGCTTCTTTCGCAACGGGAAGTGTGAAACGTGCGGTGACGATACGGGCATGCACACCGTCTGCGCTCAAGTTACGGAGGAATTCTTAGTGTTTTCCAAGCAAGCGGGTAACGATTTGTCGACCCCGATTCCAGCTTATCAATTTCCAGGTTTGAAGCCAGGAGATCGCTGGTGCATCTGTTTACCAAGATGGTTGGAGGCATTGGAGGCTGGCGTTGCGCCCAAGTTGGTGTTGAAAGCCACGCATATTTCTGCGATCGAACATATTGAACAAGAGGTGCTTTTTCAGAATGCGATTGACCCGCCACCGGCGTTGCCCAATTCCATTGATGACTAGGTTTGGTGCTCCGCCGCCAGCGGGCAAATTAGGGGATTGTGTAGGGCAGCATTGACAGGCAACAAGGTCAGGAAGACGTTATTGCTAGAGTGTCAATTTCCGATTGTTTTTCTAGTGGAACGAATTTTACGAACGAGTGTTATCGATTATGAAGCGGAAGTTGTTAGGCGATAGTGGAATCAGTGTTTCGGACATTTGCATGGGCACGATGACTTTTGGCAGTCAGTGTGACGTCGCATTATCGCATCGCATTTTGAACACCGCTTACCAGGCAGGTATCGATTTCTTGGACGCAGCTGAAATCTATCCAGTTCCTCCCGATAAAAAAACATTTGGAGTGACCGAGGAAATTGTCGGCCAGTGGTTGCAGACGGTCCCAAGGGACAGCGTCATTGTTGCAACCAAGGTGACTGGGCCTGGGCATGGTTGGTTTACTCCGCCGGTCCGCCATGGGATGACATCGTTGGATCGCCGGCAGATTATGCAGGCCGTTGAAGGAAGTTTAAAACGCTTGCAGACAGACTACATTGACTTGTATCAGACGCACTGGCCTGATCACAATATGCGATTCGAGGAAACCTTGGACGCATTGACGGCGCTGGTTCGGCAAGGCAAGGTCCGGGCCATTGGTTGCAGTAATGAAACGTGTTGGGGTTTGATGAGAAACCTTTGGTCCAGTCAGACTCACGGCCTTAGTCGCTTTGTGAGTGTGCAAAATAATTTTAGCTTGATCAATCGTCGATGTGAAAGCGAATTGGCGCAGGTTTGTAGCCGAGAAAAAGTTAGCCTCTTGCCTTACTCCCCGCTGGGCGGTGGCGTTTTGACGGGCAAGTACAATGAAAAGGCTCCTTTGGGTGGTCGATTTACGGATTATCTGACAAATGGGGGAGATCGGCAAAAGGCAATGGCCAGTCGGTTTGTCAACGATCGAACCATTCGTACGACTCGTCGGTTGATGGAAATTGCTGAAGATTTGGGCGTCACGGTGACCGCACTAAGCGTCGCCTGGAGTAAACAACATGACTTTGTAGCGTCGACGATTATTGGGGCAACCACAGTGGAACAGTTGCAAGAATCGCTTGCCGCCGCGGAACTTGTGTTGGAGCAAGAGACGCTCGATCGAATTGATCGCATTGACTTTGAGATTCCCAATCCAATGACTGAAGATGGTCTAAGGCGCCTGTGACCTTAATTGTAGGGGGCGTCACTTTGTTGCAAGGGGAGCCGTATGTTGGATCAATTGCTACTGCCTGAGGCGTTGGAATTAGCGAAAAACGGTGCGACACGCGGTATGATCGTTGCCGATTTGCGACAGAAACAACGAATTGAACTTTCGGTTGCCGATCGGGTGGCAGACAAGGCTTGCCAGATTCATTTGAACCAGCAACGCAAAAAAGGCTGGGCTGCTTTGGGACTAGGCACCATGTTCTTACTTGCGGGGCTGTCCACTGCGAACGAACTTCCGGTGAAGATCCCCGTTTGGCTGGGCCTTTGTGGCAGTTTCTTGGTCTTCTTGGGTTGGATGCAAGCCACTCAGAAACTGTATCGCACCGACCCAAATCGAACTCGATTCAGTTGAACTGATTCGTCTGCGTTGAGGTGACGACCGCATGCTCGGTCGACCCTCTTTGACTTGCGAACCCGCAACGTTTTGGCAGCCTTGAGTTGCTACTTCGGGAGCTGCTTTGGCCGATCGTTTCTGCGTGTTGGCGGTGCCTGATTAGCCTGGGTCGGTATTTTCGGGCAAGCATTCGGTGTAAAACCAATTGTGAATTGGCGTCAGAATTTCCTGAACCTTGGCGACCATTGATTCGTCCATGGGTTCTTCCGCCCATTGGCACCATTGTGCCACTCGTTTGGGGTTGGCCGACCCGGTAATGCATGTGGCAAAATCTGGATTTGCCAAGGAGAATTGGAGGGCCAATTTTGCGATGTCCACGCCGTTGTCGCGGCAGAATTGGATGGCTTTGTCACGAATTTGGCGAACTTCAGCCGTTGCTTTGTGCCAAACGGGCAACGGCGCATCCGCCAGCAATCGGGCGCTGAATGGTGCGGCGTTCATGATGCCAACGTTTTTGGATCTCAGGAAATCGACATTGTCTGCCAGCATTGTGTTTTGCAACGTGTAATGGTTGTACGACAAAATGAAATCTAGATCGGTTTGCTGCAGCACCTTTTGAAACACTTTCATGGGGTACCCTGAAATCCCAATGAAGCGAACTTTGCCAGATTGCTGCAACTTGCGAAGTTGAGGCAACGTGTGATCGATCACATATTGTACGTCCACAAATTCAATGTCGTGGCAAACAATCATGTCGATATGATCAACCTTCAGTCGTTCCAGGCTAATGTCCACACTCTCGATCACCCGTGACGGCGAAAAGTCAAAGTGCTGGGGAGCGTAGCGTCCAAGTTTCGTGCACAGAAAGTATTGGTCGCGAGGAATCAAGGGCAGTGCCAAACCAAGCAAACATTCACTTAGGCCTCGTCCATAGTACGGCGAGGTATCGATCAAGTTCATGCCGTGGTCAATCGCAACTTGAACGCATTGAAGCGCTTCGTTGATGTCAACATTGCGAAACTCTTGCCCCAGAGACGATGCTCCGAAAGCCAGCTTGGACAGTTCTAAACCGGTTGAACCCAGAGGACGTTTTTCCATGATCGTTCAGTTTCAAGAGAAGCGAGGATTGGGACTATTGATCGCTGGAATAGCGATGGAATTTAAGTATGGATCGCAGGGATGTCTCATGTTGCGGCCTAGACTGCAAAAAACGCAAGCCTGCCACCGTCAATGTCAGTTAGTCCATTGGAAACCCAGTCCATTGGAAACCCAGTCCATTGGAAACTCAGTCCATTGGACGCCCTCGTTGTTAGGGTCCAGGCACTGTCGGCAAGGCAATGTGCATAGCCTGACAAAGTGCGCAGTCTTAACCAAAGTATTCGTTGAACGATCGGATCGCAGCTGCGGCCGCTTCGTCCTGGGTTGGCAAAGGGAAGGCTTCGATCGCAAGATAGCCAGCGAATTTCATCTCTTTAATTGCTTGGACGATCGGGGCAAAATCCGTATGCCCCATGCCTGCGACTTTTCGGTTGGAATCGACAAAGTGAATATGTCCCAGTCGGTGTCCAAGGCTTTGGAGTGCCTGGGCGACATTCTTCTCTTCGATATTCATGTGGAACAGGTCTGCCAAAATCTTGAGGTTATCATGGCAGCCATCGGCAAAAAAATCGGCCGTTGAGACGACAGAGTTCACCAGGTCGGTTTCGTAGCGATTTAGGGGTTCGTAAAGTAGAGGTTGCCCGCAATCGGCTGCAAACTGAGCCAATTCGTTTAGTTCACTGCGAAGAACGTTTAGACATTCGGTGCGATCTTGATCACCACAGCGCCCTTGCATCGATCCGATAATCGCCGAAGCGCCAAGTTGCGCCGCCTTTTGGATCACACCCTTAATATAAGTTTTACCTCGGGTTCTAACTTCGGGTGAGGGATCGGTCAGGCTTAATTTATCGGTCACCCATCCACCGCCGGTCCCTATGGTTGAGAGTTTGATTTGATATTGGTCGCAAAGTTGCGTTAACTGCTGCACATCGATCGCATCCAGGTTGGGCGGGAAAAGTTCGAATGCTGGGAACCCGTGATTGGCCGCGGCAGCGACCGCAGACGGCAGTTCGGGACCCAATACAAACGGCATGTTGGGACGAGAGGGCAAGAGGCTGATCGTGATACTTGGTTGAAGCATTGTTCTGGGACCCGGTTTCTAGTTTGGTGCATTTAACTGCAATGATGGCAGGTGCCTAACGGCAAATGAGGACCGATGCAGCAGGTAAGTGGTAGCGTGTCGGGGCTTAGCGGCAAGGGACTAACGGGTAGGGTCTAGCGGGAAGGGACTGGCGTACGTCAACGGCAGGTTATTGGATCTTCACCATGGCCTTGAGGACCTTGGCGGCAGGGTCTAACAGTTTTGGGAAATCTTCGATGATTGAATCGATTGTGGTTCGATGGGTGATCCAGGGCTTGGTGTCAATTTTTCCATCGGCGATCAATTGGATAATCTTATCAAAGTCTCCAGGCATCGCATTTCGACTTCCCATCAATGTCATTTCACGGCGGTGCATTAGCGGGTGAGCAAAGGTTACTTCCTGCGAGGAAATGCCAACATAAACCAAGGTGCCGGTGAACGAGACGAATTCTAGGGCGTGAGCCATCGAATGATTGTTGCCAGTGGCGTCGACTACCACTTGAGCTAGATTTCCGTTGGTCAAGTCCTGAAGCGATTGGATATCACTTCCATCGTTCGCCGCCAAGATCGTATGTTCGACCCCAAGAACATCCCGGCAAAATTTTAAACGTTCTTCCTGGATGTCGATCATGATGCAGCGACAACCGCGAAGCTTGACGAATTCCAGCACCGCCAAGCCGATGGGCCCGGCACCCACAATGACGACGGTTTGGTCTTGAGTTGGATTGCCTCGCTCAACCGCGTGGTAACCAATGGCTAAGGTTTCAACCAAGGCCAGTTGATCGAATTGCAATTGATTCCCTTTGTGTAACTTTCTGGCCGGAAGCACGATTTGTTCGCACATTCCGCCGTCGCGGTGAACACCAATCACTTCCAAATCATTGCAGCAATTCCCACGATTCCGCTGCGACGCGAAACTGTTCACGTTATTCATGTACGGTTCGACGCTGCATCGATCGCCGGGTTGCAAGTCAGAGACGTTCGCACCACACTTAACGACCTCAACACCAAGTTCATGGCCCCAGATCCGGGGGTAGCTGAAAAATGGCATGCGCCCTAAATAGCCTGAGTAATCGGTTCCACAAATCCCTACTTGATGGACGTTGACCAAGACTTCGTCGGGAGCGACTTGGGTTGGAGCCGGGATGTCGATCAATTCTAGCGATTTGGGTTCTGGGAAGCGAACGGCTTTCACGGCGGGAATCCTACAATGGGGCTTTCGAGCTTTCGACTTGAGCACCGCGTAAGTTTGGCAGGTTGCCGGCTTTTATCAACCGGGTTGTGGGTATCAATTGCATTAACGACAATACTTAGCGGCGTTCTTTGATCACTTAATTCCGTCAACCCAAGCGTGCAAAATTGTTCGTGCAATTACATCCCGACGATAATGTCGCCGTGTCTTTAGCTGGTGATGGGTTAAACGCAAAATTCAAAGGCGTTTCTGGCCCAATGGTGACAGCCATTGAAACGATCCCGGCCGGGCACAAAATGGCGATTGGACCGATCCAAAGCCAACAGGCCATCATCAAGTACGGAATGCCGATTGGGAAAGCCAGTTGCGAAATTGCACCGGGGAGCCACGTGCATTCGCACAATCTCAAAACGGCATTAGAGGGTAGCGACTACCCACCTTGGCAAATACCTTTGGTTGGCCAGTCCGATTTGAAAGTCGGCACTGGATCTCAGGAACGGGTATTTTCAGGGTACCGCCGCTGCAACGGCCAGGCTGCGATTCGTAACGAGATTTGGATTATTAATACCGTTGCGTGTGTCAATCAAACGGCGACGCAGTTGGCGGCTTGGGCGAATCGAACCTTGGTGGGAAAATTACCCAATCTGGACGGTGTTCATTCGTTTAGTCATCCCTATGGTTGTTCGCAATTGGGCGACGATCTTTCATCGACTCAGGCAATCTTGGCGGCGTTGGCAAAGCATCCTCACGCAGCCGGAGTTTTGTTGCTTGGGTTGGGTTGCGAAAACAATCAAATGGCTCAACAGTTGGAGGCGATTGGCCCAGAAGCTGGTCAGAAAGTGCGATTCTTTAGCACTCAAGCGGTCAAAGATGAAATGGAACAAGGCCGCCAGTACATCTCGGAATTGGCAGGTAGGTTAGCCCAGCAGAAAAGGCAGACGCTGCCGGTTCGTGATTTAATCTTGGCGATGAAGTGTGGAGGCAGCGATGGTTTTAGTGGCATTTCTGCCAATCCATTGTTAGGACGAATTGCCGACCGTCACTGTGCCGCAGGTGGGACGGTTCTTTTGACCGAGGTGCCAGAAATGTTTGGTGCGGAATCAGTGTTGCTGCGACGCTGCGACTCTCAGGCGACCTACGATGCTGCTGTGGAAATGATTGACCGTTTCAAAGATTATTTTCGCAGTCATGGACAGCCGATTAGCGAAAATCCTTCGCCTGGAAATAAGGATGGTGGCATCACAACCTTGGAGGAGAAGTCACTTGGTTGCGTTCAAAAAGGCGGGGCAGTTGCCATGATCAAACAGGTGGTTGGCTACGGAGATCAAGCCAAGTCTGGACTGGGCGGGATCGCCTTGGTTAACGGGCCAGGCAATGATGGAGTGTCAACCACGGCGTTGACTGCTGCGGGTGCGAATATCGTTTTGTTCACCACAGGACGAGGGACTCCGCTGGGTGCTCCAGCGCCCACGATGAAGGTCGCGACCAATTCTACCTTGGCTGTAAACAAACCGGGGTGGATCGACTTCAGTGCGGGGCCATTGGTGGATGGGACCGCATCGATGGAACAGTTGGCTGATCAGTTGTACGACCAGATTCTTGAAACGGCCAATGGGAATTTAGAGACGAAATCTGAAATGAATGGCTATCGCGAGATTGCGATTTGGAAAACAGGAGTAACATTGTGAGTGACCGAGCGAACAAGATTCTACAATTTGGAACCGGACGATTTGTTCGCGGGTTTTTTGATCCCATGGTCAAACCCGAACGCAGCGTCACCGTGATTCAGTCTCGTCCCAACGCAAGCGGCGCCAATGATATTAACTTGGCAAAGCAGGGCTATCACGTTTGGGTTCGTGGCATTGAAGACGGTCAGACGATCGAACGCCTGGAAGTGATTCGCAGTTTGGGTCAAGGATTAAGTGCGTCCAGCCAGTGGCAGGAAGTTTTGGCTTTGGCCAGTGACCCAGCCTATTCACTAATCGTTTCCAATACGACGGAAAAGGGATTGATTCTTGACCCGCAAGACAATGGTAGCACGAATTGGATGCAAGTCGCGCCCGCCAGTTTTCCCGCTCGAGTCTTGGCTTGGTTGTTTCATCGCTATTCAATGATAGGAACGGGCATCACCTTGCTGCCCTTGGAGTTGATTGAATTCAACGCAGTTTTGCTGCGGGATTTGGTTTTGCAGCAAGCTAAATTGTGGGAGAAAACCAACGCCCAGGCGTTCATCAATTGGTTGGAGAACGATTGCCGTTGGCTGTCGACACTGGTAGACAGGATTTGCGTGGATCCGGTTGAACCATTCGCTTGGACTGTTTCCGATCCGCTGGCCGTGATGACGGAACCGTTTCAAATGTTGGCAATCTCGGATGACGGCGGCGATCGATCGGTGATCCCAGACCATCCAAGTGTGATTTGGGCCAAAGATATGCGGCCTTACTTCCTGCAGAAAGTCCGTTTGTTGAATGGGCTTCATACTGCGATGGTTGCCAAGTGTTTACCGCTTGGTTTTGAATATGTGATTGATGTGATGAATGACGCCGAGCAATCGCAGTGGCTGTTGCGAATCTTGAATGAAGAAATGGTCCCGACATTAGAAGCCCAAGGTCTGCAGGTTCGCGGTTTTGCTGATGCGGTGATTGATCGTTTTCGGAATCCGTTCTTCCGTCATCGATTGAGCGACATTGCGTTTGGGCATGAAACCAAAATCCAAGTTCGTCTGGTGCCAACCATTGAAGAATTTAAGCAAGTTTTTGGCAAGACGCCACCGTTGTTGGAAGCTGTGCTTGGCATGCCGATGCCAGTCCTTGGTGCCTAGTTTGTTTAGTGGGAGATGGAAGGCATTGGCGGCTTCAATTTGCATCGATACAACCGCCAAGTTTCTTAGGGAAGGTAAGCGACAATGAAGTCAAGTGAAGTTGCGACGAAACTGGGGGTAATCGGAGTGGTGCCCGTGATCGTTTTGGAAGATCCCGCTGCCGCGAATCCGTTAGCCGATGCCTTGGTCGCAGGTGGTATGCCGGTGATGGAAATTACCTTGCGCAGTGACGCAGGTTTAGCCAGCATTGAAATTGCATCCAAACGAACTGACGTTTTGGTGGGCGCCGGAACGGTCTTGAATCAGCGAGCCGCAGAGCAAGCGATTGCAGCCGGCGCAAAGTTTATTGTTTCCCCCGGCTTAGATGAACAAACCGTCAGGTACTGCCAAGAATGTAACGTTCTTATTGTGCCAGGCGTCTGTACAGCTTCGGAAGTGCAAAAGGCGATCAACCTGGGTTTGGAATACGTTAAATTTTTTCCAGCCCAGGCTTTTGGCGGCGCTGCAACAATTAAGGCCCTCGCAGGTCCGTTCCCTCAGGTTCGATTCGTTCCAACGGGCGGAATCACATTGGATTTGTTGGCAAGTTATCTGGCGATTCCTGCTGTGCATGCTGTGGGAGGTAGTTGGATGGTGGCGAAGAATCTAATTAGCAGCGGCGACTTTGCGGCGATCACAAACTTGGCGTCTCAAGCCGTTGATTTGGTAAAAAGCTTGCGCCGTTAGGCTATCAAGCCACGGATAAACTGTGGCATATTGAGTTTGGATAGCACTGTGTGTTGGTGTGCTGGACTCGGGTAAGACGATATTGGACAAAGACAAGACTGCCTGGGTAAGCTAATCGAAATTGCACCGACGGTGCAGTTTAGATTCCACGATCGGTAGGTCGGTATTGACTTGCAGCGGTTGAACAATCGCATCTAAAGCTGAATAACAATTTTCGATGTTTCCTTTACTATAGAGTTCATCATGCCGCATTCCTTTGAAGACGATTGCGATTTCCTAGCCAAGCATACCAGAACGATTGTCTTGGGAGACCGTCGCAAGGGTGCCATCGTGCTGGCTCCTGAGTATCAGGGCCGAGTGATGACTTCGACCGCAGGCGGAACTGCAGCGGCAAGTTTTGGCTGGATTAATTATGAATTGATTCAAAGTGGGCAGCGGAAGTCGCAGATTAATTTGTATGGTGGTGAAGAGCGATTTTGGCTGGCACCTGAAGGCGGTAAGTATTCGATCTTTTTCCCACCCACGGCGGTTGATCAGCCTTTGGATTTTTGTGACTGGCGAGTCCCCGAATGTATTGACACCGATGGGTTCGAGGTTGTTGGGCAGAGTGAAACCGAAGTTCATTTTACTCATACGGCACGTTTGCAGAATCGCTTTGGATTCACCTTCGATTTGGGTTTTGATCGACGGGTTGGTTTGTTATCAGCCGAAGATGCGTCTCAGACTTTGGGTTGTCCGGTCGAATGGATTCAATCCTTGGATCATGTTGTCCACGAAAGTCAGAATACGTTGCAAAATTGTGGCGATTCGGCTTGGCGACACGAAACGGGCCTCCTGTGCATTTGGGTGTTATGTATGAATTCACCGTCGCCTGGGGCCACGTTAATTGTGCCTTACCAGTCAGGTTCCGAAGAAGCGTTGGGGCCGATTGTCAACGCGGAATATTTTGGAAAATTGGGCAGCGATCGCTTAGTGGTTGATCCGCAGAAGGCTCAGATTTATCTGTTGGGAGATGGTCAATATCGCAGCAAATTGGGGTTGCGATATCCCCGCGCGAAATCGATTTTGGGGTCATGGGATCGCGACAAAAGAGTATTGACCATTGTGTGGTTCAATTTGCCCGAAGCGAACGCAAGCCAGGGTGGTGATTCGGTAGGAATATGTCGGCGAAATGGAGTTGTTGACTATGTGAACAACGTGTGGCAAGTTCAGGACGATGAATTTTCGGGCGATGTGATCAATGGATACAATGATGGGCCTAACGAATCAGGAGAAAAGTTAGGTGGGTTTTATGAATTGGAATCGTTAAGTCCAGGATTGTGTTTGCAGCCTAAACAAGCGTACACTCACATTCATAGGACAATCCATTTGCAGGCGACGACCGAAAAACAGTTGCAACAGATTGACCAAATCGCAAGACATGTTTTTGATGTAAATTTGGAGACCATCGAAAACGTATTTCAATAAGTCCGGGTTTCGCGTTGGAGGGTGACCGGTGCGTAGGGTGACCGGTGCGTAGGGTGACCGGTGCGTAGGGTGACCGGTGCGTAGGTGGGAACAGACGGATGGGAACGGTTGGGCAGCGATGGCGGTGAAGCATTATTTTTGCGGGAGGACCGTTGGCGGTTCGCGGCTTGGATTTGATGGGATGTTGTGATATTTTTGCGATCGACGCCGGGCATTTTATTCTTAGGGTCCGCAATTCTAGCGGGCCAATTAGACAGAAAAATTTAACAACGGAAATACGAAGATCATGTCCAAAAGTGGAAGCATAGCCATCTTGCCAGGCGATGGAATTGGACCAGAAGTTACTCAGCAAGCAGTGCTTGTGATTGAAAAGTTGAATTCGAATTTTGCTGCGGGCCTCAGTTGCCAATGGGCTGCCGTGGGTGGTGCCGCTTACGACTTACACGGGCACCCTTTGCCGCCGGAAACCCTCGCGTTGGCTCGATCGTCCGATGCCATCTTGCTGGGGGCAGTGGGTGGGACAAAGTGGGAGAGTTTGCCTCGGGAACTTCGACCCGAACGGGCGCTCTTGGGTTTGCGCAGTGAATTGGGTTTGTTCGCCAACCTGCGACCCGCGATCCTTTATCCGCAACTGGCCGATGCTTCGACTTTGAAGGCGGAGGTGGTTGCCGGTTTGGACATTATGATTGTGCGTGAATTGACCGGCGGTATCTATTTTGGTCAGCCACGTGGACTGACCACCGATGACGCTGGCGTTCGCATGGCGTTCAACACGATGGTTTACCACGAACCTGAAATTCGGAGGATCGCCCATTCAGCCTTTAAGATCGCTGTTCAACGCGGAAATCGTTTATGTTCGGTTGACAAAGCAAACGTCATGGAAGTATCAGAGTTGTGGCGCGAGATTGTGACGGACGTTGCCCGGGAATATCCCAGCGTTCAGCTTTCGCACATGTACATTGACAACGCGTGCATGCAACTGGTCCGAGCACCCAAACAGTTTGACGTGATCGTCACCTCGAATCTATTTGGGGATATTCTTTCGGATGCTGCGTCGATGTTAACGGGGTCGATTGGGATGTTGCCTTCGGCTTCGTTGGACGAAAATAACAAGGGAATGTATGAACCGGTTCACGGTTCGGCGCCGGATATTGCCGGTCAATCAATCGCTAATCCGCTGGCTACAATCTTGTCAGTGGCCATGATGCTGCGAAGTACGTTTGGGAATGGAGAGTTGGCGACCAGGGTTGAGAATGCGGTTGGCAAAGTGATCAGTGACGGATTGCGGACCAAGGACATCGCGGCCGCCGGCCAACCGTTTGTGTCGACCGATGAAATGGGTGCGGCGGTAGTTGCGGCATTGAATTGATGGACGCGAGGGGCTGGTGTTGAACACCGGACGCCTTACGTTTGGGGCTGGTGTTGAACACCGGACGCCTTACGTTTGGGGCTGGTGTTGAACACCGGACGCCTTACGTTTGGGGCTGGTGTTGAACACCGGACGCCTTACGTTTGGGGCTGGTGACCGCGGCGACTGGTGACCGCGGCACTTGACACCGCGGCAAGACGACGCACTGGCGGCTTCGTTTCTTGCCAGCGGTATGCTGGTACTACTTTGCTTGCGGAATTGGATTCAATTGGTCAAAGGACTTTGATTTGAAGCGAGCTTCCAGGGTATCCAAAATCGAATTCAAAAGTTGTTGCGTGAATTCTGAATCGGCCGCACTCCTGTTCTGTCGATCATATTGCATCCGTAGCTGTGCTGTCGTCATCAGAGTGCCAAACTTCTGGACTGACATTCTGAACGCTTGGGCAGCAACTGAGCGAATGCGATTGGGAGCGGCTGTATCGCTGGCTAGATTGGCTAGAAAGACTTGGCTGTCCGGGTTACCGTGATAGGCTAACAGCGGAACTGCGGCTGAATCGAACGCCGCGTTGCCGATCAGATTTCTGGCAGCTGGGGCAACGGTTGGAAAATCGATCAGTGCCAATGACTTCGGCTCAGCCAACCAATTCTTTAGAGACAACAACGCGTTCAAGGCATGTTCTTGCCGAGTGGACATCGGCATTTGAGGCTTGGCATGAAGATTAGCGACTTCGGAAATCAAACGCGAATTAAAAGCTTGACGCTGTAACATTTCGCAAACCACGATGTTGGGATCCACTCGATCGATGCGGAACATTTTTTGGGCGATTTCCAAATTCTCCTTCCGAACCATTAGTGCGATGGGAAGAACACTGCCCTTGGGGGTTGCTCGGATTCGGTCGATCACACTTAGGTAAGGATCGTCGCCCAGTGCATCGGTAACGATCGCGAATTGAATGGGTTGGATTTCCAATTGCTTCATCAATTCTTGCGAATTATTAGCAACGACGGTGTCCCAACCCGAGGAACGAGTCATCGCGGCAAGATAATAGGCGTCTTGTTGATTCATCGACGCGACAACCGATTGGGCACCGACGGGCGCGTTTAACAATTCGAATAGCGACCGATTGAAGTAGCTGGAACCGGCGAAGCGAACGGTCGGTTGCCATTTCAAAATTGCATGCGTTGCGGCAAAGCGAACGCGTTGGTCAGCGCATCGCAAGGCGTTGATAACCGCAGCAGGGTGACCGTTGTATCCGATCAAAAGATCGGATGAACCCACCGCAGTCAGGGCTTCCAAAATCGCCTGAGCCACCACCCATTGTCGCTGTTCCATCGACTGTTGTAGCAGGTCGGTCATTTCCTGAGGTGTTGCAAGTTTTGAAGCGATCTCTATGGCTTGCGGTGGCAATGGAATATCTAATCCAGCCAAGACTTTGGCCGCCTGCAATTGGGCAGTCAGGTATTCGCGAACTGCCGATTCGTTTTGGGCGTCCAACCGCAGCAACGAAATCGTCAATTGCGAGTGGTCGCGTGCCGCTTTTTCGAATCGATTGATGTTGCGAATTGTCAGGGCGTCTGCCTTGGGTTCCCAGATCCACGCCATGCGATCCAGGTCCATCATGGTTGTGTGATTGTTGTCCAGCAAGTCGAAGGCAATCTTCTGTTGCTTGATTTGACTGGTCAGCCAGCGTGTGCAGCCAGGTTTGTCGTCGGCGCTGAAGCCATAGTAGCTGGCGAACAGTCGCTTCCAATCGGAAACCATTGCTTCCAATTTGGGTTCAGGCAGTTGGTCGGCCGACCGATTGATCCATCCCAGCAGCACGCCAGAATTCAGACGGTCACTAGGTCTGGCAGCCAAACCAAGAATCGCAGCAGCTTCTTGCGGCAAGTTTTTATCCACCATCGATCTTAACGCCAGGTCCCAATCGTTTCCGCCTTGTTGCACGACCATTACCAAACGCCGCAGAGCACCAGAGTCTAGATTTCCAGCATCGATCAGTCCTTGCATGCGATTTAGGACGTTGGTTGCGGCTGGCATTCCGGCGGCTTGCAAACGATCAAATGCGGGTGCGTGCGACTGGGCATCGTTGGCGATCAACTGGTCCAAAGCACCACCAATCAGTTCGTCACTTGAAGAAAACTGCATGGCATTCCGCAGGGTCTGGTCAAAGAATGCTTTCTTCGCGACCGGGAAGTCTTCTCGACCCATCAACCAAAAAATTCGTGGCGAACTAACTGTGGTGACGAAGTCCAATGCCGCTTTGGCGGTTAGAGGTTGCGTCAACTTGTTCAGCACCTCCCAAGCGGGTTGGCGTTGGTTCAGATTGTAGAGGGTTTCGACGGCCGCGAAAATTTGTTCCGGAGTATCCATCGACTGGTTGTAAACGGACCACGCGATCGGATCGATTATGGAAGATGCCGTACGGTTTGACCGATTGTTGGCTTGCTCATTGGCGGGGCCAAACAGATCGCTACCACCGGATTGGTCTGTGCTGTCGGTTGCCCCAAATGGATCATTGCCAAAAGGGTCATCTCCAAACGGATCCTGAGCCAAGACGCTGGAGGCGGTTGAAAGAAGAATCGCCAGACCAAAGAAGAGCTTGAACTTTGCCATCGATCAATATTTCCATTGCCAAAAATTTGCGAAGCGTCGGAACCGCTAAAATTGCGATTGCGAACCTAACTTTTGGGTGAATGTCGGATGCATCAAAATACAGTCTGGGAATCAAGTGCTGTGCGAATCTCGAAATTCGCGCACCGATCCCTCAGCTTGTTAACACATTAGAGTAATCGACAGTGATAACACCTGCCAACAATCCAATGGCGGAAGTTCCGGCTTTCGCTGCTTTTATCGAGGTAGTGAGGCGTTAAACGATCGTTTGGTTCGTTTTGTTGGGCCTTGCCGGCCATGCCTAGGTGCTACAAACGCCAAATTCAGATCGATCCTGAGGATCAGAATTATTAGAAATCGTGGACGACGGTTGGGTCTTGGGGCCGCAGTCGGTGGCATGGTTGGCGTTAATCTACCGCTTCCAAGGCTAGGTTCATGTCCGTCATTTGTGGGGCTCCAACGGCAGACGGTGTCGCCAAAGCATCGGGTGGCTTTTCTGAAATTACGGCGGTTCTTACGACCAGGGTTCTGCACAAATTAGGCGTGTGGGACGGATTAAAAATCAAGTCGGCATTCGCCCCACTGCCCTTGGTTTTCATCAATTCGAACCGTCAACGACTTGATCAATGGACTGATGTGTTTCCCCAATTTGTCGCACAAATGGTCGACAAAATAGCTGGCAATTTCTTCGGCCGTGGTGTTGGCTACTGGCAGTAAGATGCAATCGTCTTCCGGGAAGATCCAGCGTTTATCTTCGAATCGGGTAACCACTTCTTTCGCCGTGGCATCGTGTTGGACACTGATCGATGGGTGCTTGGTCGGAAGAATCACGTGGTGATCAAGGTGTTTTGAAATTTCAGCAAGTTGGTCGCGCAGGGCGATAAAGTCGATTACATATTGATTGACGTCCAATTGCCCTTCGACTCGGCATGACACACCATAATTATGTCCATGCAATGCCTCGCAAATATTTCCTGCGAAGGTAATGAAATGGGCGCAACTGAAAGTCAGTTGTTGTTTCGAGATATCAACGGCGAAGGTTTTTTTGCTCATGTGGGTTCACTGTGGGTCGAATTAAAAAGCGGGAATGGACTCTGTGTTAATCGGTGTTAGGGTTTGCAATTCTTCAGATTATCATGTTCTGCTGTGCTGTTGGTTTTCGCGGTCATTGGCGTTCTTGAACGGTTTTTACCAAAGGATGGGTGTCCGGATTCTGTCAGTGCAAAGGCAAAGGAAGAGTCCCGCTGCGATCAGATCTGCGGTCGTCCCTGGGTTGCGATTATTTCCGTCGGAGCGTAGGTGGAAATCGAAATCAGCTAGTTCGTTGTGAAGTTCCGGAAGATTTTCGTTGAACTGCGGCATGGGGAAAGGGGCATCTTCGGGAAAATAATTGGTCACGACACGTTCTGCAATTTTTGAAATAGCCCGCATCTGTGGAGGTCCTAATTTACGCTGTATTAAAGTGTCAGGCACACTAGCAAGTAATTGCAGGTAGGTGCCGATGATTACCCATTGAAGCGGGTATTCTAATTGCAAAAATCGGTCCATTCGGGGCAGCGTTTGTCCGAACGTGATTTCAAATCCGGTGGTGTATTCCGAAGCAATCGAATCGCGTTGGGAAGCAAGTCCCATAACGTGGGAGATCGTGTCGGTGGGTTCAAGCTGTGTTTGGCTGGTAGCGTCTGCGCTCTTAACTTTGTTCATTCCGCCTGGATTTGCAATTGAAATTGCCTGGTACATTAATTGGGTTTGGTCCACACCCGCTTGGTTGATAATGTCGCTGAGGTGGGTTCGGATGATCTGGGGGTCGATGCCGCAGTTTGGGATTTGCACGGGGGACTGGGGGAATGTTTGGCTTTGGATGGCGGCAACTGCGTGGGCCAGCGGGCTAAGTAGAAGCACCATGCCAAGATTTGTGTTCGATCGGGCCACGGATTTGGTCGCGATGGTTCCTGCCAGAATTGTATTGCCAAGTGAAACGGGATTTCCGAGGGGTGGACAAGTTTCGGTGTTCGCAGGCCAATTGCCAGGAGTTGCTTGCGGCAGGAGCGAACGTTGAATTGAGCTTCCCAAGACAGCGGCACTGCTAAGAAAATCTACCAAGTTGACATCCGCGAAGTCCGAGGATCGGTTAACGTTACCAGGCTTGGCCGCGGTGGCTTCCCAGAGGCAACTCAGGTTGATAGCCGTTGCAATGTCCATGGGCGATTCAGAAGATCCCGTAAGGTGAATGGGCCGAAATTTTACAGCGGCAAAACGGTAAAGTGACGGTTTGCGTCGAAAAACACT
This sequence comes from Mariniblastus sp., assembly GCA_041688615.1. GTDB lineage: Bacteria > Planctomycetota > Planctomycetia > Pirellulales > Pirellulaceae > M30B19. The sequence continues at coordinate 6,393 of JBDNHU010000019.1, read as the reverse complement.
AGGTTGGAATTCGTCAAATCGTCGGTCTGTTAGGCGGGTGAACGTTCAATTGGCCAAAGGTTGTTTTTGGCAAAATTGGCCCCGTTGGCCATTGCAGCTGCCATACTTGCTTGACGAAGTGGGCTTTAGGCTTGCACGATTATGGACTTAATTTCGAGGTTTGATCTGAACGTTTTTGATCCCAAGGTCGTGTCGGGTAGCGGTCGTGTCGGGTAGCGGTCTTGTCAGTTTGCGATCGGATCCGACTACAGGCGGTAGCTTTTGCGATCGTTTGGATTGATAATAGGGGTCTAGGAATCGAATCGTGGCACTGGTCGCTGGCCGAATTTGCCGTATTCAACTGAGCGTCTTTCTTCAGGCAACCTGGCGTATCTTTTCATGAACCATAATTTACCGCTAGTAGACTCGTTTGGGCGTCGGCACAACAATTTGCGAATCAGTGTGACTGACCGATGCAACATTCGCTGTTTTTACTGTATGCCGGCTGAAAATGTGACGTTTATGCCACGCCGGGAATTGTTGACCTTCGAAGAAATTGCCTCGATTGTGAGGGTCTTCGCCGGGTGCGGCGTGACTCAAATCCGCTTGACCGGCGGTGAACCCCTGGTTCGCGAGCAATTGGATCGCTTAGTTGCTATGCTCAAGGCAGTGGATGGCATCGATGAAATCGCCATGACAACCAACGCAGTCTTGTTGGCAAAGCACGCTACGAAGTTGCGTCAAGCCGGCTTGGATCGTATCAACATCAGTTTGGATGCGTTAAGCAAAGAGACCTTTTTCAAGATCACACGTCGGGATGTCTTAGGTCAAGTTTTGGAAGGAATTGAGGGTGCGATTGCAGCCGGTTTCCGCTCGATTCGATTGAACGCGGTGGCCATTGCCAACCTGTCCGAAACTGAGATTATTCCCCTGGCCAGATTCGCTCTTGAAAAGCAATTGGAATTGCGATTTATTGAATTTATGCCTTTGGATTCGGATCGAAATTGGGATGACTCGCAAGTGCTATCTGGGCCGAAGATTCTTCAGATCATTGAAGCGGAATTTGGTCCAACGGTAGCTGCACCGCGATCCAACAAGTCACAGCCGGCCGTCGATTTTCTTTATGCCGCAGGCAACGGTCGGTTGGGGTTAATTAACCCGGTCTCCAGTCCCTTTTGTGGCGATTGTAATCGTTTGCGACTGACCGCCGAAGGGAAGATTCGAAACTGCTTGTTTTCCGTCGAAGAATGGGACCTGCGAGCCATTGTTCGCAGTGAATTGGCAAGTGACCCGCAGGCTTTGGGGCGAGGTTTGCAAGACACCATTCGCCAGTGTGTGTTTGAAAAGAAGGCTGGGCATTTAATCGGGCAGGAAGCCTTTGTTCGGCCTGACCGATCGATGTATCAAATCGGCGGCTAGTGCGAGTGCAATTGCGGGTATTTGTAATCATTTTTCCAGCGTTTGGTGAGTTTGGGCGAAGGGTTCCTTTTTCAAAGGGTGGCTCGGTCCACGGTGGCTGGCGAGAATTGGTGGGCTTCGTGCACAGCTTTGGGGCGGGATGGTCACTTTCGCTAGGTGCGGGCTGCTGTAGGATCGTATGACCCCTGTGTCTGTTCTTAACTTTTTTGTGTCGTTGATCCACTCTTTTCTGGAAATGGGTAACGCAAGCGAGCCCTAATTGGTGTGGATTGGACAACGCTAAGGGCTTAAAGTCACGCCTGTGAATGTCTCTTGATTCTGACGTTGATTTTAAGCCTATCGAGGGTCCGTTTTCGAGGCAGCCCAAATTTCATCGGGTGCAGCCCAAATTTCAGGTGCAGCCCAAGTCGGATTAGGCTGTCATGTTCGCGTGGAAAACGACGAAAATGGATTCGTGGGCGGATTTTCGGCTGCAATTTCGAGCCTCTTTCGTGAATGAGTGTACGTTGGAATTTCTGATGCGTGATTGGCCTGCAGGATTTGGTTGTTTTATGAAAAAAGAACTTTTTCTGTCTGACCTTGGACTGACTTTGCTGCCAAAGGGAGGCGTCCAGGGTGGTATCCGTCGCGACCTTGTTGTTACTGGGTTTGTGGCATTCTTTAGTTTGGCCTGTTTAGCTCAATTGCAAGCGAAGACGCCCAAGCGGCAGGTGAAGTCTGATTCTGCAATAATCAATGTGACTTCCGCCCCAACAACCACTGCGAAAAGTGACCAAGAACTGGAAGGCGAAATTAAGGCTCAGCAAGAGGCCGCAGACGCGGCTTTGGCATTTGAATCGATCATGAAAATGGATGCCGGCCAAAGCGTCAATCAGCAGTTGCGTCAAATGGTTTTGCGGCATCTTCCAGAGAGGTATATCGACGACAAAAAGTGGAATCGAACTCAAGAGGTTAAGACTTTGATTCCCAGGTCGAAGCCGTGGGTGACCAAGCACGGAACTTGGAAGAAATACGAAATAACGCCAGTCGCGCCAGACGAGAATTTAGCGATTCGACTGGTTCAGATGCGAAGTGGAGAAGACGGTGTTATTCGGTTCACACTGGAATGTGACAGCGTCTTGGACCTGGACGTTCGGCAGGCAAAATGGGTGCGAGGCGTGCAGCTTTACAGTCTGAATATCGACGCCACCGCCGACTTTACGATTGCGTTGGCCTGCCAGTTGAAACTGAAATTCGACCTTTCAAAGACGCCCACTCTGATCGTCGTCCCCGTCATCGAATCGACGGAAATCACCATCCACGACTTTCGTATTCATCGAATTAGTAAAGTGGGTGGCGAGTTGGCTCAGCAAGTGACTCGAGCGGTTCGCGACTGGCTGGATTCTCACGCTCAGGAGAATCAGCGAAAAATTACTGCCGCGATCAACAAACAGATCGCCAAAAAGCAAGACAAGTTGCAGTTTCCGCTGGTAAAAAAATAAGCCTTGTTCAGCCTGGCACGCCAACATTTAGGCTGTTTTTCAACAGTAAGGCAGTTGTAAAGCAGGGTAAGCCAGTCGGAAATTAATGGGTCCGAGCAGATTAAGCGTGTTGGTGAAAATTCCATGTCCAGGGCCGTGCTTGTCCTGCTTCTAGCTCGCTGTTTTGGAATTTTCGCGGGCTCCGAATTGTCATGATCTTGCGTTCCTGACGTGGTGTTCCGTTTCTCAAAGGCCAGAAATTTTTGCTAAGTCGTACCAATTACTCGGTTATTATCGTTTGGCTTTAGTTTGCGATTACCTTGAGCCGAACACACTGTGATTCAAGGCCGGCGGCAGCGATAAAAATACCAGCATGCATCGCAAGCAAGTGGATATTGCCTTGATCCGCTTCCGCTGCGTGCTTGTACAAGGGAGAGTTTTCTAATGCCGCTCGCCTAAGCAATGGCGTGATTGAGTGTCGGCGAGAAACTCGGGCCATTTTGGACTCAGAAGGCAGCAACTGGCCAGTCTTGATGGTTTGGGCGGGTAGCGGAGTGAGTTTTTAGCAAGAAAAGTTCAAAAATAACTGATTTGGGCTCGTAGAAACCGGCCGTCGTTCGCTACAGTGTGCGGCTCAATAAATTTGCGATCCTCGACCGGGTTTGCGCTGTCCAGCTTAAGGGCTGAAACAGCCTTTTGGTTTGGGATTGCGTACAGGGTTGTTGGCGATATAATCGCATGTTTGCCGGTGCGTCGATGTAGTTCTTTGGTCTTTTGGGACTGAATTGCTGCGTCAGAAGTACTGGGATTGCTCAGCTGATTATTGAAGGTCGGTCTTCATTGGAAGATTTGGTGCCGAAATAATTAGGTGACTAGTGTTCCCAGTAGCCAAGTGGTTGGCCTGGAATAGAAGCCTGGAATAGAAGCCTGGAATAGAAGCCAGTGTAGCTCAGTTGGTAGAGCAGCTGATTTGTAATCAGCCGGTCGTGGGTTCGAATCCCTCCGCTGGCTCTTTTGGGGTTTTATTACTGGCCCTGAATGAGGGTTCGGTTCGGCTTTTGTTGGTGTGTTTTAAGTTCTGGGGGGATTCCAGAGCGGTTAAATGGGACAGACTGTAAATCTGTTGTCTTCGGACTTCGCAGGTTCGAATCCTGCTCCCCCCACTTATTTATTTCGCAAGCAAGTTGAAGTTTGGCGATTTAAAATTTGTTGGCGATTTAATTCCGCAGTCTAGCTAGTGAAACATGTTTGGCTGGCGGTTAGTGGATAGCAGTCGGGTTGGTTAATCGTCGTGTTCGTTGGGTTGGTTGCTGCGATGAGTGGCGACGACTTGGTAGGTTGCGAATGCTGGTGTTTTTTTCCGACTTGGCGGTTGAGTTAGCTGGTTCTGCGGGTGTAGCTCAGTGGTAGAGCAACAGCCTTCCAAGCTGAAGACGAGGGTTCGATTCCCTTCACCCGCTTGCATATTGCAAAAAAGGTTTGCAGTAGTTTTGTTGTAGATGCTGTTCAAGTGTCGGGTTGTTTGATCTAATGCTTGAACTGCAGTCATCAGGACTATGGCGGCCGATGTGTTGTTGGCTTCTGTAGCTCAGTGGTAGAGCACTTCCTTGGTAAGGAAGAGGTCGTGGGTTCAAGTCCCACCAGCAGCTCTGTTGATCGTAATCTGGCCCTTGGCTGGATTGGGTTGTAATAAATGTTCGTTGCGCCCTTGAAAGTGGGAAGTAGGAAAAACTAATGGCCAAGGCGGAATTCGTACGTACTAAACCTCACGTTAATGTTGGAACCATCGGTCATATTGATCACGGTAAAACGACCACGACCGGTGCTATTTTGGCGGTCCAGGCTGCCAAAGGCCTGGCAAAAGCGAAAGATTACTCTGAGATCGCTAAGGGTGGTACGGTTCGGGATGCTACCAAGACTGTTACTATTAATGTTGCTCACGTTGAGTATGAAACAGCCAATCGTCACTATGCACACATTGACTGTCCAGGTCACGCCGACTTTATCAAGAATATGATTACCGGTGCGGCTCAGATGGACGGGGCCATTTTGGTGGTTTCGGCTGCTGATGGTCCAATGCCTCAGACTAAAGAGCACGTGTTGTTAGCCAAGCAGGTTGATGTTCCTGCCTTGGTTGTGTTCTTGAACAAGTGCGATCTTGTTGACGATGAAGAATTGTTGGAATTGGTCGAGATGGAAGTTCGTGACTTGCTAAGCAAGTACGACTTTGATGGCGACAATGCTTGTATCGTTCGCGGTAGTGCATTGCCTGCTTATCAGAATCCATCGGACCCAGCGGCCAGTCAGTGTATTAGTGATTTGATGGATGCCATTGACGCTCATGTACCAGAACCGATTCGTGAAGACGACAAGCCGTTTTTGATGGCGATTGAAGACGTTTTCTCGATCGAAGGTCGTGGTACAGTTGCAACTGGTCGTATCGAACGTGGTGTGGTTCACGTCGGTGATGAAGTTGAAATTATTGGTTTGACAGAAGAGTCGACCAAGACCATTTGTACTGGTGTTGAAATGTTCCGTAAGAGCATGTCCGAGGGGCGTGCTGGTGACAACGTAGGTTGTTTGTTGCGGGGTGTTAAGCGGGATGATATTCAGCGTGGTCAAGTTTTGGCCAAGCCTGGAAGTATTACTCCTCACACTAAGTTTGAAGCAGAAATGTACTGCTTGAGTAAAGATGAAGGTGGTCGTCATACGCCATTCTTTAGTGGCTACCGTCCTCAGTTCTTCTTTAGAACGACTGATGTGACTGGGACCGCAAACTTGTTGGCCGGTGCTGAAATGTGCATGCCTGGCGACAATGTGAGAATCGAAGTCGAGTTGCACAAGGGTGTTGCAATTGACGACGGTGTTCGATTTGCGATTCGTGAAGGCGGCCGAACTGTTGGTTCTGGCGTTGTGACTAAAGTTATTGAATAGTTGTTCTGGAATGGTTGGCACTGCTGGGCTGGGTTTTATGAGTCAGTCGCCGAATCGGTCTTCGTTTTGGTAGGTTGGGGTGTTGATTGTTTCTGAAGGGCAATCGGTCGATCTAGATCAGTGAACGCAAGGTATCTGAAAAGGTTCCTTGCGTTCTGATTTAGGGGTGTAGCTCAATTGGGAGAGCACTGGTTTCCAAAACCAGCGGTTGCGGGTTCGAGTCCCTCCGCCCCTGCTTGAGGGTTGTTAGTTGATGGCGGGTTTTCGCGGCTTTGCGGGCTTGACGAGTCAGCTTTGAATGGGTTTGAGGTTTTGATATGAATTCGATTGCTAAATCCAAGGATGGCAGCGATAGCTTAGTGGCGCAAATTTTGTCGTCGCTAAAGTCGGCGTCGATGATTAAGCCCAGTCAAGGGAAGGCCGTTCGCCAGGTTACGTTCTTTGGCGTGGCTGTGCTGTTTGGTTTATTGGCGTGGGTGATTGCCAGTGCTCTGCCTGTGGATTCGATGGGTGAAGCGTTGTCAATGCGAACGGACCTGGTGCAGTATAGTGCCTTCGGTTTCTTTGGGTTGATTGGTGCTTGGTTGTCCTATCGAGTCAT
>JBDNHU010000156.1:0-10842 GCA_041688615.1 Mariniblastus sp. | reverse complement strand
AGTCGAATCACTGCCATGAACATTGACACACGTTTATTATCGATACAACAACCCGTTGATGCATCGAAAAATCACACCTGGATGTTTGGAGAATCGTTACTTCAGATCATTCCTTCTTCTTCCCAAACGGAGTGATACGACTGGATCGATTCGACGTAGGTCAGAAAATCTTGGTAAAAAGAATCGATTCCCAAGGTCGCACTATCACCCACGACGATCAGTTTGCGACGGGCTCGAGTCAACGCGACATTCATTCGGCGTCGATCCGCTAAGAATCCAATTTCGCTCTTATTGTTGCTGCGGACTAAGGAGATCAACACCACTTCTTTTTCGCGCCCTTGAAATCCATCGACCGTATCAATTTCCAAGCCTTGGCCTTGGAAATTGTCACGCAACAAACGAACCTGCGCCGCGTAGGGAGCAATCACTGCGATGTCTTGCACCGGCAACCCAGCGTCTAACAACATCTGCACACGCTGCAAGATAAATGCCGCCTCTTTTGGATTCCGTTTGCTAAGCCCCTCGGGTTCAACTTCTTCTTCCCAGCCCGCCCCAGCGGTATCAATAAAGGTGACTACTTGCCGAGTGAATTCAGTGTCCTCAACGGTGGGTAAATCCGCCAACACGTGATCCACAACGGTGTCATCGGCAATCAATTGACTGTCGTAAAACTGAGCCGAAGAAAAGTCCATAATCTTGTAGTTCATGCGATATTGAATGCTAAGCAAGCGAGTGACCGAATCTCCGTACTGCTGAATTTGCCGTTCCATCAAACTTTTGGCAAAACCCGTCTTGGCTGCTTCTTTGGATAGAACCGTCGGCGGAAGCTGTTGATGGTCACCGGCTAAAACCAATTTGTCGCCTCGCAACAAAGGCACCCAACATCCGGGTTCGGTACTTTGGCACGCTTCGTCAATGACCACCAAGTCAAATCTTCGATCACCTAAGATATCTTCATTGAATGTCGTTGTCGCACAAATCACATCGGCCTTATCCAGAATCGATCGAATGGCAAATCGCTCCAAGTGACGTGCATCTTTTTGTAATTGCCGAGCCTCGCGGCGCAGTTCGAACCGTTCACCTTTGGGGCGTTTGGACCGAGTCCATTTTTCTGCTTGGCGTAAAATTGCTTCGGCCTCGCGGTACATTTCTTTGGCCAACGGCATACTCTCGTGCTGGTCGACCAGTCCATCCAAAGTATACTCACGCAGTTCCTGAGTGACCCGTGCCGGGTGCCCAATTCGCACTACTTTTTGCCCAGCATCGACTAATCGTTCCAATAAATTATCGACTCCAGTATTACTTGGTGCGCATGCCAATACCTTGTCGCCGCGTTCAATGGCCTGAACGATCAAAGCGACTACGGTTGTGGTTTTCCCCGTCCCAGGCGGGCCATGAATGATCGCCAAATCTTGTGCCGCCAGACCAAACCGAACCGCATCCTGCTGCGAAGGATTTAGAAGGGTATGAAAATCCACCTTCGGTAACGGGTCGATGAAACTAGGCTGCCGCAAACCCATTAATACCGATCGCAATTGACCCAAACGTCCGGTCGCATCTTTTGCGTACGTGATGGCCGCTAGTTGGCGTTGCCGTGTGATTTCGTCGGCTGTCAAATCGATCCGAAAACTCTCCTCTTGCGGTACTTGGTTCAATGCTACTTGAATCGAATCGAAGGTTCGGTAACTGACCACACCCGTTTGGGCTGACCTAGCCAAGTGGTTCTTGAAAGGGGACACCAGGACAGGCGATCCCACTCGCAACCGATGCCACGGCATATTCAGAGACTGATTGCGTCGTTTGAACGTCACCAAGTGCATACCACCCAATCCAGGAACCTGGTCTACCATCGCTAGGTCCAAGATGGTCTCGCCCGATTTTTCAGCATTCACATCCGATTGCTGCTTCCGCCGAAGCGTCATTCGCTCGACTTCGGCCAGCGATTCCATCGCCAACCACTCGGCCATTTGCACGAAGTGCTTTTCGGTTTCGACCTCGATCGACAGACTACGTTTTCCACCGGCCATGAAATTCTATTATCCCTTGGGTGCACCACCCTTCAACACAAAAGCGTTGTTAGCGTTCCGCTGTCAAAGCTTAACGATTAGTCGCGTTTGGGGGTACCACGGATCGATCGAACAGAAACTCACAAAGTTTATGGAATTCAAGGCCCACTGCCTGAAATACTGAGCACCTTCGGGCGTTCGGTGCAATTGTTCAAACGACTGAAAAGGTTGGGTCGTTTTGAATTTCTCCAACTGGGCTTCGTGACATTTTGTCCACGATTCATACCCAACAGAATCGACGTAAGAATCGTCTGCGGCGTCTTGCTTTATTGAGCCGTCCTGCCGAATCCTGTTAGAATTAGCGCCCTAGGATCGATTACCGTTGGCTTCAGAAACGCCCGAAACTGCGTTGGACGCCAGGACCAGCACAACCAGACAAAGGCGAACAACAATCGTTTTTAGAATTTTCAGATTCGATCATCCGACGCTTTTGGACGTGACGTAACGCACCCAAAGGACTGGTAATGAAATTAGGGGCGCAAGCCAAATGCAGTTGTGCTAGTTGCGATTGCTAGGGCGATTGAAGCAGTCCTGCCATGGATTGGGGCAAGCACTGCCCAGAACCTGTTTCCGTTGGGCTACCGGAAACTGTGAACTCGGGGCCGGACAGCGATATCCAGGGTACCGAAGGTCCTTTCGCGGCAAATGTCGTCGGCTGGGCTTGAATTGCTTGAGTCCGCCGTTGGGTGCTGGTAAAGTATTGCCATTCGGGGCTGAAACTAGACACGGCGTTTGGCTGAGGGGAACACCCATCTGCAGGACCCTAAGTTTGTAGGACCCTAAGTTTGTAGGACCCTGGTCAAACCAAACCTCCAGTGCACATCAAACCGCTGACCCGTAACCGTGAAGCACAAACCCGAATCAACGCAAACCCGAAACGCCTCGTACCTAAAACGCCTCGTACTTAAAACGCAGTGACACGAAAGATTATGACACACAACACCCACCCCCAGAACGATAAGATCGGTTATCGATCGGGCGCTACTATTCGAGCGATGCTGCTGGCCACGTGCCTATTTTCGCAATCCTGTTGGGCCTCGGTTGGATCAGGGCAGGAAGCGACAACCCAGCAGCAGTCGAGCGAAGCGTCCGAAACCGACGCCAAGATTTTGCCTGTATTTATTGACGGTGAAGCTCAAGTCGTCCCTGGCTTCGAGAGTTCCAGCGATTGGATTCGACATGACTTGTGGGTCGAAACCGAATTTGATTCTGATGAAAATGGCAAGATGGATCGGATGCACGTTTCGGTGACTCGGCAAAAACAAACGGACACTCAGGATCTAAAAGTCCCGGTGGTGTACGAAACCAGTCCCTACTATGCGGGAACCAGTTCCACCAGTGCCGAATTCATGTGGGACCCCAAGCATGAACTTGGGGCAGCGCCACCCCAGCGTGCGAATCCGCCTGCGATTCCTCACCAAAGTCGACGCCCCACAATCTCGAACACGCATGTGCGAACTTGGGTATCGCGAGGGTTCGCGGTGGTGCACTCTTGCTCGCCTGGCACCGGTCTTTCTCAAGGTTGCCCAACCGTTGGCGGCGACAATGAATCGCTTGCCCCCAAAGCGGTAATCGATTGGCTGTGCGGTCGCGTAAAAGGTTTCACGACGCCCGATGGCGATGAAGAAGTGAAAGCCTTTTGGTGTACCGGCAAGGTGGGTATGACGGGAACGTCCTATAATGGCACCCTTCCCATTGCGGCGGCAACCACCGGTGTGGAAGGCCTGGAAGCGATCATTCCAGATGCTCCTAACACGTCGTACTATCACTATTACCGAGCCAATGGCTTAGTCCGACATCCAGGTGGATATTTGGGTGAAGATGTCGACGTGCTTTACAACTTTATCCACAGCGGTGATCCTGCGATGCGAGAACAATGCGACTGTGAAGTCCGCGACAAAGAAATGGCCACTGGACAAGATAGACTAAGTGGCGACTACAACGATTTCTGGGCGAAACGCGATTACTATAACGATTTAGAGCCCTTCAAAGCAGCGGCGTTGATGTCACACGGTTTCAATGATTGGAACGTGATGCCCAGCCACACTATTCGGATTTACGAAGCGTTAAAGAAGAAAGGCGTCCCACTTCAGAATTACTTCCACCAGGGAGGTCACGGTGGGCCTCCGCCACTGAAGCAAATGAATCGTTGGTTCACTCGGTACCTTCATGGTATTGAGAACGGCGTCGAGAATGACCCGCGGTCGATGATCGTGCGCGAAGACGCGGATCGCAATTCGCCGACTGCCTATACCGATTACCCACACCCCGAAGCTTCGCCAGTGAAGCTACACTTGATCGCGGGCGGAAAGAAGCTAGGTGCACTTAGCGTAAAACCCAGCACAACCAAACAACCTGCTGAAACATTGATCGATGACGTTGCCTTTGGCGGTAATGCATTGGCGAAAGCCGAATCGTCGGACCATCGCTTGTTGTTTGCCACCCCCAAGTTGCAGCAACTGCTGCACCTTTCTGGCACTTCGAATATCAAGATCAAATTGGCATCCAGCAAATCAGCGGCAAATCTGTCCATTTGGATGGTTTCGTTGCCGATCACCAATTCGCAAAAGCTGAACGATAACCTGATCACTCGCGGTTGGGCGGATCCTCAGAATCATCAATCGCTGACACAAAGCGAGCCATTGGTGCCTGGCGACTTTTACGAGGTGAACTTTAGCTTGGAACCGGACGATCAAATCATTCCTGCCGGGCAACAAATTGGTTTGATGATTTTCTCCAGCGATCGCGACTTTACGCTGTGGCCCGAGGCCGGAACAGAACTGACAATTGATCTGGACGGCACGTCTGTCGAAATCCCGGTCGTAGGTGGCTTGGACGCCTTTAACAAGGCAACCAAAACACCCTAAGTGCTTCGCCCAACGCGACCCAGTTCTCCCATCATATCAGTCGTCCACGAGCGCCTAATTGGGGCTTGTGGACGACTTTTTTCTTGGACTCACATCCACGGCTTCGTCTGGGGCAACTTGCGTCTGGGGCAACTCGTGCACGGGTACCACCGCAGGCCGCGCAGTTCTCTTGAAACTTTTTTTCTTTTGAATAGAGATCGACTTCGATCATGAAGAGCCTTTATACCGGACAGCACTTCGACACGGGCAAGCACAGTCCGAATGTAATTGGGCGAGTTGGAGCAACGGTCGTGACTTGGCTGATTTGCGGTTGGTTTGCGTCAGCGGCGACCGTGATGGCACAGACTTCATCCATGGCCGAAGTTTACTTCCTGTCCGGCCAGTCCAACATGCAAGGAATCGGGAAACTGGACCAATTGCCAGCCCCGCTAACGCATCCTTTAGACCACGTCTTCTTTTGGAACGGGTCTGCATTTGAAAAACTAGATCCCAATACGACGAAGATCAGTAGCCGTAAGGGCGAACTGGGCCCCGAATTAGGTTTTGCCAAAGCGATCAGCCAACTTCGCCCCGACCAAACGATCTACTTGGTTAAGTTCGCCGCCAGTGGGCAACCGCTGCATCATGGATGGGATGGCAACCAATGGGTAGGCGGTTCCCCAAGTCCGATGCGAAAAAATTTCTATCCCGGCCTGTCCGCTGACGATCCAAACATCGGCGTGCACTTTCAAGCGATGATGCAACGATTTAAATCAGCGACCCAAGCACTAAGCCAAGCAAACATTGATTTCAAGGTTGCGGGTCTTGTGTGGATGCAAGGTGAACAAGATGCCAAGCATGAAATTTCTGCGACCTCTTATGCTGAAAGTTTGGCCCTGCTTAAACAAAGATGGCAAGAGGATTTAGGTCCAACCGAGGTCCCTCTGGTCTTTGGGCAAGTGCTGGCCCATTCACCGACTCTGGCTCGGTTTACGCATCGAGATCCACTGCGTCAATCGATGGTCAATGCCGACATGAATTCTAAACACGTGGACGCGATCAATAACGTCTGGATGCAATCGACCACTGGCATGCCGCTACTTAAGGACACGGTTCATTACAACGCCGAGGGTCAATTTTTGCTGGGTCAGTCGTTTGCACTGTTGATGATTCGCGCCCAGAATAGTATCAGTGGAAACATGGGAGCGGCCTTACCTCAGAGCGATGAAATCCCATAAACGCACGCCGTGCAACTGCTTGAACCAAGATCGGCCAGCCGCTTCGCCCAAAACGTCACAGCCCTGTTGGTGCATGAAACCGATTCATTCGCGTTACGGTTGAGCCGCCAGAAGAAGCCTTCGCCAGAGCCCACACGTTTAACCTGAAAGATCTATTTTCGGTTCGCTCCAGTGGCTAACGCTCGGCTTGAAATCCCTCAATCCACGAATCCCTCAAGCTACAACCAAATCTTCTTCGGACGGCTGCAGCGGGAGTTCTAGCTGCTGAGTGGTTTCTGATTGCGCGGCCTCTTCGGATTCCGATTCCACCTTGCGACACATGAGTATCAGATAGGCGGACGGAATAAAGATCAGCGCCAGCAAGGTAGCCCCACCGACACCGCCGGACACCGAAACCGCCAACGGAGGCCAAAAACCACCGCCTCCAAAAACCAAGGGCGCGAAGCCTGCCATCGTGGTCAGCGAAGTCGAAATAATATGCCGGGAGGCTTTAACGATCACATTACGAAGAGCAACCCGATCGCCACGTTTCGCCTCTTGGTCATCGTTGATCGCCGCCAAGACCACGATCGAATCGTTAATCGCCACGCCCATCAAACCCATTGTGCCCACAATCGCCATAAATCCAAACGGGTACCCGTACAACCAAAGTGAACCCATGCCCAAGCCAACCGAAAGTATGGCAACCGCGCCGATCAGTGATGCCATGCGAAACGATTGAAAGGAAAGCACAAGCGTCGCCACCATCAGCACCAACAAGACGAACACGTTTGCCATTAAGTTGCCAATTGCGTCGTCACGCTTGGCCGCCTCGCCACCGTAACCCATTGAATAACCTGGCGGTAATTGAAAACCTGATTCAGCCAGACGTTTTTGAAAGTCCAACAAGACTTCCGCGGGCAAAACGCCTGCGGAAATAAATGCTTGCACCTCGTTCATCCGCCGCCCGTTAAACCGCGGGATGCCCGCAATCTCTGGATCCAAAGTCATTTCCGAAATCGCTGAGATGGGCACTCCCTGATAGCGATCATTGTCACCTTGAAAAACACCCAGTTCACCGCTTGGCAACAAGTCCAAGCTGGCAATACGGTTCAAGTTTGAACGCTGCGTCCCCTCCACTCGGACTCGAATCGGCAGTTCTTCGGTTGACTCCAAAATCGTTCCGCCCGTCGCACCTTCCAAGGTTTGATTCAATTGATTGGCGATCGCTGCATGATTCAATTTCGCCAAGCGGGCCTTTTGCTCATCCACCGCAAAGGTAACCTTGGGGAGCGGTTCGGCAAGTTCGGATCGAGTGTGAACCACTCGAGGGGTTTGAGTCAAAATCAGGCGAACTTGATCGCCAAGATCACGAAGCTGCTGCACGTCCGGCCCGAACAAGCGAACTTCTACTGGCGCATAAAACGGAGGCCCCTGTTCCAATTGCCGCACGAGAGGCAGGGATTGAGGGAAACGTTCATCCAGTTTCTGCTGCAAACGTCGAATCAACGCCTCTCCATTTTCAGCCGTGGTCCGCTGCACCAACGCTTGAGCGTAACGCGGTTGATTCTTCCGATTGGGAATGACGTTATAGTAAAAAACCGGCGCACTCTCGCCAAAGAACCAATGAACTTCGGTTACGGTGGGTTCTTTCATCATCTCCTGGCGAATCTGCCGCGCGACCGAGATTGTATCGGACATTGACGCATTGGCAGGCAATTCCAATTCCACTTGCAGTTGGTCTCGATCAGCCGGCGGAAAAAACTGTTCCGATAGGTTGAAAGCGGCAATGAAACCCAAGACCGGGAAAATAAGACACACCGCGACACCAAGCACTGGCTTGGCAAATAGAAAATCCAGCAGGTTGGAATACCAAGACGTCAGGCCAGAACTGGACACACCTTCTTGCCACCAAACTCTTTGAGTTGAATCTTCCGAAACGCGGATGCCTATCGCAGCAAAGGCCGGCACAACGGTCAACGCCAACAATAACGAACTCAATACCGCCAAGATCACGCTAATCGCAATCGACCCCACAAATTCTCCGGCAGGACCGGGCATCAACGCAATCGGCCCAAAGGCCAAGGCCGTCGTTAGTGTCGACCCCAACAACGGGACAGCCAGATGTTGAACACATTTAGTCACGGCATCTGCGGGTGTATAACCTTCTTTTAGCTTCTGAGTAATTTCGTCGACAACTACAATCGCATTGTCGATCAACAACCCCAACGCGATGATCAATCCAGTCACCGACATCTGATGAATCGGAATCTCCAACGCGCGCATGCCGGTCAAGACCATCAGGCTGGAAAGTGGCAGAGCCGACCCTACAATCAACGCGCTCCGCCACCCCATCATGACAAAAATCACGGCAACCACGGCCAACGATCCAAGCAGTAGATTCCAAACCAAAGTACTCAGACGCTGAGCCACATAGTTATTCTGCTGAAAGATCACATCCAATGTGATTCCTTGGGGCAGTTCCGAACGAAACTGCTCAACGACTGGAATCACCGCCTGAGTCCATGTGTCGATGCGGGCATCCGAACGAACCAAAACACCCAATGCAACCGCAGCCTGATCGTGAATCAAAGCTAAACTTGATGGCGGATCAGGAATCGTCTTTTCGATGGTAGCAATATCCGAGAGTTCGACAAAATTGCCCTCGCTACCAAATTGTACCGGCGTCTTTCCAATCCGAGTCAGGGTATCCATTTCGCCGCTAACTTCCAGCAGTAAATCACCGGACGCGTTTCTCATCTGACCGGCCGAAACTTTTGCGTCACTGGCCTGCAATTGACCGGCGATCTGCTCGGCAGTCAAGTTCATCGAAACGGCCGATTGTTGATTCAACGTGACCACAATTTCTTCGCCGGGATCGCCGTACAATTCCGACTTCTCCGTGCCTGCCACCGTTGCGATACGATCTTCCAATTGTTTTGACAGGCGGCGTAAAATTGCGTAGCTAGGTGGCGAATCGATATCCCAGCGCAACGTGGTGATCAGCGCGTATGCCTTGACGTCAATTTCATCGAATTCAGGCTCAAACGCTCCCTCGGGCATCAATACGGCGGCGTCATCAACTTTGTCGCGGATTCTGGACCAAATGGCAGGAGCTTCGCCTGCGTAGACATCGTCCCTTAATTCAATTTGCAGAAACGAAATCCCCGCCCGACTGGTCGAACGCACTTCCTTAATCTCTTGAATTTCGTCTAGTTCATCTTCTAACTTTTCGGTAACTAATGACTCGACCCGCTCTGCGTCCGCACCTGGAAAAACGGTGGTGACACTGGCCGCTCGAGGGGTCAGCAGCGGGTCTTCCATGCGTGGCATGACCATCATCGACGACAGCCCAGCGACCAGGATCAAGCACACAACCAGCGTTAAGAGTCGAGAATTTCGATAGAATAGATTCAACATGAGATAAGTTCTGGGTCTAGATTCAGCAAACCGAATGTGATTAAAAAAAATGCAAACGCGTACTCGATGCGAGCTTCCTAGCTTCCTAGCTTTTGAGCTTTTGAGCTTTTGAGCTTTTGAGCTTCCTAGCTTCCGAAGGAAACGGCCCCCGGGTTCGGGCAGGGAAGCACGGGTTCGCCCCAGTCTAGAAAGCAACCCGGCCAAACTACGGCGAGATCATTTTCGCGTTGCCGCTGCCATCAAGGGTCACTTGCTGCCCCGGCGTGACACGATGAATACCCGATACGACATAACGGTGCCCCGCTTCGATCGTCCCGCGCACCAACACATGTTCGGTGTCCACCTGCAAAACTTCGACATCTCGACGCTGCAGAACACCTTGCCCGGCCGCTTGCCCTAGGCTGTCAACAACCATCACCGACCATAACCCTCGTTGACCTCGACTTAACGCGGTTGTCGGGAGCCAAAAACCTACCTGGTCCACTTGGCGACTGAGTTGAAGTCTTGCCAACTGCCCAAAGGCCGGAACCGTTTGATCTGGGCCCGTGGAATTTGGTAGTAGAAAAATTGCGGTTTGAGTTCGCGTCGCAGAATCCAGTTCCGGAAGAACCGCTCGAAGCGTAGATTCGTAGATTTGATCATCGTCAATCTTGATAGAGTACGGGGCACCGATTTCCAAAGTGCTGACCGTATCTGCAGGCAGACCGATCCAGACCTCCGCTTGCGAACTTTCTACCAAACGCAGCACAATCGAACCGGCTGGAACAATGGTTCCTTCGTCCAACATTCGTTTAGAAACAATGGCATCGTACGGAGCCAGCAGCGAACTCTCCTCAATGTCCACCTTCAGTCCAGCGACGGCGGCATCCAATTGGGCGACGTTGGCTTTTTGAGCATCAATCTGCTCGACCCTGGTCCCCGCCTCCAATTCCTCTAACTGACTGTTCACCACGTTCAAGCGACCTTCAACGGCTGCTAGTTGATACCGAGCATCGTCGTATTCCTGCTTCGAAATAGCGCCTGATCCCTTCAGTGATTCCGTGCGTTGAAACTGTGTTTCCGCCAAACGCACTTGAGCGGTCTGCTCGGCAACCTGAGCCCGCGCCGCTTGGATCGTCTGAACCCTTGGCCCAGCCACTAACTCTGCTAATTTTGCTTTGGCTGCAGCCAACTGGGCTTCGGTTTCTAACAGGCTTGCTGCTACCGAATCAGTATCCAGCTGGGCAAGGACTTGCCCCAATGCGACTCGATCGCCCTGATCGACACTGACATTCGTGATCCGACCGGTCCGTT
>JBDNHU010000155.1:0-3885 GCA_041688615.1 Mariniblastus sp. | reverse complement strand
GCATGGACCCAAAACCAGCCGCCGACGCATAGACACGATCACCCAAATACAGACTGGGTATGCCCACAAACGCGGCAGCATCTTCTCCCCAGGGAACCTCGCCGCGGGCTCGCGCTAAACCGCCGATCAACCAACTTTGACGGATTCGCCTGTCTTCCCAAACCGACCCCAGCGTTTCGCCTACCAGATAGGTCGCCGCGGTCCCATCGCGGATTTCCGCCAAACGACGAAACGAACCGGCGGACATTGAACCTTGAAACCCCTTTGACAATCGCCCAGGTGTAAATCCAGCCTCCACCCCAGCGCACCCCAAATAGTTGGTGCCTTTATGATTCGAAACTGGCAGTAAAGAATCAGGAAATACTTTGTAGCTTTCGTTCGCAAACATGTCTTCGCCGTTGCGCCAAACCGGCTGGGCGCCATACACAATGAATTGGTCATCCTGGCTGGGCATGGTGTGGGCTGGACAGAACGTGTAATTCGGTGGATTTTCCGACGCGTGGACAAACCCGGCTGCTTCTGCGTACCAAAGGACTTCTGGATTCGTCACACCAGACACATTCCTAAACAAACTTCGATCCAACTGGTCGCTGATCGACGCTTGTTCCATGAAAGGCAGTAACAATCCTTGGAAGGATAAGTGGGACGCCTTTTTGCGATAGTGGGGCGACGCTTCATCGTTATAATAAGAATCGAAAGGTTCCATTCGCCCAAACCCCAAAGTACCGGGCGGCAAATGTTTTTTGCTACTTTCATAGTTAAGGGCAGCAATCGCAAACTGGCGCAAATGATTACCGCACGTGGTCGCTCGACTGCTGACCCGCGCTGAATTAAGCGCGAACAAAAGTAGCGAAGCCAATAGTCCAATAATGGCCACCACAACCACCAGTTCAACCAACGAAAATCCATTTCTCGGTCGAAAATAATGTGCATTTTTATGTTGTTGAATCATAGAAACCCCTCCCCCCATCTTGTCTGCGATCAAGCCTGCACGTCTTCAAGATCGTATTTGGCAAACACGCGGCCAATATTGTAGGTACGTAATTCAGACGTTACCATTTAAATCATTCTAACAGGCTGAAATGGAGGAAGTAAGCAAATTCTATTATTTTATTGACCGTCACTTCCAACTGGACTGATTTAGCTACCGCAGAAACTTTTTTTGGATCGGTGGAACGCCGACGACGTTTGCAGCACGACCAGGCAATTGAATTGGACTACTGGATGAATTCACCTCGACCCAGATCAATGTTGGGACTCGTGTTTTTAGGTGCGATGCTGGTCGTATTAGGCGGCGTTGGTTCGCTGCTGCTTGGTGGCTATCCCAAGTTATTGGCCAATTCAAGTTTCGTCGTCTTGGGATCGCTGGCCATTAGTTTGTCGTTGGGCTCGATTGCCGGTTGGATCGTTGGCTGGACGGATGTTCCATGGCGAAGATTTTGGATTAGTCTGCTGATCGCTTGGCTGGCGACGCCCTTGATCGTTCAAATTTCGGGCTGGGACTCGCTTTGGGGGCGCCTGAGTTGGTGGTCGGCAGCAACGTCGATCAATTACACTCGGTGGATCGACGGTTACTTGGCGGTGATCTTGATTCACGGCCTAGCCAACACCCCCTGGGTCGCACTGACGCTACTGGCCGGACGCAGCGTCATCTCGACCGACCCTGAACAGTTCGCTGCGACACAAGTGAGTGCATGGACCAACTTCTGGCGAATTTCGGTACCGACTCATTTGGCTATCTTTCTTTCGGCCGCATTGCTGGTGGGTTTGAAGGTGTTTGAACAATTCGAGGTGACCGACGTCTACCAAGTTCGAACCTGGGCCGAAGTTTGGTACCTGGGCTTTTCGCTGGGACAATACGATTCACTTTCATCACTGGGCACTTTGGAATGGTTTTCACAACTGGCCCAAATGCAAGAAGGTCCTTGGCCCGGTCAAAATGCAGTCCCGATTCTTGAGGCAGGGCAGGGTGGTGCTACTGCGAATGGAACCCCCGCCCAGTTTCAAACGCAATCCACCACGGACTCGGGTTTGGCGGCCTTGTTCCCGCTGTTGATGATCATCGTGGGTTTGATTCTATTGGCCGTTTCTGCACTTCGCCAATGGTTTCCCGCCCGACCCAGTGTCGACTCGGTGAACCAAGGCCAGATTCCACTTCATCGCAAACTAGTTCCGCTCACGATGCTGTCGGTTATCGTTCTATTGCCCCAACTGATCAACTGGCTGAATCTGTTGATTCGATCGGGACTGCGAATCGTCCAGGTCGACGGCACGGTCCAACGGCAATGGAGTTTTTCCAATGTGCTGAATATGCTGTGGTTTTGTGCCCAAGATTACTATGGAGCGGTGTGCTGGTCGTTGATCATTGGAGTGCTGTCGGCGACCCTGGTTTGGGGACTGGCGGTACCCTGGTCGTGGCTGGGGCGCCGTAGTTGGTGGTGGACTGCGACGGCGCTATTGGTCAGTGCATTGTCCCTGGCGATCCCGGCCCCGATGGTTTCACTGGTGTGGTACCGAGTGTTATTTCTTAGCGATTCAACCTGGCTTAGCTACGCGGCAACCACGTCAGTGATCGGGCCAGTGATGGCGATTGTCATGAAAAATCTTGGCTTTGGACTGGTGTTTTGGTTAATACTGTTTCGCAAACAGCCGCTGGAACTAGAGGATGACATGAAGATGATGGGCGCCAGTGCCTGGACCCGCTTTTCACAACTGGGACTTTTGGCGAATGTTCCCGCCCATCTTGGGTTCTTGCTGGTGGCCACAATTTTGGGGGCCGGTGATCTGGCGGCAAGTTTCGCAACCCTACCCGCCGGAATCGATACACTGCCACGGCGAATTTTGGGCGATCTACATGCTGGGGCTGGTGATCAAGTGGCGGGGATCTGCTTGCTGCAAATTGCGTTCGTGTTATCTCTTTCGGCAGTAACAATTCGAATTTGGCCCAACAAATGAACCCACAGCCTCACCCACCGCTGATTATTCATGTGGACATGGATGCGTTTTTTGCGTCCGTTGAACAACGGGACAACCCGGACTTGCAGGGAAAACCTGTCGCCGTGGGTGGTTCGGCCAAGGGTCGCGGCGTTGTCGCAGCCGCCAGCTACGAGGCTCGCAAGTTCGGCGTGCACAGTGCGATGGCTGGCACCACGGCGGCGCGACTTTGCCCCAACTTGGTGTTCGTCAAGTCGGACCTGCGCAAGTATGCCACGGTTGGAAAACAGGTTCGCGAAATCTTCTTGCGGTACACGCCAACGATTGAACCGCTTTCCCTAGATGAAGCGTTCCTGGACGTGTCTGCCACTGCCAAATTGTTTGGGTCGGCGGCGGCGATTGGACAGGGTATTCGAAACGATATTCGAAACGAATTGAACCTGCCGTGTAGCGTGGGAATTGCACCCAGAAAATTTATTGCAAAAATCGCCAGCGATCTGCAAAAACCAAACGGGTTCGTCCAGGTTAGGGAGGAACAATTGCAATCGTTCTTAGACCCGTTGCCCGTCCAGCGTCTGTGGGGCGTGGGCAAGGTAACTTTGGAACGCTTGCACAAGTTTGGAATCCAAAACATTCGTGACGTACGAAATCTTGGCTCCGAACGCTGCCAAAGACAATTCGGTGGACTTGGCCAACACCTGTGGAATTTAGCCAACGCCATCGACGATCGAAAAGTGATCCCAGACCATAACGCCAAGAGTATTGGTCACGAGCGGACGTTCCATGACGATGTCAACGATACCGAATTCTTGCAGTCTGCGTTAAGCTTCCTGGCTTCGCAAGTGTCCCGGCGACTTCGAGCCACCCAGCGGCTTTGCTATCAGGTATCGATCAAGTACCGACTACAGGACTTTCGCACATTCACGCGAAACTTGACCTTGGATCGCCCCT
>JBDNHU010000154.1:0-5972 GCA_041688615.1 Mariniblastus sp. | reverse complement strand
TTGCACCTTCGGCGTTTCTTAGACCAAGCTGAAATGAGTGTTTTGGTTCACTCAAACACAATCAGCCTGCCAGAAAACTCTCCCACCGGATATTCGTCTTGAGCTTCTATTATAGCCATAGCAACTGGCTAGGCTAGTCGCATGAAACCCAAATAGACGATTTGCCAGAAGTCAGATTTCACACAGCGTGCTTACCGGAACTTCCCAACGAGCATAACTTGAAAAGGTATGGGCACTTGGTATCCAGTAAAGATATTCGTGGCAAAACGGTTTCGCCCACCCAGGCAATGGGTTTTTCACCAAGAATCGAAGGGGGATCGCTACGGGGAGGGGAACTTTATGATTGTCATTTTTCCGTAACCGGCTGGCCATTGGCTTTCTACCTGGACCTGGCCAATAAATTCGCCTTCGCCTAATTCCGCGTTGAAATTCTTCTGGAGTTTATCGTTTTGATCGACGTAGATTTTTGCTAAGTAATTGCCCGGCGGCAGCTTCTTGGCGGAAAGCTGATTAGCCCAGTCCGTCTCTCGAATCGCCAGAAGGCTAAGCGAGTGCTGCCACAAATTGCCACCACCAAACACCGGACGATCTGCGGTTGCCACCGGCAGCGCCGACCAGCCAGAGTCTGTTTGCTGGTGTAGATCTATTTGCAGCAGCATTTTGTCGTATTCTGCTGGGACGCCTTCGATCTTCATCCAAATGTCGGTAACGACGGAAACTTCTTGGCTTGGTATGGGCAATTGATCTGACTTGGCGTAACGCGACTCGACGATGGCGGTGTAATCGTCAATGAAGCGGCGAAACTGTTTATAGGTTCGATCCCCAATTACCATCTTTTGTCCGCCACCATGCGGCAGCTGAAGCGTTGGCTTCATCAACAGCAAGCTCTTCTCGGGTTCATCGGTATCAATTAGTTTGACGTCCACCATGTAGTCTAATGTCGCCTGCGGGTCGCCGACCGAAATCCATGACACCTGTTCTCCGTGCTCCTTTACCTGTTCTTGATTGGTGTCCGGGGAGTGGCACGCGGTACAACGCCCGGCCTCGGTCCATACGTTTTCGACGAAGGATTCCAGCACCCGATCTTTTCTGCCATGGCGGATTACGTCGGACGAAAATTTCGAGCCGATCGTCTGAACTTCTGCGTCAGCGATCAAAGCATTGTCACTCACTGCGGCCTGGATCCAGGCACGAAAGGCCTCGAACTCTTGCTCGCGAATTTCTTCGATCAAGAGGCTCTTTTGTTCAGGGCGACGTTGAATAAATGTGAGAATTTTTGAGTCGTCCGGTTGATTCACGTTGATCAAACCAGCGTCGACCAACGAGGCAAAGGTCTGTTGCTGGCTAGGTCGAATGTATTCTTTAAGGTCGACACCACTTAGATGGCATTCTGCACAACTAGAAGGTTTGCTGGACTGAAAAATTGGTAAGATTCTTCTGTTGAAAATGGCAAGCGAAGAATCGCGGGCGGTCCCTGGAAGCGTTTGATTGCCTTCTAATACCTGTTCTGATGGTCGATTCAAAGATTTTTGTTCAACCGCCGATGATGGCTGGATAAGATTGGCATTTTCAGTGGGTTCCGATCGACCGCAGCCAACGGCACTACCCAAAATGACTAGCAGCGTGATGATCCGTCGAGCGAACATCATGGAGTCCTCACAATAATTAGCCAGCATGCAAGCAATTTTGAAACCGTCCGTCCGCTCGTTATGCTACCGCCGAGATGATGAGGTGGGTAGGCTTGAAGGAATAAACACTTGTGTCCCAAGTAAGCCACAATGGTCATCTGAATGCCGTGTTTATTGACTCTGCTGCCCGATCTACCCAAGAGCCGTTTGGTTTTGAAGCGATTTGCAAGTCGTAAAATGGAATGCCAGGTCCAGCGTGCGGTTGTCGAGGCCAAGTTTGACGGTTGGGTAAACAGAGTCGATTGATAAGATTCTGATCGACCTGGGTAGATAATATCGACGATTACTAATGGAGGGATCGTTCGCGGCTGAAATGCCATTCGTTTTAAAGGTCAATCTTATGAAATTGCTGAACGGTATCGCTCTAGCAACATTGACTTCTCTTTGGGTTGGCGGTTCTTGGGTCGACCCTGTTTTGGGTTGCACGCAACGCGAATCTCTTGGTCCTGCCCAACCGTCGCAGATACATACGGTAGCGACGGGTCTGGAAAAACGTCAGTCGAATCAGGAAGATGTCTTTGCCAGCAGTCAATTGACTCCAAACGATCGATCGATTGAAGATTACGTTCAGATAGGTCTGGCCGGAAATCCGGCCGTTGCCGAGGCTCGCTATCAGATCGAAGCCACTCGGCAACGCATTGCGCAAGTGCGATCGTTGCCCGACCCGATGGTCAGCACCAATACGTTTTTTGCACCCGTCCAAACCGCAGCAGGTGAACAAACTTTTTCTTTAGGCGTGAATCAAAAGTTTACGAATGCCGACAGACGATCCACTCAAGCGGAAATGATCCAAGAGGAAGTCGCAGCTGCATCTGCAAATCTAGCACAAGTTCAGATTGAACTGGCCGAAAGCATTCGTTCCGCTTGTTACCAATTGCTATTTATTCGTAAGTCGATCCAGATCGTGGTCGAAGATCAGAAGACTCTTGCGCAAATTGAAGAGGTGATTCTGCGGCAATACGAAGTCAAGCAATCGGTATCGCAACAAGATGTCCTCAACGTGCAAGTGGAACAGTCATCAATCGAAAACCAACTGACTCAACTTCGGCAGCAGGGAATTACCTACCAAACTCGCCTGGCACGCTTACTTCATCTGGCCCCGAACACTCACTTGCAAATCAGTGACACGCTGGAACAGAATTCTCGTCAGTTTTCGGTCGAACAATTACTGGAACAGGCAGCGATGCTGCGCCCGGATCTGCACATGCAATTAGCGGCAATTAATCGAAATCGAAAGAGTGTTCATTTGGCGGAACTGGCCGGCAAGCCAGATTTTACGGTTGGTTTGAATTGGATTGCCACGTCCAGCAACGGAATCAGTCCAGTGCGAAATGGAGATGATGCGTTGGTTCTGGGGATTGGTTTCAATTTGCCGATTTACAAGAATCGCATTCAGGCGGGCGTCTGCGAAGCACAAGCCAATTTGCGGGCAGCAGAAAACCGTTACGCGTCCATGCAGGACAAAGCCGCCGAAGAAGTCTTCAATTTGACGGCCCAAATTGAAAGCACTCAAAGCACTCTAGGTTTGTTGCAACAGGATATCATCCCCAAGGCCGAAAGAACGTTGGATCTAACCATCACAGGTTATTCCGATGGCAAGATTACGTTCGTGCAACTAATGGAAAACTGGCGTGCGGTCCTAAAATATCGGGTTGCCCAGGCGAACCTTCAATCGCAGTACAATCAACAACTGTCTTCTCTGGTTCGAAGTATCGGGCAACTACAAGCGGACTTGAAATGACAATCCGCCGCTCGGATATTTTCTGCGGGTTAATTATTGGCCCGTTGTGTCAGTAGAACAGCATCAGCAGCGTGCCTTAAGCCAGGCCTACGTGAGATTCGTACCGAAAAAGCCAGGCGTTTCTTCGCCTGATTCGCCCGACGCTGGCCCAAGCGACGGCATTTGACTGGAATTCGCAAGGCATTCAGCGATAATTCCGCTTTGGCTAAACCTGGCTTTGGGCTATACTTCAAGTGCGGTGACTTCCATCCCGGGCAAACTCTTAGAATCGTTAGTCCATTGAATCGAGCCCTTTCCTGTCGAAAATTCGCTAAGGCTGTGATCATCTGGTTCACCGCGCTGTGTATCGCTGCTGGGCCACTGGCGATTGTGCATGGCGGTTGCGAATGTCGAACCGCGGGGGCGGCGATTGAATCAAAAGCGGCCTCACCCAGTCCTGTTAAAACCATCCTTCAGCCCGTTAAAACGTGTTGCTCGGTTAAAGTGAAGTTACAGACCAAGTTACAGACCCAATTACAGACCAGCGTTAAACTTCAGGACAATGCAATCAAATCCCAAGGCGATTGCTGCAGTGCCAGTGAAAACAGTAGTACTTCGCGGGTCGCTGTCAGAAAAACATCGAGCGAATCGGGCGGTTGCTGCTGTGATCCAAACCGTGATCCAAACCGTGATCCAAACCGTGACGCGTGCCAATGTGATGGCTGTCAATGCACAGTTAGAAAAGACACTCCAAATCGTCTCCCGACTCTGCCGCCAATTCAGTCTTCGGTTCAGAATCAAGTATCGATCGCTTGCTTATCCTTTCCGGATGTGCCTTGGGTGCAAGCCAATTTTTTTAAGGCCCCAACGCTTTGTGGGCCTAGCACCGCTTGTGTCCGAACCGCACCCGAGACCTGTGCGCTTCTGTCACGATTTCGGCGTTAGGCCGGTAGCGGCATGTAATGGTATGCGCTTGGGTCAGAATTCTCCAGCGGTAACCATTTAGTTCTCATCCGTTGATGAGACTTTCTTCAGACACTTTATCTGTTCGTCTGGCTGTTCCATTTTCACCTACCGTTTCGCTGCACCGCTACCAGTCGGG
Organism: Mariniblastus sp.; assembly: GCA_041688615.1. Classification (GTDB taxonomy): domain Bacteria; phylum Planctomycetota; class Planctomycetia; order Pirellulales; family Pirellulaceae; genus M30B19. The sequence goes on along the minus strand of JBDNHU010000154.1, from coordinate 1,462 downwards.
TACGGCGTTCCGCTGTGGCTATCGTTTTGAATACGAGTACACCTATGTCCGAAAATAACAATCGATCGCAGCAATCTGCTTGGAGCCTAGCGTTAGGATTTACCAGAATATTGCTGACTCCCATTCTCATTTTGGCTGCGTTCGCGGGTGGGATTGCCATGCTTGGGATGGCACAGCAAAACAGTTGGATCCAGTCTGCCCTGAGTGATCAACAAGATGATCAAGTGTTAGCGACCGCGACCGCGACCACATACATCTGCCCGATGATGTGTGTTCCGCCGACCACTCAACCGGGGCGTTGTCCTGTTTGTGGGATGGAACTGGTGCCAGCAGCGGGTGCGAGTGCGGGTCCGTCGTCGACGATTCAAATCGATCCCAGGTCTCGTCGTGTCGCTGGCATCCAGACGGTCACGGCAACCACCCAGACACTTCGTCGCGAAATCGCAGGTGTTGGTGAAATTGTTTTCGACGAAAGCAACATGAAAAACCTGTCTGCCTATATCGATGGTCGCATCGAAGAACTGTACGCCGATTACACAGGGATCGAAGTGGAACAGGGGCAAACACTGGCTTTGCTCTATTCGCCTGATCTTTATTCCGCTCAAGTCGAGTACGTCAAGACATTGGAATATGCAGACATCAATCAAGCGGCAAATAACCGAGTCGCCGAAGCGAACGAGAACCTGTTAGCTAGTTCGCGACGGAGACTGATTGAAATGGGATTGACCGACGCTCAGGTGAAAGAAATCGAGCGAACCAAATCAGCGCAACGGCGATTTGAATTGAAAGCACCCATTAGCGGAACGGTGATTCAGAAGTTCGCTGTAAAGGGTCAATACGTTACCGCAGGAACACCCATCTATCAACTGGCGGATCTTCGCAAAGTTTGGCTGGTGCTGGAACTGTTCCCAGAAGACGCCGGTTCCATCCGACTTGGCCAACCGGTGATCGCTTCCACCCAGTCGCTAAATTCCGAAAGCGTTGCAGGCAAAGTCGATTTTATCTCGCCTAGCGTTGATCCGAAAACGCGAACGGTGGGGGTCCGCGTGGTCATTGAAAATGAAGAAGGAAAATTGCGGCCAGGTGAATTCGCTCGGGCAAAATTGCAAGTCGATTTATTGACGGATGATGGCATGGGGCAAGCCACCGTGGTTGTCCCCCGCGACAGTTTACTTTCGGTAGGAAACACTTCAGTGGCTTACGTGGAAATTCAACCGGGAGAATTTCAATTACGACAAGTCAAGACGGGGCCTACGGTCGACCGAATGACCGCGATCTTGCAAGGGATCAACGCTGGTGACCAAGTTGTGGCGCGCTCTACATTTTTGTTGGATGCCCAAATGCAACTGCAAGGAAATCCATCCTTAATCGATCCCAATAAAGCGGTTACGATTGCTGCCGAGGACCTTCCGCTGACAGAAGCCGAACTGGAGGAAATGCGTGTTGCGTTTGCACCTTTGAG